>JBJOKY010000009.1:0-26430 GCA_046045865.1 Pseudomonadota bacterium | reverse complement strand
GTCATCCTCTACCCCGAGGGCATGGTCAAGCTCAACCAGAGCGCAGGCGAGATCCTGAGCCGTTGTGATGGCGAGCGCGACCTGGCCAGCGTGGTCGCCCAGCTCGAAGCCGCCTTCAACGCCCAGGGCCTGCGTGGCGATGTGGAAGCCTTCCTGCGCATGGCCTCGGCTCAGGGCTGGGTGAAGCTGCAGGCACCGGCCACGAACCCGGAGCCCGCCGCATCATGAGCGAGATCCGGCAACAGGCCGACGGTCAGGTCGCCCGGCTGCTGGCCGCAGAGGCCGGCGTGAACACCACCATCAGCACCACCGCCTCGCCCGCGGCCAAGCTCGACGTCACCCGCCCCGGCCCGCCGCTGTGGCTGCTGGCCGAGCTGACCTACCGCTGCCCGCTGCACTGCGTGTTTTGCTACAACCCGACCGACTTCGCGGCCCGTGAGCACGAGATGGACACCGCCGGCTGGATCAAGACCCTGCGCGAGGCGCGCGAACTCGGCGCCGTGCAATGCGGCTTCTCGGGCGGCGAACCGCTGCTGCGCGACGATCTGGAAGACCTCATCGCCGAGGCTCACCGCCTGGGCTACTACACCAACCTGCTCACCTCGGGCGTGGGCCTGACGCCCGAACGGGCGCGTTCGCTCAAGGCCGCCGGGCTGGACCATGTGCAGCTGAGCTTCCAGGACAGCACGCGCGAGATGAACGATTTCCTCTCGCACACCAAGACCTTCCACCTCAAGCAGCGCGTCGGCGAGCTCATCAAGGCCCAGGGCTGGCCCATGGTGCTCAACGTGGTGATCCACCGCCTGAACATCGATCACCTCGACCGCATCATCGCCATGGCCGACGAACTGGGCGCCGAATACGTCGAGCTGGCCAACTCGCAGTACTACAGCTGGGCGCTGGTGAACCGCGAGCACCTGCTGCCCACGCGGGCGCAACTCGCCGCGGCCGAAGCCACCACCGCCGCCTGGCGGGCCCGCATCGAGGCGCGCGTGGCAGCCGGCGGCCGCGCCATGAAGCTCTTCTTCGTGGCGCCGGACTATCACGACGGCCGCCCCAAGAAGTGCATGAACGGCTGGGGCAACATCTTTCTCACCATCACGCCCGACGGCACCGCCCTGCCCTGCCACACCGCGCGCATGCTGCCCGGCCTGGACTTCCCCAACGTGGCGACCACGCCGATGCGCGAGATCTGGTACGACAGCGAAGGCTTCAACCGCTACCGCGGCACCGGCTGGATGAAGGAGCCCTGCACCTCCTGCCCGGACAGGGAGAAGGACCTGGGCGGCTGCCGCTGCCAGGCCTACATGCTGGCCAGGGACGTGACCGCCGCCGACCCGGTCTGCCCGAAAAGCGCTCACCACCACGTGGTGCAGGCGGCGGTGGCGGCCGCGGAGGCGGGCACACTGCCAGCGCGCGCCATGATCTTCCGCGACCCGAGGAACTCGCGCCAGCTGAGTTCTGCCGCTGCGTCGGAATCGGTCGCGGCGCCATCCCCCTGATGGTTGAACCGGCAGGCGCGCAGGCCGACATCGCCCCTCTAGACTTGGTCGCCCAGCCATCGCGCGATGGCGCAACCACGGCACAGGAGGCGCGAGATGACCCAGCTTTCCCCCACCCCGGGCGACGCCCTGCTCGGCGCCTGGACCGACGGCCCCTGCGGCGGCCTGCCTGCCTTCGGCAGCTACACGGTGGCCGATGTGGAGCCCGCACTCACCCGCGCCATGGCGGCCGGCCGGGCCGAGATCGACGCCATCGCCGCGAACCCGGCGCCGCCCGATTTCGACAACACCCTCGTCGCGCTCGAGCGTGCCGGTCAGGCCCTGGACCGTTCGACACGGCTGTTCAGCATCATGTCCAGCAGCCTGAGCGATGCCGAGGTGCGCGCGGTCGACGCCCGCATGGCGCCGCAGCTGGCGGCCTTTCGCGACCGCACGACGCAGGACCGTGCGCTCTATGCCCGCATCGCGGCCGTGGCAGTCGACGCCGCCGCGCTGGCCCGGCTGGACGACGAGCAACGCCGCCTGGTCGAGGTGACGCTGCAGCGCTTCCAGCGCGAAGGCGCCATGCTGGGGCCGGCCGAACAGGCGCGGCTCACGTCGATCAACGCCGAACTGGCGCAGCTCTATACCCGCTTCAGCCAGAACCAGCTGGCCGACGAGGAGAACCACGCCCTGCTGGTGGACGATCCCGCCGAACTGGCTGGCCTGCCGGCCGATCTGGTCGCCGGCGCCGCGGCTGCGGCCACCCAGGCCGGCCAGCCGGGGCTCTGGCGCTTTGCCAACACGCGCTCGGTGATCGAGGCACTGCTGCGCGGCGCGACCAGCCGCGGCCTGCGCGAGCGCGCCTGGCGGCTGTTCGGCAGCCGCGGTGACCACCCGGGCGAACACGACAACAAGCCCCTCATCGGCCAGATGCTGCGGCTGCGGCGCGAGCGCGCCGAACTGCTCGGCCACCCCCACCATGCCGCCTGGACGACTGCCGACAACATGGCCGGCACGCCCGAGGCCGCGCTGACCCTGCTGGAACGCCTGTGGCACGCCGCCAGCGCCAGGGCGCGCGAGGAGATCGCCGAACTGCAGACCCTGGCCGAACACGAACACCGCCAGGCCGGCCGCACCGGATCGGCGCCGGCAGTCGCCGCCTGGGACTGGCGCTACTACGCCGAAAAGCTCAGCGCCGAGAAATACAGCTTCGACGAACACGCACTCAAGCCCTACCTGCAGCTCGACCGGCTGCGCGACGCCATGTTCTGGGTCGCGCACGAGCTCTACGGCCTGGACTTCACGTCGCTGCCCGAGGCACCGGTCTTCCACCCCGATGTCACGGCGTGGCAGGTCGCGCGGGGCGGCCAGCCCGTAGGCGTGTTCTATTTCGACCCCTATGCGCGCAAGGGCAAGCTGTCCGGCGCGTGGATGAGCAGCGTGCGCGACCAGCACCGGCTGGACACTGGCGCGCCGGTGCTGCCCATCGTCACCAACAATTCCAACTTCAACGCCGCGGCCCGACCGGGCGAGCCGGTGCTCATCTCCTGGGGCGACGCGACCACGCTGTTCCACGAGTTCGGCCACGGCCTGCACGGCCTGCTGTCGTCGGTCACCTACCCGACGCTGGCAGGCACGGCGGTGAAGAGCGACTTCGTCGAGTTCCCCAGCCAGATCACCGAACGCTGGCTGCGCACGCCCGAGGTGCTGGGGCGTTTTGCCCGCCACGTCGCCACCGGCGAGCCGCTGCCGGCCACGCTGCTGGCGGCGCTCGACCAGTCGCGCCACTTCATGCAGGGCATGGCGAGCTGCGAATACCTGCTCTCGGCGCTGTACGACATGCGCCTGCACAGCCTGACCGGCACACCCGACGTCGACCCCGCGGCCTTCGAGCTAGACCTGATGCAGGCGCTGGACTGCCCGTCCGCCGTCACGATGCGGCACCGCCCGCCGCACTTCGGCCACATCTTCGCGGGTGACCACTACTCGGCCGGCTACTACGTCTACCTCTGGGCTGACGCGCTGGTGGCCGACGCCATCGAGGCCTTCGAGGGCGCTGGCAGCTTCTACGACCGCGAGCTGGTCGACCGGCTGCACCGCCACATCCTGAGCGTGGGCAACAGCACCCCGCCGGACGAGGCCTTCCGGCGCTTCCGCGGCCGGGATGTCAACGCCGACGCACTGCTGCGCAGCCGGGGCTTCGGGGGGCACTGAACACCAGGGCGGCCCGGCAGACCGGCGTCGGCAGGTTCATCCGACCCATCAACGCCACGAGCACGAGTCTCGGGAGGTCAGGATCACGCGACATCGTCGCCACAATTCGCCGTGGTGATGCCGAGGCTGCAATCACGCGGGGCAGGACGCTCATCGACAAGCATGGGCGCCAGCTGGTCCAGCCAGACCTGCAACTCGAACAGCAGGTCACCCAGGTCGAGGTCCATGTGCGCAGCGTCCTGGACCGCATGCCGGACCTGCTGCTCGCCAAGCGCCCGGTTCACGGCCTCTATCTGGCGATTCAGGAAGTCCTCGTCGGCTGGGTCGCATTGCAGCCCGTTGCTGGCCGACAGGGCCTTGGCCACCGCCATGCAGCGCCGTGCCTGACCCCAGGCCGACAGACAGACCGCAACGCCGGTCGCAGCCTCGAACAGGCTCTGCATGAGGAATGGCGAGGATTGAACGGGATCAAGTGCAGCCGCCTGCACCAGGCGACGCAGGGCCCCAGGCGCCTGCCTGCACTCGACATGCAGCATCACAAGGTTGAGTAGCGCAACCCCAGCCAGGTGCTGATCACCGTCGCTGATCGAGAGCTGGTAACACTCCTCGTTCAAGGCAATGGCGCTGTGCCATCGGCTCTGGGTTCGATGGCACTGCGCCAGGCAGTTCGTCGCGAGAGCCAGGCGCCGGTCCTGCCCCAGCTCGCGAGCCAACCGGTAGGACCTCGACAGGATCGATTCAGCCGCCACAGGCTCCTCCAGGCCCATCAGGCAGGTACCGAGCACCGCCGACACGTCGAACTCCAGCTCCCGGTCCCCCAGCTCGCACGCCAGCACCAGCACCTCCTCCAGATAGCCGCGGGCGCGGGCGTAATGGCCGGTGAAGTAGCAGAGCTGGCCGATGTCGAACAGCGCGTTGCAGCGCACCGCATCGCGGCGCGAGGCCGGCAGCCGCAGCAGGGCATCGGTGGCCAGGCGCAGGCCCAGGCCGAGCAGGCCACGGTCGATGCAGTAGCGCCGCAGGGCCGAGGCCAGGCGCACGCCCAGGTCGGCGCCGTCGGGCTCCTGGTCGCAGGCGGCGTGGCAGGCCAGCAGGTTCTCGCGCTCCAGGTCCAGGGCCTCGATGCAGGCGCCCTGCTCGGGCCCGCCCAGGCCGGCGCGCAGGCGCTCTGCCTGCTGCAGATAGGTCAGCAGATGGGCCCGGCGCAGCGGCCCGGCCTCGCCGGCGTCGGCCAGCTTGTGCTGGGCGTACTGCCGCACGGTCTCGAGCATGCGGTAGCGCCCGCGCTCGCGGTCCAGGCTCACGAGCGACTTGTCGACCAGGGCGCCGAGCAGGTCCAGCACCTCGCCGCAGGCGCCGAACTCCGAATTCCACTGGCCGCACACGGCCTCGGCCACCTCCAGCGTCCAGCCGCCGGCGAACACGCTCAGGCGGCGGAACAGCACCCGCTCGTCAGGTGACAGCAGGTCGTGGCTCCAGTCGATCAGGGCGCGCAGGGTCTGCTGGCGCGGCAGGGCGCAGCGGTCGCCGTTGCGCAGCAGGCGGAAGCGGTCGGCGATGCGCTCGGCCAGCTGCGCCACCGTCATCTGGCGCACCCGCGCCGCGGCCAGCTCCAGCGCCAGCGGCAGGCCGTCGAGCTGGCGCACGATGGCCGCCACCTGCAGCGCGTTGCCGGTATCGACACGGAAATCGGGCTGCACCGCACGCACCCGGTCTGCGAACAGCTGCACCGAGGCCTCGGCCACCACCTCGGCCACGGTGGGCACGCGCCGGTGCCCGGGCACGCCCAGCGGCGGCACGGCGTACAGGCTCTCGGCGCCGATCTGCAGCGCCTCGCGGCTGGTGGCCAGCAGCTTCACGCCCGCGCCGGCGCGCAGCAGCTGGCCGGCCAGGTCGGCACAGGCCTGCACCACGTGCTCGCAGTTGTCGAAGGTGACGAGCAGGCGCCGGTCGGCGACGAAGCGGGTGAGCGCCTCGGTCACGCCCTGGCCGGCCTCCTCCTTCACGCCCAGCACCGTGGCCACGGCCTGCGGCACGAGCTGCGGGTCGGCCAGCGGCGCCAGTTCGACGAACCACACACCGTCCGGGTAGTCGTCCAGCACCTGGGCGGCCAGCTGCATGGCCAGTCGTGTCTTGCCGATGCCACCCAGGCCGACGAGGGTGAGCAGCCGGCTGCGTGCCAGCTGGGCCTGGGCCTGGGCCAGCTCGCGTTCGCGGCCGACGAAGCTGTTGAGCTGCTGGGCCAGGTTGTTGGGCGTGCTGGCCAGCGTTCGCAGGGCCGGGAACTGCGCACGCAGCGCCGGGTGCAGCAGCTGGTGCACGCGTTCGGGCTCGCTCAGGTCGCGCAGGCGCACCAGGCCCAGGTCGAGCACGGCGGCGCCGGCGTCGCCCGCCAGGGCCGCGCCGACACGTGCGGCGACGGCCGCCGACATCAGGATCTGCCCGCCGTGGGCGCATTGCATGATGCGCGCGGCGCGGTTCACGTCGCGGCCGAAGAAGTCACCGCCACGCTGCTCGTCGTAGCCCAGGTGCAGGCCGCAGCGCGCCAGCAGCGGCACGGGCAGGCCGTC
This sequence comes from Pseudomonadota bacterium, assembly GCA_046045865.1. Taxonomy (GTDB): domain Bacteria; phylum Pseudomonadota; class Gammaproteobacteria; order Burkholderiales; family Burkholderiaceae_C; genus Sphaerotilus. Next base: position 20,162 of record JBJOKY010000009.1, on the reverse strand, counting down.
GCGGCTGGCCGCGCCCAGCGCCAGGCAGAAGTCGCGCGCCGCCTGCACCGCGGCCAGCGGCTGGGCGAAGGCGGCATGCAGGCCGTCGCCCGTCATCTTGATGATGCGTCCGCCGTGTGCCGCCACGGCCTGGTGGGCCAGCTCGTCATGGCGGCGCAGGGCCGTCTGCATGGCCGCGGGGCGCTGCTCCCACAGCCGCGTGCTGCCCTCGATGTCGGTGAAGAGAAAGGTCACCGAGCGGCGGTCGGCCCATCGGTCGGGCAGCTGGTGCACCGTGGCGCCGGCCAGCTCGCCCCCGCCCTCGGCACCGGGCAACGGGCGCGCACACGGCACCGCCGCTGCCGACAGCGTTGACATGGCCGGGCCGCCGCCCTGGGGTGACGACTCGTGACGCGGCTGCGGCACCATGGCACTGGACATGTAGGTCGACCTCCTTAGACGGGCGGGATAACAACAGCAGCAGGCAAGGCCGACCGGGTCGCACGGGCGTGAGCCGTCGCGCCGCGCCCCGGCAGGTCCGGCGGGCGACGACGGCAGGGGTGCAGCCGGTAGCGATGCGGGACGCGGAGCGCTAGACGGCTTCGCGCAGCGCGATGCGCCGGGACAGCATCGTCGTGGCACCGCTGGGGTGCTGACCCAGTTGCAGGCGCAGGGCCGTGACGCAGGCGCGGTACTGGCGTGCGGCCAGCTGCGGCTGGCCCAGGCGGGCATAGCAACGCATCAGGCGCTGGTGCGCACCCTCGTTGCATTCGTCCTGCGCCAGGTGGCGCAGCGTGGCGCGCAGGCAGCCGTGCAGGTCGCCGACCTGCTCGCGCAGCGCAGCCAGGCGTTCCAGCACCTCGCCGCAGCGCTCGCGCAGGGCCTGGCAGTCTGACATCAGGGCCGGCTCGTCCTCGCCCGCGTCGAGCAGGTCGGCGTGGTACAGCGCCGCCGCCGCCTCGTAGTAGGTGATGGCCGCGCCGGTGTGGCCGCCCATCTCCTCGGCGTAGGCCAGGTCGGCGTTGTAGGTGAAGTGCTCGACATCGAGCCAGACCTCGCCCGGCACGAAGAGCTGGTAGCCCTCGTCGCTGTGGCGCAGCAGGTTGACCTTGCCCAGGGCGCGGCGCAGGCGGTGCAGGGTGACGTTCAGGCTGTTGCGTGCGCTGGCGGCATCCGCGTCCGGCCAGAACATGGCGCACAGGCGCTTGCGCGAGATCGGCCGGCGGCGCTGCAGCAGCAGCACCTGCAGCAGCGAGCGTGCCTTGCCGCAGGGCAGCTCGGCCAGCGGCTCGCCATCCAGCCAGACCTGGAAGCCGTCCAGCATGCGCGCGGTCAGGCTGTGGGTGGGGGCGATGCTGGCGGGCGCCGGCTCATGCTGGCCGTGGCCGGTGACCGCCGGCCGGCCGGCATCCGCCTCGCGCGCCGGACCGGGCAGGCTGGGCGAGAAATATGCGCGATCGAAGCCGCTGGGCGTGGCCAGCGTATCGCGCGCCGTCGCCTGCGGGTTGGCACGCCAGCCGGACATGGCGCGGTCCCAGGCGTTGAGCAGGCTGCGGGTGGCTGCCACCATGTCGGCCAGCGGTGCACCGACGCACGGCGCCGGCTTGGGGGGCAGGTGATCGAACGGCATCATCTGGGTCTCCGGCAAGGCGTGCCGGAGCTGAACAGGGCTCAGGCGGCGCGACGACAGGTTCAGGGCGATGGTCATGGGGTCCTCCTGGTTTTCTGGCAACGTCCTCCGCACCTCGGGTGCGGTGGTTGCTGCACTGTGAAAACCAGTCTAGGAGCCACGCCAGCGCCAGGCATGTGCGGTTGCGCACCGCCGCAGACAGATGGGCGGCACGCCCGGCCAGCCCCGGGCAGACGGCCGCAGGGCATCGCCTTGAGGCGGCTTCAGCCGCCCGCGCGGGTGGGGGCGATCAGTTCGGACAGGCGCCCGATGTCCTCGACGACGATGCCGGCGTCGTGCCTGCTCAGCAGGCCCAGGCGCACCAGGCCGGCGAATTCGCGCGTCACCTGCTCGCGGTAGCTGCCGATGCGGGTGGCCAGCTCGTGGTGGGTGGGCACCTGCTGCAGCAGCACCCGGTTGGCGCTGCCGGCCTGCGCCAGCGCCAGGCGCAGCAGCTCGGCCGCGACGCGCTGCTGCACGCTCAGCGTGGCGATCTCGTACACGCGTTCGGTGAGCTGGCGCACGTTGCCGGCCAGGTGGCTCAGGATGCGCTCGTTGATGGACCAGTGACGGCGCAGCAGGTCCATGAAGTCGGCCGCCGGCAGCCGCGCGAGCAGCGACTCCTCCAGCGCCACCACGGTGGCCGAGCGCGGCCCGCCGTCGATGGCGGCGATCTCGCCCAGGAACTGGCCGGCGCCCAGGTCACGGTAGCTCACCTCGCGGCCCGAGGGTGACAGCGCCACCACGCGCAGCCGCCCGGCGATCAGCAGGTACAGCGCGTGGTCGTCGTCGTGGCGCGCCACGACCGTGGTGCTGGCCAGGTAGCGCCGGAAGTGGCAGTGCCCGGCCACCTCGTGCAGCACGGCGTCGTCCAGGCCGGCGAACAGCTGCACGCCGCGCAGGCCGACGATGCTGGGGGACATGGAGCTGTAGCTGCTCATGTCGGGGCAGCCCTGTCCATGCCCGTGCAGCGGTTCAGATGCGGCGCGCCAGCGCTGCGGCCCGCCCTGTGTAGCTGGCCGGCGTGAGCGTCAGCAGGCGCTTCTTCTCGGCCTCGGGCAGGCCGAGTTCGGCGATGAAACCCTGCATCAGCTCGCGTGTCATCGGCCGCCCGCGCGTGAACTGCTTGAGCAGCTCGTAGGGCTCGGGCAGGCCGTGGCGGCGCATCACCGTCTGGATGGGCTCGGCCAGCACCTCCCAGGCGTCGTTCAGGTCGGCATCGAGCGCCGCAGCGTTCAGCTCCAGCTTGCCCAGGCCGCGCTGCAGGCTGTCGTAGCCCAGCAGGGCGTAGCCCACCGCCACGCCCATGTTGCGCAGCACGGTGGAATCGGTCAGGTCGCGCTGCCAGCGGCTCACCGGCAGCTTCTGGGAGAGGTGGGTCAGCAGCGCGGTCGAGAGACCGAAGTTGCCCTCGGCGTTCTCGAAGTCGATCGGGTTGACCTTGTGCGGCATGGTGGACGAGCCGACCTCGCCGTCGCGCAGCTTCTGCTTGAAGTAGCCCAGGCTGATGTAGCCCCAGACGTCGCGCGACCAGTCGATCAGGATGGTGTTGATGCGGGTGAGCGCATCGAACAGCTCGGCCATGTAGTCGTGCGGCTCGATCTGGATGGTGTAGGGGTTGAAGGCCAGGCCCAGGCGCTGCTCGATCAGCCTGCGGCTGAAGGCCTCCCAGTCGTGCTCGGGGTAGGCCGACAGGTGGGCGTTGTAGTTGCCCACGGCGCCGTTCATCTTGGCCAGCAGCGGCACGGCGGCGACACGTTCACGCGCGGTCAGCAGGCGCGCCAGCACGTTGGCGACTTCCTTGCCCACCGTGGTGGGACTGGCGGTCTGGCCGTGCGTGCGGCTGAGCATGGGCTGGTCGGCGAACACGTGGGCCATGCCGCGCAGGCGGTCGCACAGCGCGTCGATGGCGGGCAGCAGCACCTCGTCGCGTGCGCCCTTGAGCATCAGGGCGTGGCTGGTGTTGTTGATGTCCTCGCTGGTGCAGGCGAAGTGCACGAACTCCGAGGCCGCGGCCAGCTCGGGGTGGTCGGTGAAGCGCTGCTTGATCCAGTACTCGACCGCCTTGACGTCGTGGTTGGTGCGCTTCTCGATGTCCTTGATGGCCTGGGCGTCGGCCTCGCCAAAGCGCACCACCAGCGAGCGCAGCAGGCCGCGCGACGCCTCGGTCAGGGGCGCGAACTCGGCGAACCCCGCGTCCGACAGCGCGATGAACCACTCGACCTCGACCTGCACGCGCCGGTGCATGAGACCGAATTCACTCAGCAGGGGGCGCAGCTTGGCCAGGCGCGCGGCGTAACGACCATCCAGCGGAGACAGGGCGGTGAGGGCGGAGAGTTCCATGGGAGGCATGGCCCGGCGCGGCAGGGGCACGGGCAGGTTGCGCGAGGGGACTGCAAAAAGGCGGCGGCGGGGCGCCAGCGGGGCCGGCCGCCGAGGACCGGGGCTGCGGCGGGTGAATTTTATGCGGCGCCACATGACGGCGCGCTGTCCAACCGGATGTCAGGCGCATGTCCACCCCGGGCAAGCCGCATTGACCGCAGGGAACATGTCTTGCTTAATCGCCGACGCTCAACCGTGCACTGCGTCACGCCGCGGTGCCGACCGCCCCGGACCCTCCCCCCGACGAACCACCTTCACGAGGACTTCCATGCCCCTGCGCCTGACCCGTCGCCCCCTGCTGCTCAGCCTCAGCGCCCTGGCCACCCTGGCCCTGGCCACCCTGCTGCCCGGCCCCGTGCTCGCCCAGTCGGCCAAGCTCAAGGTGGCCGCCATCTACACCGTGCCGGTGGAACAGCAGTGGGTCAGCCGCATCGACAAGGCCCTCAAGGCCGCGGTGGCGCGTGGCGAGATCGAATACGTGTTCAGCGAGAACGTCAGCAACGCCGACTACGAACGCGTCATGCGCCAGTACGCCGAGGCCGGCAACACCCTGGTGGTGGGTGAATCCTTCGCCGTCGAGGCCGCCGCCCGCAAGGTCGCCAAGGACTATCCCAAGGTCGCCTTCCTGATGGGCAGCTCGGGCAAGCCGCAGGCGCCCAACTTCGCCGTCTTCGACAACTACATCCAGGAGCCGGCCTACCTGAGCGGCATGGTCGCCGGCGGCGTCACCAAGACCAACAAGATCGGCATGGTCGGCGGCTACCCCATCCCCGAGGTGAACCGGCTGATGAACGCCTTCATGGCCGGCGCCAAGGAGGTGAACCCCAAGGTCGAGTTCAGCGTGAGCTTCATCAACAGCTGGTTCGACCCGCCCAAGGCCAAGGAAGCCGCCTTCGCCATGATCGACAAGGGCGCGGACGTGATGTACGCCGAACGTTTCGGCGTGAGCGACGCGGCCAAGGAAAAGGGCAAGCTGGCGATCGGCAACGTCATCAACACCCAGGCGCAGTATCCCGAGACGGTCGTGTCGTCGGCGCTGTGGAACATGGAGCCGACCATCGCCGCCGCCCTGGCCGCCGTGAAGGCCGGCAAGTTCGCCGCCGAGGACTACGGCCCCTACTCGCTCATGAAGCACAAGGGCAGCGAGCTGGCGCCGCTGGGCAGCTTCGAGAAGAAGGTGCCGGCCGATCTGGCCGCCAAGGTCAAGGCCAGGGAAAAAGCCATCCTCGACGGCAGCTTCGCGGTCAAGGTGGACGACAGCCAGCCCAAGTCGACCGCCAGGTGATGGCCGGCCCGGCGCCCGCGCCGCCGGTGCTCGACCTGCGCGGCATCACCAAGCGCTTCGGCCCGCTGCTGGCCAACGATGCCATCACCCTGCAGCTGGCCGCCGGCGAGGTGCTCGCCCTGCTGGGCGAGAACGGCGCGGGCAAGAGCACGCTGGTCTCCATCCTGTTCGGCCACTACACGGCCGACGCGGGCGAGATCCGCGTGCGCGGCGAGCGCCTGCCGCCGGGCGACCCGCGCGCCGCCCTGGCGGCCGGCGTGGGCATGGTGCACCAGCACTTCACCCTGGCCGACAACCTGAGCGTGCTGGACAACGTCATGCTCGGCACCGAGCCGCTCTGGCGCCCGGCCTCGGCGCGCCGCGCCGCGCGGGCGAAGCTGGTCGCCACGGCCGAGCGCCTGGGCCTGGCGGTCAACCCCGAGGCGCGTGTGGCCACGCTCTCGGTGGGCGAACGCCAGCGCGTCGAGATCCTGAAGGCACTCACGCGCGGCGTCTCCATCCTGATCCTGGACGAACCCACCGCGGTGCTCACGCCGCAGGAGGTCGGCTCGCTCTTCGCCACCCTGCGCCGCCTGGTGGCCGACGGCCTGGCCATCATCTTCATCAGCCACAAGCTCGACGAGGTGCTGGCCATCTCGCACCGCGTGGCCGTGCTGCGCGGCGGCAAGCTGGTGGCGATGCGGAACGTGCCGCGCCCGGACGCCGCCCCGGCCAGCGCCAGCCCCGACGCCGCCGCCGGTGCCCGCACCGCCGCCCCCCTGGCCGCCGAACTGGCCGAGCTGATGGTCGGCCGGCGCGTCGAACTGCCCACACGCGGCAGCGCCACGGCGGCGCGCGGCGCGCCCTGCCTGGTGCTGCAGGGCGTGACCGTACCGGCACGCGACGCCGCTGCCGCGCGGCCACGCCTGGACAGCGTCTCGCTCAGCGTGCACGCGGGCGAGATCGTCGCCATCGCCGGTGTGTCGGGCAACGGCCAGCAGGCCCTGGCCGAGCTGTGTTTCGGCCTGGCCGCGCCGAGCGCCGGCCAGCTCAACCTGAGTGGCGCCGCCCTGCCCGCCCGGCCGCGCGCCTGGGTCGATGCCGGTGTGGCGAGGGTGCCCGAGGACCGCCATGCCGTCGGCGCCGTGGCCGACCTCAGCGTGTGGGAAAACGCCGTGCTGGAGCGCTACGCCGAACCACCCGTGGCGCGTTTCGGCCTGCTGCGCCGCGATGTGGCGCTGGCCCACGCCCGCACCCTGGTCGAACGCTTCGACGTGCGCGGCACCGAAGGCCTGGGCCTGGCCACGCCGGTGCGGCGGCTCTCGGGCGGCAATCTGCAAAAACTCATCCTCGGCCGGGCGCTGATGGGGCGGCCGGCGGATGCCGCGGCGAGTGCCGGCACATCAGCCCGCACGGCATCAACGACCGCAGCAGGCACATCGACATCGACATCGACCCCGGCCGCCGGCGCCCAGCCGCCCGGCGCGCCCCGCCTCATCGTCGCCGACCAGCCCACCTGGGGCCTGGACGTCGGCGCGGTCGCCTACGTGCACCAGCAACTGCTCGACGCCTGCGCCGCCGGCGCGGCGGTGCTGCTCATCAGCGAGGACCTGGACGAGATCCGCGCGCTGGCCGATCACATCGCCGTGATGCACCACGGCCGGCTCACCGCCGCGCGCCGCACCGCGGACTGGACGCTGGCGGAACTCGGCCTGGCGATGGCCGGCCAAGCCGCCGCCGCCTCGACCGCAGGCACGAACGCACCCGCTCATGCCCCCAGGCCGGTGCCACCAGCCACCGGCAATCTGCCCGCCGCCCCGGACGCGTCGCCCCATGCGCCTTGAAGCCCGCCCACCCGGCGCTGGCTGGCGCCTGTCCCTGCCGCGCGTGCTCGCGCCGCTGGCCGCCATCGCCTTCACCCTGCTCGTCACCTCGGGGCTGGTGGCCTGGGCGGGTGCGCCGGTGGGCAAGGCCTACGCGCTGCTGCTCGAAGGCGGCTTCGGCTCGCGCTTCGCCTGGACCGAGACGCTCACGCGCGCCACGCCGCTCATCCTCACCGGGCTGGCCGCCGCCGTGGCCTTCCGGGCGCGCCTGTACAACATCGGCGCCGAGGGCCAGCTCTACGGCGGCGCGCTGGCCGCCGTGGCCATCGGCGGCTGGGTGGCGGAAAGCACGGCGCCGCCCGCGCTGCTGATGGCGCTCATGTTCGCCGCCGCCATGCTGGCCGGCGCCCTGCTACTGCTGCTGCCGGCCTGGCTGAAGAGCCGCTTCGGCGTGGACGAGGTGGTGACCACGCTGCTGCTCACCTTCGTCGTGCTGCTGTTCGTCTCGGCCATGCTGGACGGGCCGATGAAGGACCCCGGCGCCATGGGCTGGCCGCAGAGCATCGCGCTGGCCGACACGCTGCAGCTGGACAAGCTCATCGCCCGCAGCCGCGTGCACACCGGGCTGCTGATCGCCGTCGGCCTGGCCGTGCTGCTGTGGGCGCTGCTGGCGCGCACCACGCTGGGTTTCGAGATCCGCGCCGTGGGCGCCAACGCCCGCGCCGCCGCCTTTGCCGGCATGCCGGTGGCGCGCACCACGCTGCTGGTCGCGCTGCTCTCCGGTGCGCTGGCCGGGCTGGCCGGCGCGGTCGAGGTGGCCGGGCGCACGACCTACCTCACGCTGGACATGTCGCCCGGCTACGGCAGCAGCGGCATCGTCATCGCCATGCTGGCCGGGCTGCATCCGCTGGGCGTGGTGGCTGCCGCCGTGTTCGTCGCCGGCATCCTGGTCGGCGCGGACAGCATGAGCCGCGCGGTCGGCGTGCCGACCTACATCGCCGACGTCATCGTCGCCGTGGCGCTGCTGTCGGCGCTGGTGGCGACGCTGCTGTCGGCGTACCGGCTGCGCTGGAAGTGATGGCACATGACGCGTGACGCCATGACGACGAGGCCGCCACCATGACCGACCTGCTGGACCTGCTCGCCGCCGCGCCCTTCTGGGTGGCCGTGCTGCGCATCGCCACGCCGCTCATCCTGGGCACGCTGGGCGTGCTGCTGTGCGAGCGCGCCGGGGTGCTCAACCTGGGCATCGAGGGCATCATGGTCGCGGGCGCCTTCGCCGGCTGGCTCACGGTCTACGCCGGCCACGGCCTGTGGACCGGCGTGCTGGTAGCCGCCCTGTGCGGCGCGCTGCTGGGCCTCGTCCACGCCGTGCTGACCGTGCTGCTGCCGCTGTCGCAGCACGTCGCCGGGCTGGGCATGACGCTGCTGGCCACCAGCCTGGCGAGCTACGCCTACCGGGTGAGTTTTCCCAAGGTCGAGCGCCCGCCCACCATCGAGCCCTTCGCGCCGCTCGCCAACTGGCCCATCCCGGTGCTGAACCAGCAGACCGCGCTGACCGTGCTCGCCCTGGCCCTGGTGCCGGCCATCGCCTGGGGGCTCTACCGCACGCCGCTGGGCCTGGCGGTGCGCATGGTGGGCGAGAACCCGGCCGCCGTGGAAGGCCAGGGCTTGTCGGTCGTCAAGCTGCGCCTGGGCGCGGTCATGGCCGGCTCAGGCCTGATGGGCGTGGCGGGCGGCTTTCTCACCCTCTCGGCCTTCAACGCCTTCTACTTCAACATGGTCAACGGGCGCGGCTGGGTGTGTGTGGCGCTGGTGGTGTTCGCCAGCTGGCGGCCGGGCAAGGCGCTGCTGGGCGCGCTGCTGTTCGCCTTCTTCGACGCCCTGCAGCTGCGCCTGCAGCAGGCCGGCGGGCTGCTCGGCCAGATCGAGCTGCCTTATCAGGTCTACCTCATGCTGCCCTATCTGATGGCCATCGTCGCCCTGGTGCTGGTGGCGCGCCGGGCAAGTTATCCGCAGGCGCTCATGAAGCCGTACCGCCAGGGCGAGCGCTGACTCACCGCGCCCGGGCGGCCCGCCCATCAGCCCGCCCGTCAGCCCCCCCGATCCGCCCCGGGCAGGAATCCACGCCCGCCCCGGCCAACTCCCGCAACGCGCCAAAACCCCCACAGGCAGGTGGTCGGCGCCCCTACAATGCGCCCTTCGCGTCCGAGGAGCGTTGCAAGGCGTCAGGCCCCCTGACCGCCCCAGGCTCGGGCCCCTTTCATAGGCAACGGCGCTCACCCGCTCGCGTTCGCGGCGAGTCTTCGGGGTGAGCAACGTCCAGCGTTCCCACCTCCCTCGGACGCGCCGCCGGATGCTGCGGACATCGACTGGAGTGACCCCATGAACGCTTTGACCGAATCCATCTTCTCCGACTACCACGTGGCCGACCTGAGCCTGGCCGCCTGGGGCCGCAAGGAACTCAACATCGCCGAGACCGAGATGCCCGGTCTGATGGCCATCCGCCAGGAATACGCTGCCAGCCAGCCGCTCAAGGGCGCGCGCATCACCGGCAGCCTGCACATGACCATCCAGACCGCCGTGCTGGTGGAGACGCTGCAGGCGCTGGGCGCGCAGGTGCGCTGGGCCAGCTGCAACATCTTCTCGACCCAGGACCACGCCGCGGCGGCCCTGGTCGAGCGCGGCACCCCGGTGTTCGCCTACAAGGGCGAGACGCTCAAGGACTACTGGGACTACACCCACCGCATCTTCGAGTTCGGTGCCAGCGGCACGCCCGGCGAAGGCCCGAACATGATCCTGGACGACGGCGGCGACGCCACGCTGCTGATGCACCTGGGCCAGAAGGCCGAGAAGGACCTGTCGGTCATCGCCAACCCGACCAGCGAGGAAGAGACCGAGCTGTTCGCTGCCATCAAGGCCAAGCTGGCCGTGGACCCGACCTGGTACACCCGCAAGAGCGCCGAGATCATCGGCGTGACCGAGGAGACCACCACCGGCGTGCACCGCCTGAAGGAGATGTCGGCCAAGGGTGCCCTGCTGTTCCGCGCCATCAACGTCAACGACAGCGTCACCAAGAGCAAGTTCGACAACCTGTACGGCTGCCGCGAGTCGCTGGTCGACTCCATCAAGCGCGCCACGGACGTCATGATCGCCGGCAAGGTCGCCTGCGTGGCCGGCTACGGCGACGTGGGCAAGGGCTCGGCGCAGGCCCTGCGCGCCCTGTCGGCCCAGGTGTGGGTGACCGAGATCGACCCCATCAACGCGCTGCAAGCGGCGATGGAAGGCTACAAGGTCGTGACGATGGAGTACGCCGCAGACAAGGCCGACATCTTCGTGTCCGCCACCGGCAACAAGAACGTCATCCGCTACGAGCACATGGCGGCCATGAAGGACGAGGCGATCGTCTGCAACATCGGTCACTTCGACAACGAGATCGACGTTGCCAGCCTGGCCGGCCTGCAGTGGGACGAGATCAAGCCCCAGGTGGACCACGTCGTCTTCCCGGACGGCAAGAAGATCACCCTGCTGGCCAAGGGCCGCCTCGTGAACCTGGGCTGCGCCACCGGCCACCCCAGCTTCGTGATGTCGTCGAGCTTCGCCAACCAGACCATCGCCCAGATCGAGCTGTTCACCAAGAGCGAGCAGTACGAGGTGGGCCAGGTCTACGTACTGCCCAAGCACCTGGACGAGAAGGTGGCGCGCCTGCACCTGAAGAAGGTCGGCGCCATGCTGACCGAACTGACGGACGAGCAGGCCGCCTACATCGGCGTGAGCAAGGCCGGCCCCTACAAGGCCGACACCTACCGCTACTGAGCGACCAGGCGAGCGACGCGCCGCGCGGGCCGGACGGACGGACACAAGGCCCGCCCCCCTGCGCGCCACCCGTCCCGCCATTCCCACCACCCACCCAGGACAGGTTCACCTGCGCATGGCCAAGGCAGCACCCCTGCGCGACCCTTCGATCGCCAGTCTCAAGAACAGCTTCGACGGCACCACCTGGCAACGCGGCCAGCTCTACGCCGATGACGACCGCGTCGCCAAGGTCGAGGTGGCCGACGACGAACACGCCGCCATCGGCTGGCTCGTCAACGCCGAGGTGCAGGGTGGCCAGCTCTACACCACCTGGCTGGACCTGGGGTGCGACGAGCAGGGCCGCTGGTGGTTCACGGGCGGCTGTTCCTGCCCGGTCGAACACCGCTGCAAGCACCTTGCCGCCCTGGTGCAGGTGCTGGCCAGGGAGCGCCCGGAGATCGTTCCGCCGCGCGCCCTGTGGTCAGGCCTGGGTGGCCTGGGCGGGGGTGCCGCGCCAGCCTTCGACCCCAACGCCCTGCCGCCGTCCGGCCGGCCCACCCTGGGCCGCGCCGCGCTGGCACCACGCCCCGCAGCCGCCAGCGCGGGCAGCAGCGCCGGCCAGCTCGCGCCCGGCGCGGCCAGTGCGCCAGGTGCCCCCGAACGGGCGCTCGACCGCTGGTTCGACGCCCTGGACACCGCGCCCACGGGCGGCTACATGGCCGTGCCGCCGGTGGGCGAGAACGAGGTGCTGTACTTCGCCCTGAGCGAGCTGGCCCCCACCGGCCGGCGCAGCGCCCGCCTGGCCCTGCAGCCCATGCGGGCCACCCGCCTGCGCAACAAGCCGGGCGAACTGGGCAAGCTGCGCGAGCTGGGCAGTGGCGTGCGACAGACGGCGGCCTACAGCTCCGACACGCTGTTCCGCGACATCGTGCTGGCCATGGATGCCACCGCCGCCGTGCTGCGCAGCGAACAGGCCGGCTGCATCGATGGCCTGGTCGGCCTGGCCCTGCTGGAACGCGCGGTCAGCGCCGGGCGCACCGTCGTGGCCCAGCCTGACGGCAGCCCCGGCCTGCCCTGGCACTGGGGCGCACCGCGCCGCCTGGGCTGGCGCTGGCAGGCCGACGAGGCCAACGGCAGCGGCGCACCCGCCACCTGGCGCCTGCAGGCCTTGCTGCTGCCCCCCGGCACCAGCGAGGAGCAGGCCAGCCAGGCCCAGCTGCCGACCAGCACGCCCGGTGGCGGCGCGACCGACGCACCACCGGGCACCGCGCCCTCCTGGGAAGGCGCCCTGCCCGTCGATACCAGCGCCAGCGCCGTGGGCCTGCCCGCAAGCACGTCCGGCGGACGCGCCGGCAGCCGCACCAGCACGCGCGCCGCCGACGACACCGGCAGCCCCGCCGCACGCGTGCTGTTCGGCGACGCGCCGACCTACACCCTGCCCGGCGAACGTGTCGTCGGCGCCCTGCTGCTGGGCGAGCTCAGCACCGGCCGGGCCGAACGCCTGCTCGCCGCACCTACCCTGCCCGACAGCTGGCTGCGCCAGCGTGCCAACGAGGCGCGCACCCGCCGCCTGCTGCCCGCCCTGCCGGCCGGCATGGCCCAGCCGGTCACCCGCCGCATCGCGCACCACGCGCCGCTGGCCGTGCTCAGGCTCAGCTTCCAGGCAAGCTCGGCCGACCCGCAGCTGCTGCTGTGCTTCGACTACGACGGCGTGCGCGGCTTCTGGGACGTGCGCGAGCCCGAGCACCAGTACGTCGCCAGCCCGACCGGCCTGATCGACCTGCTGCGCGACACCGAGGCCGAGCTGGCCCTGCTCGTCAAGCTCAACCGCCACGCCGTGCCGCTGCACCTGGCCGGCAGCGCCGACGCCACCAGCCCAGCGGCCCGCCAGGCCGACGGCGCCGCGCACGCCAGCGCCGCCGCCGCCCGACCGACCAGCGGGGCACCGCCTGCAGCCGCCAGCACCCAGGCCGACGACAACGACAACGACAACGACAACGACAACGACGGTGACGGCTTCACCCGCCCGGGCGACCTGGTCGACTTCGTGGCGCAGAGCCAGGCGCGTGCGCCCGCCGCCCGGCCCGACGCCGACGACGCGCCGCACGCCATGGCGCATGCGCCGCATCAAGCCTGGCAGATCGCAGCGCACGACGCCGCGACGCGCCGCAAGACCTTCAGCCGCTGGCTGGCCGACGACTTCGCCGAGCTGCGCGCCGACGGCTTCGTGATCGAGTTCGAGCGCGGCTGGGGCGACCGCATCCGCCAGGTCGACGAGGTGCAGGTGCGCCTGGGCGACCCCGGCCAGGGCGGCCCGGACGAACTGGCCGGCGTCAGCGACAGCGGCTGGCTGGGCCTGACCATGGGCTTCCAGCTCGACGGCCGGCGCTTCAACCTGCTGCCCTGGCTGCCCCAGCTGGTCGCGCAGATGGACCAGCATGGCGGCGCGGCCGATGCCTACACGGTCGAATCCGCCGGTTCGCGCAGCCGCCTGTGGCTGCACGACGAGGCCGGCCAATGGTGGGGCCTGCCCGCCAGCATGCTCAGGCCCTGGCTGACTGCCCTGGTCGAGCTGGTGGGCGAACGCAAGAGCGGTGACTTCAACACCCCCGCGCTGGAGCTGACCCGCATCGACGCGCTGCGCCTGGCGGCCGACACCGGCCAGGCCGGCGTGCTGTCGGGCATCGCCGCGCTGCGCGACGTGATCCAGGCACGCGACTGCGCCGGCGACGAGCTGCCCGCCCCGCCGTCCGGTCTGAACGCCACCCTGCGCCCCTACCAGCTGCAGGGCCTGGCCTGGCTGCAGGCGCTGGCGCGCCAGCAGCTGGGCGGCGTGCTGGCCGACGACATGGGCCTGGGCAAGACGCTGCAGACCCTGACCCACCTGCTGCTGGAAAAGCAGCGCGGCGTGCTCACCCAGCCGGCGCTGATCGTGGCGCCCACCAGCCTGGTGGGCAACTGGCGGCGCGAGTGCGAGCGCTTCACGCCCGAGCTGCGCCTGCTGGTGCTGCACGGCGGCGAGCGCCACATGCGCTTCGACGACATCGAGGACCACGACATCGTGCTCACCACCTACCCGCTGCTGCCGCGCGACGGCGAGGTGCTGGTCAAGCAGACCTGGCACGCGGTGGTGCTCGACGAGGCGCAGACCATCAAGAACGCGCGCACCCAGGCCGCCCAGGTCGTGCAGATGCTGCGCGCCGGGCACCGCCTGTGCCTGTCGGGCACACCGATGGAAAACCACCTGGGCGAGGTCTGGAGCCTGTTCCACTTCATGCTGCCGGGCTACCTGAGCAGCGAGAACCGCTTTCGCAGCCTGTTCCGCAACCCCATCGAGCGCCAGCGCGACATGGAGCGCCTGGCCCTGCTGCGCCGCCGCCTGGCGCCGTTCATGCTGCGTCGCAGCAAGGACATGGTCGCCGCCGAGCTGCCGCCCAAGGTCGAGACCGTGGTGCGGGTGCAGATGGAGCCGGCCCAGGCCAACCTGTACGAGACCATCCGCATCTCGACCGAGGCCTCGGTGCGCCTGGCCCTGGCCGAGAAGGGCCTGGCGCGCAGCCACATCACCGTGCTGGACGCCCTGCTCAAGCTGCGCCAGGTCTGCTGCGACCCGCAGCTGCTGCAGCTGGAGCAGGCGCGCAAGGTCGACGAGTCGGCCAAGCTCGACTGGCTGATGGAGACCCTGCCCGAGATGATCGAGGAAGGCCGCCGCGTGCTGCTGTTCTCGCAGTTCACCAGCATGCTGGCACGCATCGAGGAACGCCTGGCCGGCACCGGCCTGACCTGGAGCAAGCTGACCGGCCAGAGCAAGCAGCGCGACGAGCTGGTCGACCGGTTCACCAGCGGCAAGGTGCCCCTGTTCCTCATCAGCCTAAAGGCTGGCGGCGTGGGCCTGAACCTGCCGCAGGCCGACACCGTCATCCACTACGACCCGTGGTGGAACCCGGCGGTGGAGAACCAGGCCACCGACCGCGCCCACCGCATCGGCCAGAACCAGACCGTGTTCGTCTACAAGCTGGTGGCCGAAGGCACGCTGGAGGAACGCATCCTGGCCCTGCAGGAACGCAAGGCCGAACTGGCGCGCGGCCTGCACGGAACGGGCGCCGGCCCGGCCGCGGCCGGGGCCAGCCTGGGCAGCGGCGAGGCCATCAGCGCCAGCGAGCTGGACTGGCTGCTGCAGCCCCTGGGCGCCGGGCTCGACGCCCAGCGGGCCTGAGCCATGCGCGCCGACCAGCTGCTGCTCGCCCGCGGCCTGGCGCCCACGCGCTCGGCCGCCCAGCGCCTCATCGCCGCCGGCTCGGTGCGCTGGCGCCGCCTGGCCAGCCTGCCCTGGCAGACCGCGCGCAAGGCGGGCGACGACCTGCCCGAGATCTGCGAGATCGAGCTGGGCGACCTGGCCGAGCTGCGCTGGGTCTCGCGCGGCGGCCTGAAGCTCGAAGCCGCGCTGGACGCGTGCGCCGTCGACGTCACCGGCCGCCAGGCGCTCGACGTCGGCCAGAGCACCGGCGGCTTCACCGAGGTGCTGCTGGCACGCGGCGCGGCGCACGTGACCGGCGTGGACGTCGGCCACGGCCAGTTGCACCCGCGCCTGGCGGCCGACCCGCGCATCACCGCGCTGGAAGGCGTGAACGCCCGCCACCTGGACGCCGCCACGCTGGGCGCGGCCTGGCCGCCGGGCGGCTACGGCTTCATCTGCGGCGATCTCTCGTTCATCTCGCTGGCGCTGGTGCTGCCGGCCATCGCGCCGCTGCTGGCCGCCGAGGGCGACCTGCTCGCCCTGGTCAAGCCGCAGTTCGAGCTGCAACCGGCCGACATCAGCCGCGGCGGCCTGGTCAAGAACGATGCCGCCTACTCCCGCGTCGAGACCCGCATGCGCGAGGCCTGCGCCGCCCACGGCCTGGCCGTGCTGCACTGGCTGGACAGCGCCATCACCGGCGGCGACGGCAACCGCGAGTTCTTCCTGCACGCGCGGCGTGCGGCCTGAGCGGCGCCCGACCGTCCTGCCGCGCCCGCGCCCGCCCACCCCGCCCGCCCGGCCGACCGCCGCACGCCCTGAGTCTTCCCTGACCGACGAGCCCCGCATGACCGCTGCCACCACCTCCTCCCCGATCGGCCTGCCGCTGAGCCTGGAGTTCTTCCCGCCCAAGACGCCCGAGGGCGCGGCCAAGCTGGCCGTCACGCGCCAGGCGCTGTACGCCCTGCAGCCGCAGTTCTGCTCGGTCACCTACGGCGCCGGCGGCAGCACCCAGGACGGCACGCTGCAGACCGTGCAGGCCATCCTGGCCGAAGGCCAGGATGGCGCCTCGCACTTCACCTGCGTGGGCGCCAGCCGCGACTCGGTGCGCGCCAAGCTGGCCCAGTTCAAGGCCATGGGCATGCGGCGCATCGTCGCCCTGCGCGGCGACCTGCCCAGCGGCTACGGCGGCGGCTCGTCCACCGGCGGCGAGTTCCGCCATGCCAACGACCTGGTGGCCTTCATCCGCGCCGAGACCGGCGAGCACTTCCACATCGAGGTGGCCGCCTACCCCGAGACCCATCCGCAGGCCAAGAATCCGCAGGCCGACCTGCAGGCCTACGTGGCCAAGGTGCAGGCCGGCGCCAGTTCGGCCATCACGCAGTTCTTCTACAACGCCGACGCCTACTTCCGCTTCGTCGACGACGCCGCGCGGCTGGGCGCCACCATCCCGGTCGTGCCGGGCATCATGCCCATCACCAACTCCAGCGGGATCCTGCGTTTCGCCGACGGCTGCGGCGCCGAGATCCCGCGCTGGGTACGCCTGCGCCTGACGGCCTACGGCGACGACATCGACAGCATCAAGGCCTTCGGCCTGGATGTGGTGACCGACCTGTGCGAGCGCCTGCGCGCCGCGGGCGTGCCCGCGCTGCACTTCTACACCATGAACCAGAGCGCCACGGTGCTGGAGATCTGCCGGCGCCTGGGCGGCTGAGCGCCGGGCAGCGCTGTTGCTGCAATGCGTCAATCCGCGTGCAGCTTCGCTGACCTCGCTCAAGCGGCCTCACGCCGCCGGCACGCGGCTTGACTGCCTTGAGCGGGCACAAGCGGACTCAGGGTTAACACCGGCTCAATGCAGCCCTGGGCCCGCCGGAACAGCCATCGGGCCCGTGTTCAACCACAGGAGTCCCACTCGATGAAAAAGCTCTGCATTGCCTTCGCCGTCGCCACCCTTGCCCCCGTCGCCATGGCGCAATCCGCCGGTGACCTCGTCGGGCGCGTTCGCGCCGTCAACATCGATCCGGTGGCCAAGGAGACCTTTGGCGGCAATGTGGTCACGGTCAACTCGAAGGTCATCCCCGAGGTCGACTTCAGCTACTTCGTGACGCCCAACGTGGCGGCCGAGCTGATCCTCACCGTGCCGCAGAAGCACGACGTGCTGCTCAACGGCGCCAAGATCGGCAGCCTCAAGCACCTGCCCCCGACCCTGACCGCGCAGTACCACGTCACCGGCCTGGGCGCGTTCAAGCCCTACGTCGGCGCGGGCCTGAACTACACCATCTTCTCCAGCGTGGACCTGCCGACCGGCCTGTCCATCGAGAAGAGCAGCCTGGGCTTCGCCTACCAGCTGGGCGCCGACATCGCGCTGAACAAGACCTGGTCGATCAACGTCGACTACAAGAAGGTGCAGATCCGCACCGACCTGAGCTCGGGTGGCGCCAAGCTCGGCACCATCAAGGTCGACCCCAGCCTGTTCGGCCTGGGCGTGGGCTACAAGTTCTGAGCAGCCGACCCTGGCCCGCGCCGCGTCGGAACGACGTCAGCGCGGGTCGACGATGCACACCCCGATGGCATCGAGATACTGGCCGGCGCGCCCGGTCAGGTCGCCCACCCACATGCCGGCCGGCGCGGTGTAGCTGTACGCCGCCGTGCCGCCGCTGCCGCCCCAGCGCTGGGTGCGGCCCTTGCTGGTGGTGATGGCCAGGCTGTCGACGTGGTCGCCGTAGCGCCCGCTGACGATGGTGACGGTCTCGTCGGGCTCGAGCCTGAAGCTGCTCAGCCGGCCGCCCAGGCCGCCCTGGCGTGGACCGACCTTGCCGTTCGAATAGACCAGCTGGATGGCGTCGATGTAGTCGCCCGAGCGCACGCGGATCTCGCTGATGCGCAGCGGCACGCCGTCGATGAGCGTGACCGAGCAGGCCTTGAGCGGCTCGCCGCCCGCGCCGCCCGAGGGGCCGAAGGTGCTGACCTCGACGGCACGCGCCAGGGCGGCCGGGAGCAGGACTGCCGCGACCGCTGCGGCAGCCAGGGGGAGGTGACGGTTCAGGAGACGGTTCAGGAACATGGCGGGTGGCCTCGAGCTTGGGACGGCATCCGGGGCCCGCTGCGGCGCCGGTTCAGGCGCTGCGGTCCCAGACGACACCGTCCTCGGTGATCATGGCGTCCAGCGGCACGTCGTGCGGCTCGGCGTTCAGCCACGGGATGTAGCCGTGCGTGTAGCCCACGCCGGCCGTGACCGGCAGAGGCTTGAGCGTGGCCAGGGTACGGTCGTAGAAACCGCCGCCGTAGCCCAGCCGCACCCCCTTGGGGCCGAAACCGACGCAGGGCACGAGCAGCAGCTGGGGGTGGAATTCCTCGGTGTCCTTGGGCTTGAGGATGCCGAAGGCATCCTCCTCCATCGGGCAGCCGGGGTACCAGACGTGGAAACGCAGCTGTTTGGTCTCCCGGTTCATCACCGGCAGGCCGATGCGGCGTTTCGGGTCGGCATCGGTCCAGCGGTACAGGGCCGGCAGCGCGTCGAACTCGCCCTTGATGGCCCAGAAGGCGCCGATCGTCGACTCCTTGCGCTGCAGCAGCCACACGCGCAGCACCTCCTGCAGGTGGACCGAGCGCTGGTGGCGATCGCTCATCGCCATGCGTTCGGCCTGCAGCTGCTTGCGCAGCACGGCCTTGTCGCGCGGGGGGTCTGGGAGCTTGAAGGACATGGCGGCACCAGGTGGCGGGTGAGACGCACATTGTCCATGCCGGCCCCCGCGACCGGTTGCGCACGCCCAACCCGGCATCAGGTCCAGCCTGAGCGGGCCGGGCGCCGCGGCCCTTGCCTGGCCCGTGCGGCCCGGCTCAGCTGCGCGGAGCGGCGGCGGCGCCATGGGTCGAGGCGGCCTGGGCCTGCTGCAGCGGGCGCTGGCGGGTGATGACCACGGTCTCCAGCGCCGGCAGCAGGGGGATCTCGTGCGCGGCCTGGCCGATCCGAGCCGGGCTGGTGCCGTCGTCGGCCTGGGCATCCAGCGCCGGGGTGAAGGGCAGGGCCAGCAGGGCCAGCAGCATGGCCAGCAAGGTGGTGGCGAAGGTGCGGTCGCTCTTGCGATCCTGCGCCAGGTCGAGGCGGATGTCGTGCAGGGTGCGGGCGCCCAGGGTGGTGATGCGGGCGGCGGCGACGGTGGTGGTGGTGGTGGTGGCTTGCATGATCGGGTCCTCGTTGGTGCCCCTGTCCTGCCGGTCCGGCCTGGGGCTGTGTTGCGATGGGTGGACTGTAGGAATCGCGCCCCCGCCTGCCGAGCGACATGCGACGAACTGCGCCAGGACAGGGCTGAAGCGCGAAATAGCGGCACCGAATGCACCCTCGCTCGCAGGAAAAACGCGTTGCCGCCACCCCACGCGCGTGCGCAGCGCCCACACTGCGCTACAAAGGCAGCACAGGACGCGCCGGCGCGTCCAACGCATCACCACCGCCAGCAGGCCGCATGTCGCACCACCAGCAGTACCCCTCTCACCCAGCCCCCCGCACCACGGCTCGGCGGCACTGGCACGGCCCCGCCCTGATCGCGCTGCTGGCCGGCCTGGTCTGCGCCGGTCAACACGCCCAGGCCGCCACCGGCAAGCACGGCCACAAGGTGCGCCGGCTGGCGCAGGCCAGCAGCGTGCCCGCCGCGCCGCGCATGAGCACCGACAACGCTGACGACAACCGCGTGTACGACGCACGCGAGGCCTGGCAGAAGCGCGACCGCCAGCGCCTGGCCAGCCTGAAGCAGACCCTGGTCGGCCTGCGCCACCCGCTGGCGCCCTGGGTCGACTACTGGGAACTCGCCAACCGCCTGGGCGAGGTCGGCCAGGACGAGCTGGAAGCCTTCTACGCGCGCTGGCCCGGCAGCTACGTCGAGGACCGGCTGCGCAACGACTGGCTGCTCGAGCTCGGCAGGCGGCGCGACTGGCGCAACTTCGCCGTCGAGCAGCCGCGCTTCCGCATGGCCGACGACCGCGAGGTGGTCTGCTACGGCCTGGTGGTGCGCCACCTGC
>JBJOKY010000426.1:0-3968 GCA_046045865.1 Pseudomonadota bacterium | reverse complement strand
GGTGACCGGGCGCCAGGTCGATGTGCGCGTCTCCATCATGCCCAACCTGTACGGCGAGGACGCCGTGCTGCGTATCCTCGACCGCTACCAGCTCGCCGCCGACGACAAGCTCAGCCTGGCCCACCTGGGATTCGGCGAGGAGCAGTCGCGCTTCATCCGCCGCATGGGCCAGATGCCGCACGGCCTGTTCCTGGTGACCGGCCCGACCGGCTCGGGCAAGACCACCACGCTGTACGCGGTGCTCAGCGAGGTCAACACCGGGCTGGACAAGGTCATCACCATCGAGGATCCGGTCGAATACCAGCTGCCCGAGGTGCTGCAGATCCCGGTCAACGAGGCCAAGGGCCTGACCTTCGCGCGCGGCCTGCGCTCCATCCTGCGCCACGACCCGGACCGCATCATGGTGGGCGAGATGCGCGACAGCGAGACCGCCCAGATCGCCGTGCAGGCGGCGCTGACCGGCCACCAGGTCTACGCCACGGTGCACGCCAACAACGTGTTCGACGTGATCGGCCGCCTGGCCACCATGGGCGTGGACCCGTACAACCTGGTCTCGGCCCTGAACGGCGTGCTGGCCCAGCGCCTGATGCGCCTGATCTGCCGCGACTGCATCACCGACGACAAGCCCAGCGCCGAGCGCATCGCCGACAGCGTGCTGCCGCCCGAGTCCGCTGGCTGGAAATACAAGCGCGGCCTGGGCTGCCCGCACTGCCGCGGCACCGGCTACAAGGGCCGCCGCGCGGTGGCGCAGATGCTGACCATGGACGTCGGACTGCGCAGCCTGATTGCCGAACGTGCCAGCCCCGCCAAGCTGCGCGAAGCCGCGCTGGAGCGTGGCCTCAAGACCTTGCGCGACGAGGCCCTGCGCTGCGTCGCTGCCGGACTGACTACTCTGGAGGAAGCCAATCGTGTCACTGCTGTCGAGGAGTGAGCTGCGCGTGCGCGTGGCGCCCGACCGTTGCGAGATCGGCCTGTGGAACAAGGGCCTGTTCGACGCGCAGTGCGAGGCCCGCGTGAGCGCCATGGGTGAAGGCCGCCGGGCGATGGAGTCGGCCCTGGTCGAGCTCATCACCGCCGGCAAGGCCCTGCCCAGGCGTGCCCGCATCGAGCTGTCGGACGACAGCGTGTTCTATGCCCTGCTCAACGCCGACACCCCGCTGGAGGAAGCGCATGAAGAGGCCGAGCAGTTCTTCAGCGGCACACTGGGCCTGACCGATCTGGACGTCGAGGTCGCGCTCGCCCCGGGTGGGCGCCACTGGATCGCCGTGGCGGTGCAGGTCAGCACGCTGGACGCCTGGCTGGAAGCGCTGGACGAACGCAATATCCAGGTGCTGAGCATCCGTCCCGCGCTGTTCGAGGACCTGCGCACCGTCGCCAGCCTGGTCGACCGCTGGACCCATGTGCTGGCCGTCGTGCGCGAGCAGGGCGTGATGGTGCTGCAGCTCGACGAGGGCCGCATCGTCGGCATGGACTGGGAGCGCATCGACTGGCGCGACCCTGCGCTGGTGTTCGAGCGCCTGGGTGGCTGGCGCACGCCCGGTGGCGATGCCGCCGCCGTGCTGCCCACCACGCGCGAGCAGCATCGCCTGCTCGACACCCACGGCCGCGAGGCTGGCTGGGAAGTGCTGGCGTCGCTTGAAAGTCTGCAGGAGGTGGCAGCATGAGCCTGCTCCGCCCCCCGATCATCGATTTCACGCGCAGCAAGCCGCGTCGTCTGGGCGGACTGCTGCTGAGCGCCGTCGGCGTGGTGGCGGTCGCCCTGGCTGCCATGCACGTCAAGGACAGCCAGGCTCTGCTGAGCGCCCAGCGCGAAGGCCTGCGCACCGTGCAGGCGCAAAGCCCGGCGGCGCGCGCCCTGGCCGCACTCAGCCCCGAGGAGCGCCGTCGCCGTCAGCAGATGGAGGTCGTC
This sequence comes from Pseudomonadota bacterium, assembly GCA_046045865.1. Classification (GTDB taxonomy): domain Bacteria; phylum Pseudomonadota; class Gammaproteobacteria; order Burkholderiales; family Burkholderiaceae_C; genus Sphaerotilus. The sequence goes on along the minus strand of JBJOKY010000426.1, from coordinate 2,059 downwards.
GCGAACTACCTCGCCGCGCCCTGGGAGGGTCTGCTGTCGGCCTTCGAGTCGCGCGCCAAGGGCAAGGTCGTGGTGCGCAAGCTCGAACCTGACGCCGCCACGGGCATGGTGCGCATGGTCGGCGAGACCCAGAGCCTGAAGTCCATGATGGACTATGTGCAGGGCCTGGAAACCGACAAGCGCCTGCACGAGGTGGTGCTGCTCAAGCACGAACGCTCGCAGGAGAACAACGCGCCCGCCGCACCGGCCATCCCGGGTGCGGGGGGTGAATCGGGGGGCGGCGCCGGCGCCAATGCGCCCATCGAGTTCACCGTGGTGGCCGGCTGGCGCGTCGAGGCCAGGCAGGCGCCCGCCACCGCCAGCGGCGGTGATGCCGGTGCGGGCAATGCGCCCGGGCGCACTGCCACCACCGCAGGGGTCGGACCATGAGCGACGTCTCACATCTTCCAGGCAGCGAAGGCAGCCGATTCGGCAGCCGTTTCGTCGACCCGCGCGCCGCGGTGACCAGCCAGCAGGCCGCGCTCAACGTGCTGCGCTGGCGCTGGCACAGCCATTTCGGCACCCTGGGCTGGGTCGGTCTGGGCGGACTCGTCCTGGCAGCGGGGCTCTGGTTCGGCCTGCACCAGCCGGCCGAGCAGGAGGCCGAGCGCCTGCTGCGCGCCAAGGTCAAGCAGCTCAGCGACGCCCGCAATGCCGCCGCCACCGCCTCGGCCGCACAGCGCGACCCACGCGACCTCGCGCGTGAATCGCTGCCCGACGAGCGCGAACGCGCAGCCGTCGTGCGCAAGGTACTGGCGCTGGCCGAAGCCAACCACCTGAGCGTGGAACGCTCCGACTACACCTTGCAGACCGAGGAGCCGCGCCTGCAGCGCCTGCGCATGACGCTGCCGCTGGGCGGCAGCTACACGCAGGTGCGCCAGTTCATCGGCCAACTGCTCAACCGCATGCCCAACGTCGCCCTCGACAGCCTGCAGATCGATCGCCCGGCCAATGCCACGGCCGACCTCCAGACCACGGTGCGCCTGAGCATCTTCTTCCGTGCGGAGGGCTCGTGAACAAGCGCATCCGCCTGCTCCTGGCGCTGGCTGCCCTGAGCGGCCTGTGGGCCCTGTGGGCCGCTACCCGGCCGCCCGAGGTGACGACTGCAGCCAAGCCGCGTCCGTCTGCTCCGCGCAGCGCCGCTCGCGGCGCGCCGCGCCAGGCCGACGCCGGCGACGGCCGTCTGGCCGTGCGCGGTCAGCTGGCCGAGGAGGCCAGCGCCGACCCCTTCCGCGCCCCCGTGGCACCTGCGCCGCGCGTGGTCGCGCCCCCGCCGCCGCCGCCCGTGGTGGCCGCGCCCGTGGTGTCCGCGCCCCCGCCGCCGCCGCCACCTCGTCCCACCTTGCCCTACCGCTACGTCGGCATGTTGTCCGAGCGCGATGGTGGAGACGCCAGGGTGTTTCTGATGCTGGGAGACAAGATGCTCATGGCGCGCCGGGGCGAGACGCTCGACGGTGGCTGGCGTCTGGACAATATTTCGCCGCAGGAACTGCAGTTCGTGCGGCCTTCGGATAACACGACGCTCAAGCTCAGCGTCGAAGAAGGGGTTTAACGTGGGATCGTGCAAGTCTGTGAAAGGCACTCTGACGGTGCTTCGTCCGCGGCTGACCGCGCTGGCGGCTGCCGTATTGCTGGCTGCCTGTGCCGGCCAGCAATTGCACAAGGATGGGCTGGACAAGCTCGCCCAGGGCAACAAGCAGGAAGGCCTGAGCTCGCTGCGGCGCGCCGCCGAGCTCGAACCCACCAACGCGCAGTACCGGCTGGACTACCTCCAGCAGCGCCAGGCCCTGGTGCAGGCAGCCGTCGCGGCTGGCGACGATGCCCAGACGCGCGGCAAGCCCGACGAGGCGCAGGCGCGCTACCGCGAGGCCCTGAGCATGGAGCCGACCAATGAGCGCGCCGTGCGCGGCCTGGTGACGCTCGAGGAGCGCAAGCGTGCCGACCTGCAGTTCGCCAACGCCGAGCGCCTGATCAAGGCTGGTCAGTACGATAAGGCGCAGGAGATCCTGACCCGCATGGC
>JBJOKY010000425.1:0-6869 GCA_046045865.1 Pseudomonadota bacterium | reverse complement strand
AACATCGCCCCGCCCGAGGTCTGCGAGGTGCGCGCGCTGGGCAACCTGGTCTACATGCAACTGGCCCAGTACCCCTACCTCCAGAGCAAACCCGATCCCCTGGGCTGGTTCACCGAGAACGAGCTGAGCTTCAACATCCTGGTGGCGGTAGGCAAGCGGGTGAACGGCCAGTTCGTGCCGCAATCACTGGCCTATCACTTCCCTTTCATCTACGTCGACAACGACTGGGCCATCGCCACCGGCCGCGAGGTCTTCGGCTACGACAAGATCAGCAGCGAGATGCACTTCGGCGAGGCGCAGGCGCCGTCGCTGTTCTCGCTCGACACGCTGGCCCTGCCGCGCCTGGGCAGCGACGAGGCGGCGCGGCGCGTCCAGCTGGTGGAGATCATCGAGACCCGCCACCGCAGCGGCTTCGACGCCTGGTGGCACAAGCTGACAGGGGTGGCGAGCGAGGCGGCCGAGCTGCTGTTCGGCGACGCCGGGCTGCTCGACCAGTCCAGCCTGGCCCTGTGGGACGCGGTGGGCCACAGCTTCGCGCGCGACGAGGTGGGCATCGTCAGCCTGAAGCAGTTCCGCGACGCCGAGGATCCCGCGGCGGCCTGCTACCAGGCGCTGGTGAGCACCACCTTCAAGGTCGAGCGCTGGGGCCGGCGCAGCCTGCTGGACGGTGAATACGCGGTGCGCATCGCCACCGAGGCCAGCATGCCCATCGTGTCCAGCCTGGGCCTGGAGGTCGACGCCGAGGGACTGGTGCGCACCGGCCAGCCCTTCGCGCTGGAATTCGACTGCACGGTCTCGACCGGGACCAACCTCTGGGTGGCGCGCTGACGGGCCCGGCGCGGGTGCACGAGCGCATGTGCGACGGCGACGGCGAGCACGGCCAGCGCATGGACAATCGCCCCCCCGCAGCGCCCCTCCCTGGACAATCGCCCCCCCGCAGCGCCCCTCCCCCCGGCGCCGCCCTGATGTCTGCTGGAGTGGCCCTTGTTCCGTAACCTCTTGATCTACAAGCTCGCGCCGGGCTGGCAGCCCGATTTCGCGGCCCTGGACGCAGCCCTGGCCGACGTGCCGTTCACCGAATGCGGCTCGACCCAGCCGGTCTCGATGGGCTGGGTGGCGCCGCGCGGCACGGCCCACGGCGCGGTGGTGGAGCTGGTGGCCGGCCAGCTGCACGCGGCCCTGCAGGTCGAGAAGAAGATGCTGCCGGGCCCGGTGGTCAAGCGCCGCGTCGAGGAGCTGGCACGCCAGATCGAGCGCGAGAGCGGGCGCAAGCCGGGCAGGAAACAGCAGCGCGAGCTCAAGGACCAGGTGGTGCTGGAGCTGCTGCCGCGCGCCTTCACGCGCCGCGGCACGATACGCGTGTGGATCGCGCCCGAGGCCGGGCTGCTGCTGATCGACGCCGGCAGCGCCAGCGTGGCCAGCGACGTCATCACCCAGCTGGTGGCGGCGCTGACCGGGCCGAGGAACGGCGCCTTCAACGTGCTGCCGCTGCACACCGCCGAATCGCCCGCCACGCTGATGCGCGACTGGCTGGCCAGCGGCGAGCCGCCGGCCGTGTTCACGGTGGACCGCGAATGCGAGCTGAAATCGGCCGACGAGATGAAGTCGGTGGTGCGCTACGCGCGCCACCCGCTCGACACCGACGAGGTCAGGCAGCACATCGAGGCCGGCAAGACCCCGACCCGGCTGGCCATGACCTGGAATGCCCGCGTCTCGTTCACGCTGACCGAGACCATGATGCTCAGGAAGATCGAGTTCCTCGACGTCGTCTTCGAAGGCCGCACCGACCGCTCAGACAACCCGGCCGAGAACTTCGACGCCGACGCCGCCATCGCCACCGGCGAGCTGCTGGCACTCGTTGCCGACCTGATCGAGGCGCTGGGCGGCGAGGCCCAGCCCGGCAGCGGCGCGGTCGTCGACACCGCCGTGCCGGCACGACCACCGGCCGCGGCGCCCGTGCCGGAGGGCAGCGGCAGCCCGACCAGCGACGAATTGCCGCCCTGGGCCTGACACCGCGGCCCGGCCCTAAGCCTGCGCTAAGCCTGGTGGTCATGATGGCAGTCTGTCACGCCACCACACCCGATGCCCCAGGCCCTGCCCCCGTTCGCCGCACTGCTGTCCACCCGCCTGCCGCCCGACGGCCCGCCCCCGGCCGGCCACGGCAGGCCTGGCGCCCCAGCCCCAGCCCCAGCCCCAGCCCCCGCCCCCGCCGGCCACGACACCAGCCTGGATGACGAGGCCGGCAGCCTGCTGCCCTGGCTGGTGATCGGCCTGGGGCTGACCTCGCTGTACTTCCCGACCCTGTGGGATCTGCTGCACGCGCACTGGGGCAGCGGCCTGCAGGGCCACGGCCTGTTCGTGCTGGCGGCGTCGCTGGGCCTGCTGTGGCGCGCCTGGCCGCGCCTGCGCGCGCTGCCGGCGGATCGCAGCCAGGCAGCGCTGGCCTACGCCACGGTCTTCGTGTCCGCGTGCTTCTACGCGCTCGGGCGCTCGCAGGACATCCCCAGCTTCGAGGCCGGCTCGTGCGCCTTCATGGTCGCCGGCTGCACGCTGCTGCTGCGCGGCTGGGCGGGCGTGCGGCTGCACGGGTTCACGCTGGCCTTCATGCTGCTGGCCGTGCCGCTGCCGGTGGAGCTGACGGACGCCCTGGGCCCGCCGCTGCAGGATCTGGTGTGCAGCGCAACCGTGCAGGTGCTGGGCTGGCTGGGCCTGGCGGCGCACTGCAGCAGCGTGTCGCTGTGGCTGGGCAGCCAGGAGCTGCCGCTGGCGCTGATCTGCCCGCGCCCGACCACCGTCATCAGCCTGACCGCCGGCCTGCTGCTCTACCTGCACCTCGTGCCCGGGATGGCGGCCTGGCGGCGCGCCCTGCTGGCCGGCCTGGCACCCCGGCCGCACCCTACATCGGCACGACCCTGCTGCTGCTGCTGGTCGACGGCTTGCCGCTGCTCGTGCTGTGGCTGGGCGCACGCCGACGCGCAGGCCGCACCGGCGCGCGCCAGGAGGCTCGCTGATGCGTGAACTCACCCACGCCGTGCTGGTGGCCTGCCTGATGATGACGGGCTCGCTGCTGGCCCAGGCGCTCACGCCCACCGTCAAGCTCGCGCAGCAGATCGGCGAACCCCGCTTCACGGTCATGGTGCCGGCCCAGCTGGGCGAGTGGAGCAGTCTGGACACCGATCTGGACGCCATCGTCGACCCGCAGACGCAGCAGCCCGGGCGCAAGCTCAACAGCGTGGTGCTCAAGCGCATCTACGCCAACCCTGCGGGCGAGCGCGTGATGCTGCTGCTGGCCTACGTGCCCGACCTGGGGCCGACGCTGCACGCCTACCGGCCCGAGGCGCTCTACCCCGCCCAGGGCTGGGCGGTGCGCGGCCAGCGCGACGGCACGCTCGAGCTGCCGCAGGGCCGGCTGGCGCTGCACCACCTCGAGGCGGCCCGCGACTCGCGCCAGCGCGAGGCGGTGAGCTACCTGCAGCTGGTGGGCACACGCGCCAGCCACGGCGTGCTGCACGCCCAGCTCATCAGGTTCGGCTACAGCTCCGAGAACCTCGAGCCCGACGGGCTGATCCTGCGCCTGTCCTCGGCCCTGCCGGGCAGCGCCGAGCCGGACGGCGACAGCGACGGCAGCGACGGCAGCACCGACAGTGCAGGCGCCCGGGCGCGCGCGCTGCACGGGCGTTTTCTTGCCGCGCTGGTGGGCGCGCTCAAGCCCGAGGCGCGCGAACGCCTGAGCGGGCTGGCCTCGACCGCATCACCACCGGACGGCCGGGCGCACTGAAACACTGAAGCACTGAAGCACCGGGGCGCGGCGGCGGCGGCCGCCGTCGCCGTCGCCGCAGCTTGCCTGGGCTGGTGGTGCGCCAGGCGCCGCGGTATGGCGTGGCGCACCGGCCACACGGGCCGGCGTGGCCTCCATCGAGGTATCCAGGGTATGTGCCATTTCGGTCACGCCGCATCGGCGGCGGCCTTATCAGCGGCTTAAACCGGGTATCGGGCGCCTGCCCGCGGTATTGAAGGCGCACGATGATGGGATCTATGCTGGACCTGTTCCAGATATTCGGGCGCATACATCGCGCCGGCCCGGGTTGGCGGCAGGATGCCGCACCCGCCCTGTCTATCCCATCCAGAAGAAACCATCATGTCCAGACCATCAACAACGATATATCGCATCATGGCCCTGCTGCTGTCCGCGAGCCTGGGCCTGGCCGGCTGTGGCGGTGGCAGTGGCGACAATGACAATGACAATGACAATGACAATCACAGCGCAGGGCAGGAAACCCATCAGGAAATAGCCAGCAGCAATGGCGCCCTGATGAGTCCGGGCGAGGATTGCGTGGCCTGCCACCGGGCCGGCGGCAGTGCCGCGGAACACCCTTTCAGCATCGGCGGCACCATATATGCCAGCGCGCAGGCGCCGGCCGGCGCAGGTATTGCCGGAGTGACCGTGGTGGTGACCGACGCACGCGGCCAGACCGTCACCATGACGACCAACGCGGCCGGCAACTTCTACAGCACGGCCGCCCTGGCCATGCCGCTGCAGGCCGCCCATGTGGTGCGCGACGGCGTGCGCAGGTCGATGGGCACCAGCTCGTTCGCGGGTGCCTGCGCCAGCTGCCATAGCCCCACGGCGACCGGCCGGATATACGCCAACTGAGCTGCCCTGGGCAGCCTGGCGCGCCGAGGTGTGCGCCGGGCCGTGCAGTGGTCAGACCTGCAACTGCACGAAGCGCATCCACACCAACCCTGGGGGCGAGCGCGTGATGCTGCTGCTGGCCTGCGCAGCTGGTTTCGGGGCAATTGCCACATCAGTCACACCGCACCAGGCTGGGCCTTATCGGAGGCTTAAACACCTCATGCAGCGCCTGCCCAGGGTATTGATGACAAATACCGGCAGGATCTATGCTGGCTCTGGCCATCCATATCCGGACGCCAATACACAGCCCGATCGGCTACGCCGCTCCCGGTGCCCTGCCCAAACCGGTCTATATGGCCGACCCCGCCCCTGCAACGAAAAATCAAACCACCATGTCCAGACCATCATCATCGATATATCGCATCACGACCTTGCTGCTGTTCGCGAGCCTGGGCCTGACTGGCTGCGGCGGCGGCAGTGACGATGACGACGGCAATGGCGCCCTGATGAGCCCAGGTGAGGATTGTGTGGCCTGCCATCGGCCCGGCGGCAGTGCCGCGGAACATCCCTTCAGCATCGGCGGCACTGTTTATGCAAGTGCCCAGGCACCTGCCAATGCAGGTATTGCAGGGGTGACCGTGGTGGTGACGGATGCACGCGGACAAACCGTCAGCATGACCACCAATGCGGCCGGCAACTTCTACAGCACGGCCGCCCTGAGCCTGCCGCTGCAAGCCGCCCATGTGCTGCGCAATGGCGTGCGCAAGGATATGGCGACCAGCTCCTTCACGGGCGCCTGTGCCAGTTGCCATACACCCACCGCGAGTGGCCGCATATTCATCAACTGATTATTCATCAATCAACTCATACGCCCGACCAGGGCGGACTGCTGCGTGGAATGGTCCGGCCAGGACTGCCACGCAGCAGCTCTCATTCTTCCGCACGCATCAGTTCACCGGCCGGCTGCAGGCGCTCGGACCAGGGCAGCTCGTCGCCCTCGGCGGGCCCGCGGGTCGGCCCGACCACCAGCACGGCACCGGTCTTGGCGGCGATGCGCTGGCCTGCGGCGAGTGACAGGCTGAAATAGGCCGCACCGGCCGGGCGGTTGTTCACCGCGGTTTCCAGCTGCTCCATCAGCCAGGCCTGCGACCAGCCCTGGCGCATGCGCGCCAGCGCGTCGCCGAGAAAGAAGGTGGCGGCATGCACCTCGGCCTGGGTCGTACCCGGGCGCTGCGGCAGGCCCAGGCCGCGCAGCCACTGCGCCAGCACCAGCGCACGCGCCGCGCGCAGTCGCACGGGGTCGGAATGCATGGACATCCAGGCCACGTGCGGCTGCCAGGCCGGCGGCAGGTCGATCTCGCCGGGCGGCGCCAGCTGCGCCGACAGCAGCAGCTGCTGCAGCCCGGGGGGCGGCGGACCGTGCTGCACCAGCGCCTGGACCTGCTGCGCCGGCATCCACGCCAGCACGCTGCGCGGCGTGCTGCCGGCCAGGCAGGCGAGCGGGTCGGGCTCGGGCTGCCGTGCCAGCAGCGCGGGCGGCTTGCCGGCGTCAGCGCCGTCGGTCGAAGCGACGCCATCGGCCCAGGCCAGGCTGAAACGCGCGGCGCCCGCCAGCGCGGCGGCGTGCCGGGCATCGACGCATTGCACCAGCTGGCGCGGCCCGTGCGTGCCGCCAGACACGGGGACAGGCACGGTCGCAGTCGCGGCGGAGCCCGGCGGCGGCGTCAGGGACTGCAGGTGGCGCGCGGCCAGCAGCGCCTCGGCCTCGACGCCGGCCGAGAAATACAGGCTGTAGTAGGGCGGTGCGTCGAGTGCCGCGCCGCCGGGCGGGATGTGGTCGAGCAGCGGCAGGATGCAGGGCAGGGCACGCGCCTCGCAGAAGGCCTGCACGGGCGCCCACTCGGCCGCACCGGCACCTGACAGCACGGCGTAGACCGGCGCGGCGGCCTGGTAGGCGTCGAGCTGCTGGCGCCAGGTGTGCGCCGGGCCGTGCAGTGACCAGACCTGCAGCTGCACGGCGCGACCGCGCAGCCGCACCGCGCCTGCCCAGCGCTGCAGGGTCTCGACGACGACCGCACGGCGCTGCGCCGGAGCGTCCGGCGTGACCACCGTGGCCAGGTGCAGCATGCCAGCGTGCAGCCCGCTGGCGGCGCGTGGATCCTGTGCGCGCAGATGGGCCGCCAGGTGCGCGACCTCGGCGTCGCTGAGTTCATAGCGCGGCATCAGCTCGTCGAGC
>JBJOKY010000096.1:0-12641 GCA_046045865.1 Pseudomonadota bacterium | reverse complement strand
GGCTACGAGCTTGCGCTGGAACATGTGGATGCGGCGGGCTGGCGTTGGCGGCGGCTGCAGCCCGCCGACGCTGCCGAGTGTGGCATCCACGCCCCAGGCGGCCATGGTCGGCACGGCGGCCTCGTGCCAGCCGATGCCGGTGTTGATGAGGTCGGCGCCGGCCGCCTGATGTGGTGCAGGTGCAGACCTGCTGGCACATGGGGCCGCACATCGTGGGGTTCGAGCAGGGCGGGGCGCAACGGGCAGCCTACGGACAGCAGCGCTTGCCGCCACAGTTGGGCAACACTGTCGGCCGAGTTTGGACGAGGCTTTGATGCCACCAATCTGCACCACATGCGGGTGTTCTACCAGGCCTTTCCGATTCGCGACGCGCTGCGTCGCGAATAGAGCTGGACGCACTATCGCCTGCTGCTGAGGACAAGGCTGGGTGAGCGCCGAGGCGCGAGCGAACCTGGCCGGGCTGGAAAACTCGCCATGCGCCTTTGTGCCTGACCCGGTGATGCAGGAGTTTCTGGGTCTGTCCGGCGCGGGTCGCCTGCTCGAAGCCACGCTGGTGGCAGCACGGATGGACAAGCTGCAGCATTTCCTGATGGAACTGTGCAAGGGCTTTGCCTTCGTGGCCCGGCAACAGCGCATCAGCACCGAGACCCATGATTTCTACATCGACCTGGTGTTCTACAACTATCTCCTCACATCCACGAGCTCGCGCAGTTCTCCACCTCCCGGGCAAGGCCCGCCCGTCACCCACGCCGCGAGTATTTCCCCCGCCAGCACCGCCGAGGTGATGCCGCGCGAGGCGAGGCCGGTGCACAGATACACCCCCCCGAACTCGTCGTGGCAGCGGGGCATGAGCCGGGGGGCGTCGACGCGGGCGCGGGCGGCGCGGACCTTGGCCAGGGCCTGCAGGTCGACCGGCGGGCCGACGAGGGGCAGGCGGTCGGGCGGGGTGAGGCGCCAGCCGACGCGGCCGGCCAGGGGCAGGGCCAGGGCCCAGGCGGGCGGGGCGTGGCGGTGCTCGGGGCCGAAGACGCCAAGTGCGGCGGCGCGTTTCAGGTTCTCGTGCTGGTCGGCCAGGCGCAGCTGCGGGTCGGTGTCGCCGGGCTGGCTGGTGGCGCCCACGAGCAGGCGCTCGCCGGAGCCCGCACTGGTGCCGCTATCGGCGCTGGTGCCGGCGCCCTGGGCAGGCTCGGCCGGCAGGTGGATGGCGTAGCCCTGGCCGCTGACGGGCAGGCGCGGCAGGTGCAGGCTGGCGCGCTGGGCGGGGCTGAGGCGGTCGAGCTGGATGACCGTGGTCTGGCCGCGGATGCGTTCCAGCCGGGCGGGTAATACGGCGTGCAGGCCGGGCACCTCGGCCAGCAGGGGCAAGGCGCCGTCGGCGTTGGCCAGCACGAGCACGGGGGCGGCGGCGATGGTGCGGCCCTGGGCGTCCAGGGCGTGCCAGAGCGGCGGGGCGTCGGCGGCTGCGCCGCTGGTGTGGTGGTCGTGATCGCTGCCGGGCGCGGTGCTGTCGGTCCGGCTGCGGGTGTCGACCTGGCCGCCGGGTGCCGCAGGGTGGCGGCGGATGCGGGCAACGGTCTGCTGGCCGATGAAGTGCAGCAGGGACGGCTGGCGGCTCTTGTGGTCGTCGTCCTTGCCGCTGGCGTTGATGCTGCTGTCGGAATGACTGTCGGCGTGGCTGTCGGCCAGGCCGAGCAGCTGGCGGCACCAGGCGGCGGGCGAGAGCCAGCCGGCGGCGGCGCTGCCGGTGGCGGAGGCCGTCGCGCCGAAGTGCCAGGCGCCGTGCTGCAGCGGCAGGCCGCTGAGGGTTGAGGCCGCCTCGGCGTCCAGCCACTGCACCAGCTCGGCGGGCAGGCCCAGGGCCTGCAGCTGGGCGTGGGCGCGGTCGGACGAGGTGTCGGGCGCCAGGCGCAGCAGGCCGCCGTCGAGCTGGCCGGGCAGCTGATGCGTGGCCAGCGCCGGCCGGGCCAGGGTGGCGGTGCGCAGGGCGGCGGCGCGGAACCAGCGCGCGTGCGGGCTGTCCGGCACGTTGATGATGGGGTGCATCAGGCCGGCGGAGTTGCCGCTGGTGGCCATGGCCGGCTCGGGCAGGGCGTCGACGAGGGTGACCTGCCAGCCCTGGCGCAACAGGCCATGGGCCGCCGCGCAGCCGGCCAGTCCGGCGCCGATGACGAGGGCACGGCGGTCGCGCGCCTCGCCGGCCGCGGCGCGCGGCGCCCAGGCGGCCGGGCGGGGCGGCGTGTAGCGCGGGGCGTAGCGCGCTGCGGTCATGTGCAGCTTGCTGCCCAGGCCGGCGCGGCGTTCGACCTCGAAGCCAGCGGCCGTGAGTGCGTCGCGCAATGGGCGCGCGGCGCTCCAGGTGGCGGCCGTGGCGCCGGGCGCGGCGAGCCTGGCCAGGCGCTTCATGAGCTCGGCCGACCACATGGCCGGGTTGGTGGCGGGCGCAAAGCCGTCCAGATAGAAAGCGTCGACCTCGGCCAGCAGGCCGCGGCGCATCACCTCGTCCACATCGCCCAGGGCGAGCAGCAGCTGCACCTGGCCGTGCTCGAAATCCAGGCTGTGCAGGTCAGGCGTGGCAGGCGGCCAGGCGGCGACGAGCCGGGCGGCCAGGTCGGGCAGTTCGCTGCCGGCGTGTAGACGCTCGGCGTCGGCGCGGGTGAGCGGGTGTTTCTCGATGGAGATGAAGACCAGGCGCTCGCAGCGTTGCTCGGGCGGCAGGGCGCGCCAGGCGGCCCAGGTGGCAAGAAAATTGTTGCCCAGGCCGAAGCCGGTCTCGAGGATGACGAAGCGCTGCCGCCCGGCCCAGCGCGCCGGCAGGTCGTTGCCGGCCAGGAAGACGTGCCGGGCCTGGGCCAGCGCGCCCAGGCGCGGGTGGTAGACGTCGCCGTAGTCGGGCGCGCAGGGCCGGCCTTCGTCGTCCAGCGTCAGGCGGGCCGGGGTGATGGGGGCGTGGCGCAGTGGGCGGGCCGGGCGTGGCGGCGGCGTGCTGGCGCCGTCCTGGCTGTCGCTCATGCCGGAGCCCCGGCGGCCAGGGCGCGCAGGCCGGCCACCAGGCGGTCGCGCGCCGGGGTCAGGCTGCGGTAGGCGAGCACGGCATCGCTCATGCTGGCCAGGGCGTCGGCCAGGGCGACGGGGCTCACGCCTTCATGCGCGATGGCGTGCAGCAGCGGGCGGGCCTGGACCTCGATGGTGAACACGGCCTGGCGGCGGCGCCCGGGGGCGGTGACTGTGTCGGTGGCGGAGAGTGTGGCGATGGTGGCCGCGTCGTCCGCCAGCGGGATGAAGCCCTGGCGCTCGGTGCGCAGCGTGGCCAGGGCGAGCAGCTCGGCCGGGCTGGCGTCGGGGGGCCAGGGGCGCTTGAGGTGGCGCTCGGGGTGCTGGTCGAGGTGGGGCCACAGGGTGAGGGTCCAGACGAAGCGTTCCCAGCGCTCCTGGCCATGGCTCACCAGCGTGAGCAGGTGGGCGCCGGCGGCGCGCACGCGTTCGCTGTCCGCCACCGGCGCGTGCACCGCCGCAAAGCCGTGGCCGGCCTTCTCGCGCGGATCCCAGTGCGAGGGCAGGCACACGGCCATCCACGGCAGGCTGACGCTGTCGGCGTCGATGAGGGCGAAGTCCTCCTGCAGCGCCAGGCAGGCCAGGGCGGTGGCGCGCCATGCCGGCGCCAGGGTGTCGAGCACGGCGCTGGCGTCGGCGTGCGGGGCGCCCTGCGTGCTGATGCGGCCGCTGGCCAGGTCGACCGCCAGGCCCAGGGCGGGCGAGACGAGCTGCTCGGCATCGGCCGAGAGGGTGAGGGCGCACTGGCAGTCCCGCGCGGCGGCGCTGGCGATGGCGCGCAGGGCCGGGATGGCGTCCGTGCCGGGGCTGGCGACCAGGCACTGGTCGGCGTGACCGGCCAGGGCGGCGAGCTTGGCGGCAAAGGCGGGCGAACCGGGCGGCGCGGCGTGCACGGCCGGCGTGCCGGGCGCCACCCGGCGCAGGCCGGGCTGCATGCGGAAAGGGGCGGTGATGGCGGCGGGGTCGAAAGGCATGATGGGCCGGGATGATGCCAAAGGGGCCGGCGGTGCCGACGCGGCCGGCGCGGGCCGGGGTGAGCTGAGACAATCCGGCGATGAGCGATCTCGTCACCCCCACCACTTCAGCCCCCGCCGCGCCGGGTGCTGCGTCCGCCCCGCGCATCGGCTTCGTGAGCCTCGGCTGCCCCAAGGCGCTGACCGACTCCGAACTCATCCTCACCCAGCTCAGCGCCGAGGGCTACGCGACCAGCAAGACCTTCCAGGGTGCCGATCTGGTGATCGTCAACACCTGCGGCTTCATCGACGACGCGGTGAAGGAAAGCCTGGACACCATCGGCGAGGCACTGGCCGAGAACGGCAAGGTCATCGTGACCGGCTGCCTGGGCGCCAAGACCGGCGACAGCGGCGCCAACCTGGTGCGCCAGATGCACCCCGCGGTGCTGGCCGTGACCGGGCCGCACGCCACCCAGGAGGTGATGGACGCGGTGCACCAGCACGTGCCCAAGCCGCACGACCCCTTCGTCGACCTGGTGCCCGAGGCGCGGGCCGAGTTTCGTGGTGTGGCCGGCATCAAGCTCACGCCCAGGCACTACGCCTACCTGAAGATCAGCGAGGGCTGCAACCATCGCTGCTCGTTCTGCATCATTCCCAGCATGCGCGGCGACCTGGTGTCACGCCCGGTGGGTGACGTGCTGAGCGAGGCGCGTGCGCTGTTCGAAAGCGGCGTGAAGGAGCTGCTGGTGATCAGCCAGGACACCTCGGCCTACGGCGTGGACGTGAAGTACCGCACCGGCTTCTGGGACGGCAAGCCGGTCAAGACCCGCATGCTCGACCTGGTGGCGCAGCTGGGCGAGCTGGCCAGGGCGCACGGCGCCTGGGTGCGGCTGCACTATGTCTATCCCTATCCGCACGTGGACGAGGTGCTGCCGCTGATGGCCGAAGGCCTGGTGCTGCCGTATCTGGATGTGCCCTTCCAGCACGCTCACCCCGATGTGCTCAAGCGCATGAAGCGCCCGGCCAGCGGCGAGAAGAACCTGGAGCGCCTGCTCAAGTGGCGCGAGGCCTGCCCGCAGATCGTGGTGCGCTCGACCTTCATCGCCGGCTTCCCGGGCGAGACCGAGGCGGAATTCGAGGTCCTGCTCGACTTCCTGAAGGAAGCGCAGATCGACCGCGCCGGCTGTTTCGCCTATTCGCCCATCGAGGGTGCGCCGGCCAATCTGCTCGATGGTGCGCTGCCCGACGAGGTGCGCGAGGAGCGCCGCGCGCGTTTCATGGCCGTGGCCGAGGCGGTGTCGACCGCCAAGCTGGCGCAGCGCGTGGGCCAGCGCATGCAGGTGCTGGTGGACAGCGCGCCGGCGCTGGGCCGCAAGGGCGGGGTGGGGCGCACGTATGCCGACGCGCCCGAGATCGACGGCACGGTGAAGATCCTGGCGCCGACCAAGGCCTCGAAGACCATGAAGGTCGGCGAGTTCGCGCGTGTCAACATCGTCGGCACCTCGGGCCACGACCTCGTCGGAGAACTCGTTTGAGCAAGCCGCATCGTCACACCGTCCGGTCCATCTCGACCGAGCTGATCAACCACCCCTACCAGCCGCCGGCCGGCTGGTCGGCTACCGTGCCGGGGGTGCACAAGGCCTCGAGCGTCTTCTTTCCGGACATGGCCGCGCTGCGCCAGCGCCGCTGGATCGACAAGAGCGCCTACACCTACGGCCTCAAGGGCACGCCTACCACCTACACGCTGGAAGAGCGCATCGCCACGCTGGAAGGCGCCGCACACGCCGTGCTGGTGCCCAGCGGGCTGGCGGCCATCACGCTGATCGACATGGCGCTGCTCAAGGCTGGCGACCATCTGCTGCTGCCGGACAACGTGTACGGCCCCAGCCTGTCCTTCGCCCAGCACGAGCTGACCGGCTGGGGCGTCACCCACGCCCGCTACGACCCGCTGGACCTGGACTCGCTGGCCGTGGCGCTCACGCCCGCCACGAAACTGGTGTGGCTGGAGGCGCCGGGCTCGGTGACACTGGAGTTCCCCGACCTGCGTGGCACGGTGAAGCTGATCCGCGAACGCGCGCCGCAGGCCCTGATCGCGCTGGACAACACCTGGGGCGCGGGCATCGCCTTCCGGCCGTTCGACCTGGGGGCTGGCGAAGGTGAGGGGCTGGGCGTGGATCTGAGCGCCCATGCGCTGACGAAGTTTCCTTCGGGCGGCGGCGATGTGCTGATGGGCTCGGTGACCTGCAATGACCGCGCGCTGCATGACAAGCTGGCCTGGAGCCATTCCCGCCTGGGCTTTGGTGTGGGCGTGGACGACGTGGCCGCGGTGCTGCGCGGCCTGCCCAGCATCGCGCTGCGCTACCACGCACAGGACCAGGCCGCACGCCGCATCGCCGCCTGGTCGGCCCGGCAGCCGCAGTTCCGCAGCGTGCTCAACCCCACGCTGCCCGGCTCGCCTGGCCACGAACACTGGGCCGCGCTGTGCGACGCCGCCGCGGGCCTGGTGACGCTGGAGGTCGACCCGCGCTACAGCAGCGCGCAGGTGGACGTCTTCGTCGAGGCACTGAAAGTCTTCCGCATCGGCTGGTCCTGGGCCGGCCCGGTCAGCCTGGCCGTGCCCTACGAGGCGCGCCACATGCGCAGCCTGCCATCGCCGTATCAGGGCACGCTGGTGCGGCTGTGCATCGGACTGGAGGGGGTGGACGACCTGATCGCGGACCTGGCGCAGGCGCTGGGGGCGCTGGGCTGATCAGACGGGCGTGAAGCCGCCGGAGCGCGCAAACGCATCGGTCGCGCCCACCAGTTCCGCCGCAATGCCCGGCTCGTAGCCCGAATGCCCGGCATCGGCCACCACGCGCAGCACGGCGCCGGGCCAGGCGTCGGCCAGAGCGTGGGCATAGCGCACCGGGCAGATCACGTCGTAGCGGCCGTGGGCGATGAAGCAGGGCAGGTGGCGGATCTCCGCCACGCCCTGCAGCAGCTGGTCGGGCGCCAGCCAGGCGCGCTCGCGGAAGTACAGCGCTTCCAGCCGGCCGACGCCCAAGGCGACCTCGTCGCTGCCGAAGGCGTTGGCGATGTCGGGTGTAGGGCGCAGCTGCAGGCACGAGCCCTCGTAGCGGCTCCAGGCGCGTGCGGCGGGCAGGTAGACGGCCGGGTCGTCGCTCTGCAGGCGGCGGCAGTAGGCGCCCAGCAGGTCGTCGCGTTCGGCCTCGGGCAGGTGGCCGGCGAAGGCCTCCCATTCGCGCGGGAAGAACATGCGCACGCCGTGCAGCCACCAGTCGATCTCGGCGGCACTCGCCAGCCACACGCCGCGCAGCACCAGGCCCAGGGCGCGCGCCGGGTGGGCCTGGGCGTAGGCCAGCGCCAGGGTCGAGCCCCAGGAGCCGCCGAACACCAGCCAGCGCTGCACGCCCAGCAGGATGCGCAGGCGCTCGATGTCGTCGATCAGCAGCGCCGTGGTGTTGCGGCGCGTCTCGCCCAGCGGCGTGGACAGGCCCGAGCCGCGCTGGTCGAACAGGATGATGTGGTAACGCTCGGGGTCGAAGAAGCGCCGGCTGCGCGGCGAGATGCCCGCGCCCGGCCCGCCGTGCAGGAAGACCACCGGGATGCCCTGCGGGTTGCCGCAGGCCTCCCAGTACAGCGCGTGGATCTCGTCGACCTGCAGCCGGCCGCTGCGGTAGGGCTCCAGCGGCGGGTAGAGCACGCGGTCGACGTCCGTGCCGGGGGGGGCGAAGGCGGCCGGCACCGGGGCGGCGGGTGCCGGGAGATCCTGCGGCGCGGCGGTCTGGCTGTCGCCGACCAGGCTGAGGTGGCGCGCGACGCGCTGGATGCGGTCGTTCATGCTGCGTCCTTGCCCGACGACGAGACCTTGTGGCGCATCAGGCGGCCCTGCTCGCGCTGCCAGTCGCGGTCCTTGATGGTGTGGCGCTTGTCATGCTCGGCCTTGCCCTTGGCCAGGGCGATGTCGGTCTTCACGCGCCCGCCCTTGTAGTGCAGGTTCAGAGGCACCAGGGTGTGGCCTTTCTGCTCGACCTTGCCGATCAGGCGCTTGATCTCGGCCTTGTGCATCAGCAGCTTCTTGGTGCGGTCGGGCTCGGGCTTGACGTGGGTGGAGGCGCTGCGCAGGGCATTGATGCGCAGGCCGATCAGGAAGAGCTCGCCGTCCTTGATGACGACGTAGCCGTCGGTCAGCTGCACCTGGCCGGAGCGGATCGCCTTGATCTCCCAGCCCGACAGCACGATGCCGGCCTCGAAGCGCTCCTCGATGTGGTAGTTGAAAAAGGCCTTCTTG
Source organism: Pseudomonadota bacterium (assembly GCA_046045865.1). Classification (GTDB taxonomy): domain Bacteria; phylum Pseudomonadota; class Gammaproteobacteria; order Burkholderiales; family Burkholderiaceae_C; genus Sphaerotilus. The sequence continues at coordinate 4,346 of JBJOKY010000096.1, read as the reverse complement.
TTTTCGGCGATGCTCATGGGTCGTCGTCTCGGTGCGCGGGGCGGGCCCGCGGCGCTGCGGTGCGTGAGGCCGGGCGCGCTTGTGGATGCGCAAGGTGGATGGTGGTGGCGCGGTGTCACACTCGCGGCGTCAGGCCGTCAGGCAGCGCCACCTAGAATCGTCCCACAGTATGAAGCACGTCAAGAAGTCGATCCTGCTCTGGTACTCGCCGCGCGAGATGTACGAACTGGTGGTCGGGGTCACGGATTACCCCAGGTTCCTGCCCTGGTGCCAGAAGGCCGAGGTCAGCGACCATGACGAACACGGCATGACGGCCAGGCTGCACCTGGCCTACGCCGGCGTCAGGCATGCCTTCACCACGCGCAACAAGCACGTGGCGAACGAGTCGGTGCACATGGAACTGGTCGACGGGCCGTTCTCGCACCTGGACGGCCAGTGGGTCTTCGTGCCGCTGGGGTCGGCGGCACCGCACGGCGCGCCCGACGCCGGGCCGCAGGCCTGCCGGGTCGAGTTCTCGCTGAGCTACGAGTTCTCGAGCCGCATGCTGGAAGTGGCCGTGAGCCCTGTGTTCGACCGCATCGCCAACACCTTCGTCGACGCCTTCGTGGCGCGCGCCGAGCAGGTCTACGGCGCGCGCTGAACGATGCCTGTTGCCGACCTGCCGCCCGGGGAGGGTGGTGCCGTGTGCGTCGAGGTGACCTGGAGCGCCGCCCCGCGCCACACCGGGCTCGTGATGCTGTCCCTGCCGCCGGGCTGCACCGTGGCCGACGCTGTCACGGCTTGCGCCGCGCAGTGGATGCAGGACGGCCTGCAGGCCGATGACTGGACAGCTGCCGTGTGGGGCTGGCGCGTGACACCGCAGGCCGCGCTGCGCAGCGGCGACCGCGTGGAACTGTGCCGTGCCCTGCAGGTCGATCCCAAGGAGGCCCGGCGGCTGCGCTACCAGGCCCAGGGCGGGCGCGAGGCCCGCCTCACGCGCGGGCGGCGCGCGCCGCCGCGCGCCGGCTGATCAGCGGCACTCGCTGGCCTGGGCCGAGCGGGCGCGTTCGAGTTCGCGGCTGCGCTGGGCGTCGTCGAGGATCTCGCGCTCGCCCTGGGCGTTGATGCGCGCCAGGCGCACGCCGTCCTGGATCAGGCGGATCTGCTCGCGTGCCTGGGCGCAGTTGTCGGCGCGCTGCTTCTGCACTGCTTCCTCGTTGCGCTGACGTTGCTGGGCCTCGTCGGCGCGGCGCTTGGGGTCGTCGCCTTCGCCGGGCTTGCGCCTGGCGGCGGGCGCGCTGGCCGCATCGCTGGCTGCAGCAGGTACCGCGCCGGCCACCAGGTTGGGGGCGCCCATGGGCAGCAGCACCAGCGGGCCGCGCTGGCCGGCCGGGCGCTGCAGCACGTCGCGGTCGGGGATGCTGGCCGGCGGCGCGCGGTCGCTGTACTGCACCTGGCCCTGGGCATCACGCCATTTCCACTGCGCCTGCGCCGCTCCGGCCACGCATGACAAGGCCAGGACGAGCAGCAGGCCGGCACGGCCGGATCGCGACACGACGGCCGGCTGCGGCACGCAGATGCTTGCGGGTACGAGGGCAGGTGCAGGGTGTCTGGACATGTCTTTCAGTTTAGCGCCGCTGTCCGCAATCCGGGCGCGCGCGCGGGCCGTCTCGCCAGTCACGTCAGGGGGGTGACGACAGGGCGGTCGGCAGGCTCAGGTGGCGCTGCGGCAAGGCCTGGTCGTGTCCGTCACGGTTGCCCACCTATAATCCGCTTTTGCGACTGGAGTTAAACCCATGCGCCTGCTGGGCAAAGCGCTGACCTTCGACGACGTACTGCTCGTCCCCGCCTTCTCTCAGGTCCTGCCGCGCGACACGTCGCTGGCGACCCGCCTGTCCCGCAACATCACGCTGAACCTGCCGCTGGTCTCGGCCGCCATGGACACGGTGACCGAGGCCCGCCTCGCCATCGCCATGGCGCAGGAGGGAGGCATAGGCATCATCCACAAGAACCTCAGCCCCAAGCAACAGGCGGCCGAGGTCTCGCGTGTCAAGCGATACGAGTCGGGCCTGCTGCGCGACCCGATCACCATCGCGCCCAACGCCCGTGTGCGTGACGTGATCGAGCTGTCGCGGCAGCACGGCATCTCGGGCTTCCCGGTGGTGGACAACGGCCGCGTGGTGGGCATCGTGACCGGCCGCGACCTGCGCTTCGAAACCCGTCTCGACGCCCCGGTGCGCGAGATCATGACCACGCGCGAACGCCTCATCACCGTGCGTGAAGGCGCCAGCCTGGCCGAGGCCAAGGCGCTGATGCATCAGCACCGGCTCGAACGCGTGCTGGTGCTCAACGCCGGCGACGAGCTGCGCGGCCTGTTCACGGTGAAGGACATCACCAAGCAGACCAGCTTCCCGAACGCCGCACGCGACGCTCAGGGCAAGCTGCGCGTGGGTGCGGCGGTGGGCGTGGGCGAGGGCACGGAAGAGCGTGTCGAGGCCCTGGCCCGTGCCGGCGTCGACGCCATCGTGGTCGACACCGCGCACGGCCACAGCGCCGGCGTGATCGAGCGCGTGCGCTGGGTCAAGCGCAACTACCCGCAGGTCGACGTGATCGGCGGCAACATCGCCACCGGGGCGGCCGCCCTGGCCCTGGTCGAGGCCGGCGCGGACGGCGTCAAGGTCGGCATCGGCCCGGGCTCGATCTGCACCACGCGCATCGTCGCCGGCGTGGGCGTGCCGCAGATCACCGCCATCGACAACGTCGCCACCGCGCTGCAGGGCACGGGCGTGCCGCTCATCGCCGACGGCGGCGTGCGCTACTCGGGCGACATCGCCAAGGCGATCGCGGCCGGCGCGCACAGCGTGATGATGGGCGGCGTGTTCGCCGGCACGGAAGAATCGCCCGGCGAGGTGATCCTGTTCCAGGGCCGCAGCTACAAGGGCTACCGCGGCATGGGCTCGATCGGCGCCATGCAGCAAGGCAGCGCCGACCGCTATTTCCAGGACAACACCGGCGCCAACCCCAACGCCGACAAGCTCGTGCCCGAGGGCATCGAGGGCCGCGTGCCCTACAAGGGCTCGCTGGTGGCCATCATCTTCCAGATGGCCGGCGGCGTGCGCGCCTCGATGGGCTACTGCGGCTGCGCCTCGATCGAGGACATGCGCAGCAAGGCCGAGTTCGTCGAGATCACCTCGGCCGGCATCCGCGAAAGCCACGTGCACGACGTGCAGATCACCAAGGAAGCGCCGAACTACCGTTCGGAGTAAGCCCGACCTTGCCGGGGCCGGCAACGCACCGCGCGCCGCCTGCCCCACCCCCAGCGCCCTGCCCGTGCAGGGCGCCTTGCTTTCCTGACCGAGGACGCCTTGAGCGCACACGCCACGTCTGTCACCCACGAATCCGTCCCCGCAGCTGCTGAACCCGTCGCGGCCGCGTCCGGCAGGACAGTCGGCCGCCAGGCGGCCATGCCCTTCATCATGCTCACCGTGCTGCTGGACGTGATGGCCATCGGCCTGATCATCCCGGTGCTGCCGGCGCTGGTGGGCAGCTTCGTCGCCAACCCGGGCGAGCAGGCCTTCTGGTACGGCGTGGTGACCTTCGCCTTCGGCTTCGCCAACTTCTTCGCCTCGCCGGTGCTGGGCGCGCTGTCCGATCGCTACGGCCGCCGGCCCGTGCTGCTGGTGGGCTTCTCGGGCCTGGCGCTGAGCTTCTTCACCACCGCCATGGCCCACACCGTCTGGGTGCTGGTGGTGGTGCGGCTGTTCAGCGGCGCCATGCAGGCCAATGCCGCCGTAGCCAATGCCTACGTGGCCGACATCACCGCGCCCGACCAGCGCGCCAAGCGTTTCGGCCTGCTGGGCGCCATGTTCGGCCTGGGCTTCATCCTCGGGCCCGTGATGGGCGGCCTGCTGGGTGCGCATGACCTGCACCTGCCCTTCTTTGCCGCCGGTGCCCTGGCCGTGTGCAACTGGTTCTACGGCCTGCTGGTGCTGCCCGAATCGCTGCCGCCCGAGCGCCGCCATGCGGTGGACTGGAAGCAGGTCAACCCGGTCGCTTCGCTCAGACGCCTGGCCGAACTCAAGGGTGTGGGCGCCCTGGTGGCCGTCATCGGCCTGAGTTCACTCGCGCAGATGGTGCTGCACACCAGCTGGGTGCTCTACACCACCTTCAAGTTCGGCTGGGGGCCGGCCGAGAACGGCTGGTCGCTGTTTGCCGTGGGCGTGATGGGCGTGATCGTGCAGGGCGGCCTCATCCGCGTGGCGCTCAAGCGCTGGCCGGCCGAGCGCATCGCCGTCATGGGCCTGGTGTCTTCGACGCTGTGTTATGCCCTGGCTGGCCAGGGCTGGATGATGTACGCCGTGGTCGGC
>JBJOKY010000424.1:0-3988 GCA_046045865.1 Pseudomonadota bacterium | reverse complement strand
AGCTTGAGCCTGACTAGGACGCGTCGTTTAGGCGACGCGTATCCGGACTTTCAGTCCGCAATCCAAACCCACCAGCTTTAGCTGGTGGTTGTTTAGTACCCATCAGATGTTCGGCGCACCATTTCTGGCGCATTTGGTACACCGCATCCATTCTGGTGCAGTAGGTCGGGCGCAGTTGTTACGCAACGCCAGTCGGATTGAGGTGGTGAAGCGTTGCGCTGTTGCATGGTCCTGTCCCGGAATTCCGATGTCTGGCTGCCTGGCTGGCGGTATCGCGGCGCATGAGCGTGCGTGTGCGTGTGCGTATCTTCTACCCGAACATGCCGTGATTTGCCGCTTTTGGCCTGGCGTTTCATCTCTTCTGTGGTCGGGTAAACCCTCCTGACCCGTCCACCTCGGGATATTCCGTGTTCTGCGGCATGGCGGCCGTCGCCACCACCCGCAGACCCGCCAATCTCACTCGCTCAGAACGCCCGGCCCACCGTCAGGTATCCCTGTGTCGCCTTGGGTTCGTCCAGCCCGCGCGCCACGCCCAGGCGCAGCTGCACGCCCAGGGTGTAGAGCAGCTTGACCTCGCCCAGCAGTTCGGCGCCCACGCCCTTGTAGTAACTGGCGGGTTTGCTCTGGCCGGCGTCCCAGGCGCCGCCGATGTCGGCCACGAGGTTGAGCGACAGGCGGTTGATGCCGATCGGCGGCACCATGGTGTGGCGGTCGATGTCGGCCAGCGGCATGCGCCATTCGATGCTGCTGACGCGGGCGCTGGCACCTTGCAGGGCGGGTTCGTCGCCGGCGTAGCCGCGCAGCGCCAGGTCGCGCTGGTTCAGGGCGATGCCCAGCTGCAGCTGCGGGTCGGCGGCGCCGCCGAGCTGGTAACGCTCGGTGCGGCCGTGGGCGCGCACCTCGGTGTGGCGCACGGCCAGCACGCCGCTGCCTATGCCCAGGTAGCCGCGTGCGTCCAGGCGCAGCACGCTGCCGTCGAGGTCGCCGCTGCCGCTGCGGGCGAAGGGCTTGTAGGTCTCGTAGAGCAGGGTGGTGCGCTGGCCGCGGTTGGCGCCTTCGCTCCACCAGTTGGCGCCACGGGTGTCGAAGTCGACCAGCGCGGCGGCGAGTTTCTCGTCGCGCTGGCGGATGCTGCTGCGTGTGGCGGCCGGGGGGGCCAGGCGTACCTGCTCGACGCGGTCGATCGCCGCGCCCAGGCCGAGGCTGATGCGCCGCTCGATGCGGTGCCAGGGCAGCAGGCCCAGCCATTGCGCCTGGGTGCGGCGGTCGTAGACGGTGGTGGTTTCCTTGCCCTGCTCGCCGCTCCAGGCGCGCGGGGTCAGGTCGCGTGTCAGGGCGAAGAGCTGCGAGTTGTTCCACATGTACTCGACCGCGCCCACGGCTTCGCCCTGCGAGGTCTCCCAGGCCAGGCTGGCGGCGTACTGGTGGGTGCCCAGGGCGTCGGCGCCCGCGGTGCTGGCGCCGAGCTGGTTCATGCCACGGTTGTTGAGCACGAGGGTGGGCAGCCAGTAGCGCGGCGCGATGCTGCGCAGGGCGGAGTAGCCGCGGCCGGCACCCAGGCCGGGCTCGCCGGTGGCGCTGGTGCCGGCCGGGCTGGTGGCGCCGGTGCCGGCGCTGGCCGCCGTGTCCGGCCAGGGGGATGTGGCGGTGTTGGCGCCGCTGCGGCCGGCGCCTGCCGGCAGGGCGGCGACGGTCTGCAGCGTGGTGGTGGCCGGCAGGCGGCGCAGGGCCTGGCCGCCGGGGGCGAGCACGGCGACCAGCAGGCTGCCGTCGGCCGCCGTGCCGCCCTGGGCGGTGACGGCGCTGTGGCTGTGCGTCAGGCGCTGCAGCTGTCCGGTGCCGGTGCCGGTGCCGCTGCCTGCGCCGGCCAGGCGCCAGACGTTGGGCACGCCGTCGCGCACGGCGATGAATTCGAGGCCGGCGGCGCTGTGGCGCAGGCTGTGCACGGGCGCGTCCAGGCGGGCGAGCAGGCGCGGTGCGGCGTCGGGGCGGGCCGGGTCGAGCGCGAGCAGCCGCCAGTCGCCGCCCACGCGGGCGATCAGGCTGAGCTGGCTGCCGTCGGGCGAGGCGGCCAGGTCGATGAGGTCGAGGTCGGCGGCGCCGGGGTGCAGCACGCGCTGCTGGCGGCCTTCGGCGTCCAGCAGCAGCAGGCTGGTGCGGCCGGCGTCCTGGCGGATGGCGGCGATCTGGCCGGGGCCGGCGTGCACGGCGCGGCGCAGGCGCTGGCAGTGGGTCAGCTGGCGCAGGCTGCCGTCGGGCAACAGGCGGTAGATGTCGTAGGCCAGGTCGTAGGTGTTGCACAGGTCGGGCTGGGCGACCAGCACGCGCCCGTCGGCGGCGGCGTCGACGCGCGCGAACGAGGTCGCCAGGGTGCTGAGCCTGCGCTGGCTGCCGTCACGCTCGATGCGCAGCAGCTGCGCCGCGCCCAGGCCGTCGTCCACCACGGCCAGGCTGGCGCCGCCGGGCAGGCTGGCCAGGCTGGTGATGTCGAACAGCGCGCCGCGGCGTTCACCCGGCAGCGGCACGGGCGCGCCGACGGTCTCGGGCTGCTGGCGCAGCTGGGCGTTGCGGGCGTCGACCTGGCGGGTCAGGTCGTCCAGGAAGGCGAGCCAGAGCTCGTCCATGGTCTTGCCGGTCAGCTCGTAGGGGTTGGTGTGGAAGCGCGGCACGATGTTGCCGCTGTAGCGCTCGACGAACTGCTGCGGTGCGCTGGCGCCGTAGGTGCGCGCCAGCCACTCGAAGAAATACGCGCCGTACAGATAGTTCTTGGACAGCGGCAGGGCGCGGCCGTCGCTGGCCAGCTCGTTCAGCTGGATGAAGCCGCGTTCGCGTTCGGTGCGCAGCCAGGCGTCGAACAGCGGGCCGTGCAGGCGCCCGCGGCCCTGGCTGGCGTCGCCCTCGAACTGCACGGCCAGGCCTTCCATCACCCACAGCGGCTGGTACAGGTTGGGGAAGAACCAGGGCACGCGGCCGAAGATGCTCTGCAGCACCCTGGGCACGCTGCGCACCTTGTCCAGGTGCACCACGTGCACCAGCTCGTGCGTCACCAGCAGCTCCAGCCAGCGGCTGTTGTCGAGCAGCTCGCCGCTGTCGGGCGGCGCCAGGTACAGCGTCATGGCGTTGAAGGGCAGCGGCGTGGAGTGGCCGTTGGACAGGTCGAACTCGTTGCTGATGACCACGTCGGTGCCGCCGCGCGGCTGCCACTGCAGCGCCTGGGTGATGCGCGGGTAGACGCGCTCGGCGATGCGCGCCACCTGCTCGGCCTGGGCGCGGTGTTCGGCGCGGTAGTGGATGCGGAAGTTGGCCGTCTCGGCCGTCTGCCAGGCGGCGAAGGGGTCGTGGCTCTGCGCCTGCGCGGCCAGGGGCAGGGCGCACAGGCAGGCGGCGGCCAGGGCGGCGGCGCGCAGCAGCGGTGCCGGGCCCGAGGTGCGCGGGGCGGCGGGGCGGTGGTGCCTGATCGTCGGAGTCGTCGTCATCTTCATCTTCATCATGGTCCCTCGGTCGTTGTTGGTCGGATGGAGCCCGGGCCGGCTCGCCGTGGCCCGGGCGGGGGCAGGGGTGTGGGGGGCAGCTGCCGGTGCCTGCGCGGTGTCAGTGCGCCTCGGGTTGCGGCTGGCGGCGCCACTGTGCCAGCAGCATGGCCGCGAGCATGAGGGTGCCGCCCGCGATGCCGCGGGTGCCGAGCTGCTCGCCCAGGATCCACGCGCCGCACAGCGCCGAGAACAGGCCCTCGCTGCTGTAGATGATGGCGGCGTGCGAGGCGATGGCCGTCTTCTGCGCCACCACCTGCAGCGTGTAGGCCACGCCCACCGACAGCGCGCCGCCGTAGACGATGGCGGGCAGAGCCTGCCACAGGCCGGCCCAGCTCAACGGTTCGGCCACCAGGCCCCAGGCCAGCGACAGGCCGCCGCACACCAGGTACTGCACGATCGCCAGGCGCAGCGGGTCGTGGCGGCGCGCCAGCACGCCCACCAGCACCACGTGCACG
>JBJOKY010000423.1:0-4006 GCA_046045865.1 Pseudomonadota bacterium | reverse complement strand
GCACGGCCCGGTGGCGCCTACCCCTCGGCCCGCCGCGGCCGCCCACCCGGTGCGGGAGCGGGAGCGCTGGCGTGACGCGGCGCCGGCCGGCCGACGATCTGTTCGAGCCGGTCACGGCCTTTGCCAACCTGCACTCCGCCGCGCTGCGCAGCGTGCGCGGCAAGCGCGAGCGGCTGGAGCCGGCGGCCTTCATGGCCGGACTGGAGCGCAACCTGCTGCGCCTGCAGGACGAGTTGCGCGCCGGCACCTGGCGGCCGGGGGTCTTTCGCAGCCTGATCATCCATGAGCCCAAGCCGCGCTGCATCTCGGTGGCGCCGTTTGCCGACCGGGTGGTGCACCAGGCGCTGTGCGCCCGCATCGGCCCGGTACTGGAGCGGGGCTGGAGCCCATCGAGCTTTGCCAGCCGCCTGGGCTACGGCACGCACCGGGCCATTGAGCGCTTCGAGGCCCTGCGCGAGCGGCACCGATGGGTGCTGCGGGCGGACGTGTTCCGCTACTTTCCGTCGATCGACCACGCCATCCTGAAGGCGCTGCTGCGCCGACGCATCGGCTGCGCACGCACGCTGGCGCTGCTGGACGTGATCATCGACGGCTCCAACCCGCAGGAGCCGGTGCACCGCTACTTCGATGGGGACGACCTGTGGACGCCCTTCGAGCGCGCGCGCGGCCTGCCGCTGGGCAACCTGACCAGCCAGTTGCTGGGCAATCACTACCTGGACGCACTCGACCACTGGCTGGCCGAGGTGGCCGGTGCACCGCACTTCGTGCGTTACCTGGACGACATCGCCGTCTTCGGCGACGACGCGGATGAACTGCGCGCGCTTCAGCAGCGCATGGCGGCTCATCTGGAAGGGCGCCGGCTGCTGCTGCACCCGCACAAGACGCAGGTGCGGCGCAGCGACGAGGCGCAGGTCTTCCTTGGCTTCGAGCTGCGCCCGGGCGGCTGGCGGCGGCTCACGCCCGAACACCTGGGCCGCGCGCAGCGGCGCATTGACCAGTGGCGCAAGGCCTGGCACCGCGGCGCGGCCGATGAGGCCGCGGTGCGCGCCAGCGTGGGCGGCTGGGTGGCGCATGCGCGCCATGCGGACACCTGGCGACTACGATGCAGCTTCTTCCCGCACGGCTGGTTTGCCCCGGGGGAAGAGCCTGCCCGGCTGAGAACGCCTGGTGCGCGGCGGCGGCTGGAACAACAACCCGACGAACGCCCGCTCCGCCAACCGCAACCACGACGAGCCGACGAATCGCAACAACAACATCGGTTTCCGTCTTGCCCGTAGGCTGCCCTGCCGGAGCCCGCATCGTCATGGCGGTGCGGGGTGTGCATTGCAGCATCCAGGCCGGTGCAGGCAGGCCTTCGGCACCCGGCGGGCTCTGGTCGCGAGGCGGCCCGCCGGGGCCTTCTTCGGTGCCTCGGTCAGCTCGCCTCCATCCAGTCCACCCACAGCAAGCCCGGCGTGCCCTCGAAGTGGCGCACGTTGTGCGTCACCAGCGTGAGGCCTTCGGCCAGGGCGAGGGCGGCGATCTGGGTGTCGATGTCGCCGCGGGGCGTGCCGGCGCGGCGGTTGTGCGCCTTGAGGGTGCCGAAGTGGTCGGCCGCAGCGCCGGTCCACGGCAGGTGCAGGAGTTGGCGCAGCAGGACGTCGACGAGCGGGCGGCGGCGGTCATCGGCGGCCATCAACGCCTGACCGAAACGCAGCTCGGCGCGGGTCAGCACCGAGATCGCGCAGGTCTGGGCGCGCAGGGCGTCGCCCACCCGCTGTTCGAGCACAGGCGACATGCGTCGCAGGTAATCGCTGACGACGTTGGTGTCGAGCAGCCAGCGCAGATCGCTCATGGTCCGGTGCCTGCCGGCGGTTCGTCGTTCCAGCTGGCCAGCGGGTCGGCGGCCGGCGTGTCGTCGCGCGGGGGCACGAAGGCTGCGCTGGCCACCGGAGCGGCCTCGAGCAGGGCGAAGAAGTGCTGCAAGTCGTCCGGCTTCGGCACGGCCTGGCTGTTGCCGCAGACGAAGAGCTTGGCGGTGTCGAGCATGGCAGATCCTCAATGGATGGGCCCTGCGTGTGAGGGCGACGACACGAGCCTCAGGCGCGCAGTGCGCCCGGCCGGCCGGCCTCGACCACGAAGCTGGCGTCGGTGTGGATGCCGCTGTCCGCCTTCAGTACATCGTCGACCGAGCGCACCCGCACCGTCATCTGCCGGGCGGTGACATCGAAGGCCAGGTAGCCGTGGTCGTCGCCGCGGCCGTACCTGATGTGCGGGTGGTCGGGCAGGGTGGCGGCGAGCTTGTCGTGGCTCCAGCCGTTGCTGGTGATGGAGGTGCCGCAGAACTCGCTGGCCACGACCGGCGACTGGTCATTGCGCCAGTCGGGCCGCAGGTCGGCGACGTAACTGGCGTGCACGTCGCCGCCCAGAACGACGCAGCCGGGCACCTGCTGGTCGGCCACGGTCTGCAGCAGGCGCTGGCGGGCCAGGGGGTAGCCCTCCCAGCCGTCGGTCCAGACCATGTCGGGGTCGCCGGCCGGGCGTTCCTTGGCGGCGGTGGCGAAGCGCGCCATCAGCGTGGGCTGGCCGAGCAGGTTCCAGCGGTGCTCGCGGCTCCACTGGCGCGCCAGCCAGGCCTCCTGCTCCATGCCGAGAAAGCTGCGGGTCGGGTCGCGCAGTTCGGTGCACTCGCTTTCGCGCACCACGCTGGAGCCGCCCTTGCCCGGCTTGTTGCAGGCCTGCGGGCTGCGCTGCTGGCGGCCGTCGGCCAGGATGAAGCGCGCCAGCGCACCCCAGTCGTAGCGCCCGACGATGCGCAGGTCGGCGCCGCCGGGGCGCAGCGCCTTGGGGTAGGGCATGTGTTCCCACCAGGCCTTGTAGGCGGCGGCGCGCTGGGCGGCGAAGTCGGGCTGCAGGTTCAGGCCCTGCAGGCCGGCGTAGTCGTTCTCGACCTCGTGGTCGTCCCAGGTGATCAGCCAGGGCGCGGCGGCGTGGGCGGCCTGCAGGGCCGGGTCGCTCTTGTACTGGGCGTAGCGGGCGCGGTACTGGTCGAGCGTGCGGGCCGGGCCGCCGTCGTGCAGGCGCACGCGGCCTTCGACGCGGCCGTATTCATAGATGTAGTCGCCCAGGAAGACGACCAGGTCGGGCTGCTCGGCCGCCAGGTGGCGCCAGGCGGCGTAGTGGCCGTGGTCCCAGCGCTGGCAGCTGGTGATGGCGTAGCGCAGCGGGGCGATCACGCCGGCCGCCGGTGCGGTGCGGGTGCGCGCCGGGGCGCTGCGCTGGCCCAGCGCGGTGAAGCGGTACCAGTACCAGCGCCCGGGTGCCAGGCCGGCGGGTTCGGCGTGCACGCTGTGCGCCCAGTCGGCCTCGGCCACCTCGACGCCACGCGCGGCGATGCGGGTGAAGGCCTCGTCGTCGGCCAACTCCCAGCCGACGTCGACGCGCTCGGGCAGGCCCGCGCCGGTGAGGCGGGTCCAGAGCACCAGGCGGTCGGGCAGCGGCCCGCCCGAGGCCACGCCCAGCCCGAAGCGCGGCACGTCGGCGGCGCGGGCATGGTCGACCCGGGCGGGGGCGCAGCCGGGCAGGGCAGCGCTGCCCAGGCAGGCGGCCAGGCCGCCGAGCCAGTGGCGGCGCGGCAGCTGCACGGGGGGGGAGGCTGCGGCCGTGTCGGTCGTGGTAGAGGTCACGGTGGCGGGCGCCGGGGCGGCCTCGGCAGGGGCGGCGAAGTGGTGAGCTTGCGACATGGCTGCACTGTAGTGGCAGGGCGCTCGGCTGTGCGGGCGGCGACTTGAGTGCGGCGGTGGCGGCAATTCGTGTCCTCATGCACGAAACAACGCAAAGAAAGCGGGAACTGAAATATCCGCTTGCTGATGATGCCTGTGTGCCGTGCATATGCACGCCTGGATTGATATTGCGCACAGCAGCGCTGCCTAAACTTAAGACTCACGATCCAAGCCTTAAGACCAGCCCGTCCGGGCCTGGGGGCGAACAAGTCGATGTCCTATACCTGGAGGTGTGCATGATCCGT
>JBJOKY010000422.1:0-4010 GCA_046045865.1 Pseudomonadota bacterium | reverse complement strand
CAGGGTCTGGCCCGTGAGGAGGCCGAGATGCTGGCCGACCGGGCCTGGTGTCTGTACCAGCTGGGTCGGGGTGACGAGGCCCGTACCATTGCGCGCTCGGCCGCCGCTGCCATCACCTGGGCCACAGAGGCCGACGGGCGGGCGATGGCGCATGCGCAGCTGGCGCGCACCTTTGCCGCCCTGGGGCTGGGCGAGGAATCTGTCAACCATGCCCGCCAGGCTCAGGCGAGCTATGCGGAACACCAGGCCGTGATGGCCACGTACCGTCAGGCACTGGACGCCGCGCAACTGGATCGCCACTACCCGCAGGCCCTGCCGGGGCGGGTCGCCTGACGGCCCGGGGCTTGGGCCCCGGCCGGACCCGCCGGCAGGTGCGTGGATTCAGCTCAGAACAGCACCATGCTGAGCTTGCGGCGGTACTGGTCGATCACCGGATCGGCGCTTTGCACCACCGCCTTGCCGGCGATCTCCAGCCCGCCACCGGCGGCGGCCGCCGCCGCCGCCGGCTTGGGCGCTGGCTTGCTGAGCAGTTCGAGGATGGCGACATAGGCCTTGCGCGCCCGGCCGCCTTCCCAGGCCTTGTCGCGCATCAGGATCTCCAGCAGTTCGTCCATCGCGTTGGTCGGCGCACCGCTGGCCAGCAGGATCTGCGCGCGCTCGAAACGGGCGTCGAAATCGCGACGGTTGGCGGCAATGGCGGCATCGAGCGCAGCGAACTCGCGCGCCTGGGGCAGACGCTCGCAGGCCTCGAGCCAGACCGCGATGGCGGCAAGACGTGCATCCAGCGCCACCTTGCTGGCCACCGGCTCGAAGGCCCGGCGCGCATCGGCCGTGCGGCCGAGCTGCAGCAGCAGCTTGAGGTAGTCGTAGCGCGCCGTGTCGTTGGCCGGGTCGATGGCGACGGCCTGCTGCAGCTTGTCGATCGCAGCGTCGGGTGCGCCGTCCTGCGCCAGCAGCTCGGCCTCGGCGGCGTCCTGCTCGGCTTCCAGCGCGGCCTCGCTTGGCACGTGCTTGTCGAGGAACTCGCGGATCTGCGCCTCGGGAATCGCGCCGACGAAGCCGTCCACCGGCTGGCCGCCCGCGAACATGACGCAGAACGGGATGGAGCGCACGCCGAACATCTGGCTGAGCTGGCCGGCGATCTCGGGCTGCTCGTCGCTGTTGAGCTTGGCGAGGATGAAACGGCCGTCGTAGGCCGTCTCCAGCTTCTCGAGCATGGGGCCCAGGCTGCGGCAGGGGCCGCACCAGGGCGCCCAGATATCCAGCAGCACGGGCGTCGTGAGCGACGCCTTGATCAGGTCGGCTTCAAAGTTCTGGATGGTGATATCGATCATCGCGGCACCTTTCGTGCGGCTGAACTGGGGGCGGATGAGGCTGGTGCAAGCCCCGCCTAAAATCACGGCTTGTTTGTCCGCATCGGAGCTTGATTTGTCCAGCGCTTCGCCCGTGGTCGGCATCGTCATGGGGTCGTCCAGCGACTGGGACACCATGAAGAATGCGGCCGAGATTCTCGCCGAGTTCGGCGTTGCCCATGAATGCCGCGTCGTCTCGGCCCACCGCATGCCGGACGACATGTTCCGCTACGCCGAAAGCGCGCGCGAACGCGGCCTGCAGGCCATCATCGCCGGCGCCGGCGGGGCGGCCCACCTGCCCGGCATGCTGGCCGCCAAGACCTCGGTGCCGGTGCTCGGCGTGCCGGTGGCGAGCAAGCACCTGCAGGGTGTCGACTCGCTGCATTCCATCGTGCAGATGCCCAAGGGCATCCCGGTGGCGACCTTCGCCATCGGCGTGGCCGGTGCGGCCAACGCGGCGCTGTTCGCCGTGGCGCTGCTGGCCAACCACGACGAGGCCTTGCGGGTCGCGCTGGACGCCTTTCGCGCCCGCCAGACCGATGCCGCACGCGCCATGACGCTCGGGTGATGCCGGCATGACCCTCACCACCGCCCGCATCGACACCGACACCGGCAGCGACGCCGCCTCGGCCGCCCGGCCCACCCTGCTGCCCGGCACCGCCACCCTGGGCGTGATGGGCGGCGGCCAGCTCGCGCGCATGTTCGCCCACGCCGCCCAGCAGCTGGGCTACCGCGTGGCGGTGCTCGACCCCGACGCCACCAGCCCGGCAGGCAGCATCGCGCACGAGCATGTGCGCGCCGCCTACCTCGACGCCGCCGGCCTGACCCGCCTGGCCGACGTGGCCGACGCCGTCACCACCGAGTTCGAGAACGTGCCGGCCCAGGCCCTGCGCACGCTGGCCGCGCGCCGCCCGGTCGCACCCGGCGGCGACGCGGTGGCAGTCTGCCAGGACCGCGCGGCCGAGAAGGCCCACTTCGTCGTCTGCGGCGTGCCGTGTGCGCCGCATGCCGTCATCAGCAGCGCTGCCGAACTGGCCACCGTGCCCGATGCGCTGCTGCCCGGCATCCTCAAGACCGCCCGGCTGGGCTATGACGGCAAGGGCCAGCAGCGCGTGGCCGACCGCACCGAGCTGGCTGCGGCCTGGCAGGCCCTGGGCGGCGTCGAATGTGTGCTCGAAGCCCGCCTGGCGCTGGCCAGCGAGCTGAGCGTCATCGTTGCGCGCAACGCCGTCGGCGCCGTGGTGCACCTGCCGGTGCAGCACAACGTGCACCGCGACGGCATCCTGGCCGTCACCACCGTGCCGGCGCCCGATACGCCCGTCGCACTGCAGGCCCAGGCCGTCGCCGCGGCCAGCCACATCGCCGCCCGGCTGGGCTATGTGGGCGTGTTGTGCGTCGAGTTCTTCGTGCTGGCCGACGGCAGCCTGGTCGCCAACGAGATGGCGCCGCGCCCGCACAACTCCGGCCACTACTCGATCGACGCCTGCGACGTCTCGCAGTTCGACCTGCAGGTGCGCGCCATGGCTGGCCTGCCGCTGCCCATGCCGCGGCTGCATTCATCCGCCGTCATGCTCAACCTGCTGGGCGACCTGTGGTTCGAGCCCGGCGCCAGCCAGCCGCGCGAGCCCGACTGGGCCCGGGTGCTGGCCATGCCGGGCGCCCACCTGCACCTCTACGGCAAGGCCGAGGCGCGGCGCGGCCGCAAGATGGGCCACCTCACGCTCACCGCGGCCGAGCCGAAGGGCGCGCTCGCGTTGGCCCGCCAGGCTGCCGCGCTGCTCGGTCTGCCGTCGCCGTGACGCGCGCCGGGTCGCCCCACCCCCACCGCGCCGCGGGTGCCACCGTTGCCATGCTCGACACCTTGTCAGCCCTCACGCCCGGCGACTGCGCCCGGGCCGTGGCCGCCGGTGCCGAACGCCTGGCGGCCGGTGAACTGGTCGCCTTTCCGACCGAGACCGTCTACGGCCTGGGCGCCCGCGCCGACCAGGACGCCGCCGTGGCGCGCATCTTCGCCGCCAAGGGCCGGCCGAGCGACCACCCGCTCATCGTGCACGTGGCGGCCGACGGCGACCCGATGGCCGCGGCTGGCGCCTACGCTGCCGAGCTCGGCCCGCTGGCGCGCCGCCTCATCACCGCCTGCTGGCCCGGCCCGCTCACCCTGATCGTGCCGCGCCGTCCCGGCATGGGAGCTGCCGCCGCCGGTGGGCAGGACAGCATCGGCCTGCGCTGCCCCGACCACCCGGTTGCCCAGGCGCTGCTGGCCGCCGCCGTCCGCCTGGGCGTCACCGGCGTGGCCGCGCCCAGCGCCAACCGTTTCGGCCGCGTCAGCCCCACGCGCGCCGAACACGTGCGCGACGAGTTCGAGCAGCTCGCCGACCAGCGCCTGCTGCTGCTCGACGGCGGGCCGTGCCGCGTGGGCATCGAATCGGCCATCGTCGACTGCACGCGTGGTCGCCCGGTGCTGCTGCGCCCTGGCCTGTGGAGCGCCGACGAACTGGCCGAACACGCCGGCGAGCCGCTGTGGGGTGCCGACGGCTGTGCGCCGCGTGCCTCCGGCACCCTGGCGGCGCACTACGCGCCGCGTGCGCGCGTGCAGCTGCTGGGCAGCGCCGAGCTGGCGCAGGCGCTGGCGCAGCGCGCCGCCGCCCTGGCGGCGCC
>JBJOKY010000421.1:0-4010 GCA_046045865.1 Pseudomonadota bacterium | reverse complement strand
GTACTGCGTGACCCCGCGCGAGCCGGCGTAGGCCGAGACCTGCGTGCGCGCCCGCGGGCCGGCCTGGGCGTGCTCGCGCACCCAGCTCGCGCCGACCTGCGTCTGGCGGATGGTCTTGCGGGTGTCGTACTGCAGCGCCACCGGGGCGGTCTGGTCCGGGTCGGCCTGGAACTGGGCGCGGGTCAGGCCCAGCGGGTCGTCGGCGCGCTGCTGCTGGTCGGAGATCGCCA
This sequence comes from Pseudomonadota bacterium, assembly GCA_046045865.1. Lineage (GTDB taxonomy): Bacteria > Pseudomonadota > Gammaproteobacteria > Burkholderiales > Burkholderiaceae_C > Sphaerotilus. Next base: position 3,780 of record JBJOKY010000421.1, on the reverse strand, counting down.
CCGTGACGCGGTCGGCCCCGTCCTGCCAACCCAGGCGCACGTTGGCCAGGCGGCGGTGCGCGCCGCTGTGCGGGCGCCAGCCGTCCACGTCGAGGTCGGACAGGCTGGCCGAGAGGTCGAGGCCGCCGTCGAGCGGCGTGGCCACGCTCACCCGGCCCTGGCGCAGGCCGCCGCCGCCGGCGTCCACGCCGACCTCGAAGCCGCGCTCGCGCACCGGCCGCGAGAACAGCGCGATCACGCCGCCGGAGGCGTTGCCGTACAGCGCCGAGAACGGCCCGCGCAGCACCTCCACCCGCTCGGCGCCGGCGAGGTCGAAGTGCGCGACCTGGCCCTGGCCATCGGGCATGGACGCGGGGATGCCGTCGGCGTACAGGCGCAGGCCGCGCACGCCGAAGCCGGCCCGCGCGCCGAAGCCGCGCGAGCTGATCTGCAGGTCCTGCGCGTAGTTGCCGCGGTTGGCCACGGTCAGGCCGGGCACGCGGCCCAGCGCCTCGGACAGGTTGACCATGGGCCCGCTGCTGGCCAGTTCGGCCGCGCTGACCGCGGTGATGGCATAGGGCGCGTCGACCAGCTTGCGTTCGCGCGTGGAGCCGGTGATGACGACGGGTTCGAGGCTGCTGGCGTCGGCAGGTGCGGTGGTCTGGGCCAGGCCCAGGGTGCTCAGGCTGCCCAGGCCCAGGGCCAGGGCGGCAGCGCGGGCCAGGGGCGCGCGCCGCTGCATGGGATGCGGATGCATGGGAAGGTCTCGGGTGATCGGGTTGTTCGGGCCGGCAATGCGCCGCACGCCGGCTCAGGGGGCGGCGCACAGGCAGGTCGGGCAGGGCGTGCCGGCCAGGCGCGGAAGGGTCGCGCAGGCCGGCCAGCAGTGCGCCGGCGGTGCGGATCGGCCGGACGCGGAAGGGTCGCGCGGTCGATCGGCACGCACATGCTAGACGCATGTTCCGGGCCACGGCGCCAGGCGTGCGACGGCGCGGGAACATCCCGCCCCGCGGTGTCGGCCGGCCGCGACGCTGCTGCGGGTCTACCCCGAGGCATGGTCGTCTGCGCCCGGCCCGGGTGTTCCGCTCTGGAACAGATCGGCGCATGCCCTGCGCTGCCGTCGGGTCCGCACCGGGCCGCCCCGGGCGCCGGGATCAGTGCGCGCGCCGCCTCACACCACGCAGCCGGCCTCGACCTCGGCTGGCGCGCCGGTCAGCCTGACCGGTTCCGGGATGTGGTAGCCGTAACGCGCCGCGGTTAGCTCGGCCAGGATGGACACGGCGATCTCGGGCGGCGTGCGCGCGCCGTTCTTCAGGCCGACCGGGCCGTGCAGGCGGTCGAGCTGGGCCTCGGTGATGCCGAAGTGCTCCGTCAGGCGGGCCTTGCGCCTGGCCTGGTTGGCGCGCGAGCCGATGGCGCCGATGTAGAAGGCCGGCGAGCCCAGCGCCTCCATCAGCGCCAGGTCGTCGAGCTTGGGGTCGTGGGTGAGGGCGATGACGGCGGTGTGGGCATCGGGGCGCAGCTCGACCAGGGTGTCGTCGGGCATGGTGGTGCGCAGCTCCACACCGGCCACGTTGAAGGCCTGGGCGCCGGTCGAGTATTCCTCGCGCGGGTCGCAGACGATGACGTGGTAGTCCAGCGCGCGGGCCATCTCGGCCAGGTACTGCGTCATCTGGCCGGCGCCGATCACGACCAGGCGCCAGTTCGGCCCGTGCATGCTGACGAGGGTCTGGCCGTCATAGCTCAGGCGGTCGGCGCCCTGGGCCTCGCCCAGCACGACCACGCCGCTGGCCATGGCCAGGGTGCGGGTGACGCGCCGGCCGGCGCCCAGCAGCTCCAGCAGCTCGGGCACCCGGGTGTGGGCGGCCACGGGTTCGAGCACCAGCTCGATGGTGCCGCCGCAGGGCAGGCCGAAACGCGCGGCCTCGTCCCCCGAGACGCCGTAGCGGATGTCGCGCGGCAGGGTGGCGGTGGCTGAGCCCTCACGTGCACCTTCACGCACGCGGGCGATCAGGTCGTCCTCGATGCAGCCGCCCGAGACCGAGCCGACGATCAGGCCATCGTCGCGCACGCCCACCAGCGAACCGACCGGCCGCGGCGCCGAGCCCCAGGTGCGGGTGATGGTGCCGAGCACGACGGCGTGGCCCGCGCCGCGCCAGGCCTGGATCTGGCGAAGGACTTGGAGATCGACGTTGTCCATGGAAGCGTGGTCCTGCGAGGGGTGGGCGAGTTCGCCACGTTAACCGCCAGCGCCGGCTGCGGCGAGCGCGGGGTTGTCCCTAGCGCCGAGGGCACCCTCGGGCATATGCCGCGGGCTTCATAGGCGTTTGCGAGAGCAAGCCAGAAGGCCGCCGCCTGCCTAGGATTCGCGGCTTCCTGATCGTCGCGATCAGCGCATCGGCGACGCGTGCAACGACATCGCGCGCCTTCATTCCAACGATTCCAACCATACAGCCCGGAGAAGACATGGCCCTGCTGAAGCTGAAGGTCAACGGCCGCGAGACGGCTCGCGACGTCGAGCCGTCCACCCTGCTCGTGCAGTTCCTGCGCGAGAACCTGCAACTCACCGGCACCCACGTGGGCTGCGACACCGCCCAGTGCGGCGCCTGCACGGTGCACGTGAACGGCCGCGCCGTGAAGAGCTGCAACATGCTGGCCGTGCAGGCCGCCGGCAGCGACGTCACCACCATCGAAGGTGTGGCAGCCGCCGACGGCACGCTGCACCCGATGCAGCAGGCCTTCAACACCTGCCACGGCCTGCAGTGCGGTTTCTGCACCCCGGGCATGGTGATGAGCGCCATCGACCTGGTGCAGCACCACGGCTGCGGAAGTGGACAAATGAGCGACACCCAGGTGCGCGAAGCCCTGGAAGGCAACCTGTGCCGCTGCACCGGCTACCAGAACATCGTCAAGGCGGTCCAGGTGGGCGCCAAGGCCATGGCCTGAGCCTCGCGCTCGGTCCGTCGCCCCCCATCTGCCTGAACACGAACACCGCCTTATCGGAGCAAGACATCCATGAACGCACGTCAAGGATTCATCGGCCAGTCGGTCACCCGTCGTGAAGACGCCCGCTTCCTCACCGGCCGCGGCCAGTACACCGACGACATCACGCTGCCGGGCCAGAGCTACGGCTACTTCCTGCGCTCGCCCTATGCGCACGCCCGCCTGAAGCGGGTCGACACCACGGCCGCCAAGGCCGCGCCCGGCGTGATCGACATCTTCACGGGCGAACACTTCAAGAACGTCGGCGGCCTGCCCTGCGGCTGGCTGATCAACAACCTCGACGGCACGCCGATGAAGGAGCCCAAGCACCCGGTGCTGGCCGATGGCAAGGTGCGCTATGTGGGCGACCGCGTCGCCCTGGTGGTGGCCGAGACGCTGGAGCAGGCCAAGGCCGCCGCCGAGCTGATCGAGGTCGATTACGAAGAACTGCCGCCCGTCATCAGCGCCGCCAAGGCCCTGACCGCGCCGGCCGCCGTGCACGACGAGGCGCCCGACAACCGCTGCTACCAATGGGGCATCGGCGACAAGGACGGCACGGACGAGGCCTTCAAGGGCGCGGCCTACGTCACCACGCTGAAGTTCCGCAACCAGCGCCTGGCCCCCAACCCGATGGAGCCGCGCGCCGCCAACGCCAGCTACAGCCGGGCCGACGACAACTACACGCTGTACGTGTCCAACCAGAACCCGCACGTCGAGCGGCTGCTGATGTGCGCCTTCGTGCTGGGCATCCCCGAGCACAAGATGCGCGTGGTCGCGCCCGACGTGGGCGGCGGCTTCGGCGCCAAGATCTTCCTGTAC
>JBJOKY010000420.1:0-4018 GCA_046045865.1 Pseudomonadota bacterium | reverse complement strand
GGCCAACACCGCCGCCGGCAGGCGCTGGACGCCGCTGGAGGTGATCGAGCGCCTGAAACCCAAGGCGCGCGAGCAGGGCCTGTGGAACCTCTTCCTGCCGCCCACCGCCGACGGTGCGGCGGCCGCAGCCGAGGACAGCGAGTTCGCCGGCATTGGCCTCAGCAACAGCGACTACGCGCCGCTGGCCGAGATCATGGGCCGGGTGCCCTGGGCCAGCGAGGTCTTCAACTGCTCGGCGCCCGACACCGGCAACATGGAGACCATCGCGCGCTACGGCAGCGCCGAGCTCAAGCAGCGCTGGCTGCAGCCGCTGCTGGAAGGCCGCATCCGCAGCGCCTTCGCCATGACCGAGCCGGCCGTGGCGTCCAGCGACGCCACCAACATCGAGGCCCGCATCGAGCGCGACGGCGATGACTACCTCATCAACGGCCGCAAGTGGTGGACCTCGGGCGCTGGCGACCCGCGCTGCGCCATCTACATCTTCATGGGCAAGACCGACCCGACCGCGCCGCGCCACTCGCAGCAGTCCATGGTGCTGGTGCCGGCCGACACCCCGGGCATCACCGTCGTGCGTGCCCTCAACGTGATGGGCTACGACGACGCGCCGCACGGCCACATGGAGGTCGACTTCAAGAACGTGCGCGTGCCGGCCAGCAACATCCTGCTGGGCGAGGGCCGCGGCTTCGAGATCGCACAGGGGCGCTTGGGCCCGGGCCGCATCCACCACTGCATGCGCCTGATCGGCCTGGCCGAACGTTCGCTGGAGCTGATGTGCCGGCGCGCAAGCGCCCGGGTGGCCTTCGGCAAGCCCATCGCCGCCCAGACCGTGACGCAGGAGCGCATCGCCGAGGCGCGCTGCCGCATCGACATGGCGCGCCTGCTCACGCTCAAGGCCGCCTGGATGATGGACCTGGCCGGCAACAAGGCCGCCAAGGCCGAGATCGCCATGATCAAGGTGGTGGCGCCCGGCATGGCCTGCCAGGTGATCGACTGGGCCATGCAGGCCTACGGCGGCGCCGGCGTGAGCCAGGACACCCCCCTGGCCTACTACTACGCCCAGGCGCGCACGCTGCGTTATGCCGACGGCCCGGACGAGGTGCACCGCAACGCCATCGCCAAGATCGAGCTGGGCAAGCACGCGCCACGGCCGGCGGCAGCCTGAGGTCGACCGTCCCGGGGCCTGCACAGGCCGTGGCTCCACCACGACAGACCGGAAACCCGCCTCGATCGCAGTGAGGATTTTCCGGTTGCAGCGCCTGCAGGAGCTGCCTACCTTGTCGCTATCAGCAATGCGCAGGGGCGGCCATGAGCGATCGATGGGGCGCAAACGGAATCCCGTGGGGATCCATCGCGGTGGTGATGGCCTTCGTGACCAGCACCCTGCTGCCGCAGCAGGCCTTCCGGCCGCTGCGCCCGGCCGAGAAGGAGCGCGGCCAGTTCCAGCAGCCCGTGCTCGAGGTCGAGGCACGGCTGTGGGAAGACCCCTTCGCCACCATGCGCCGCTTCGAGAAGGAGCAGGGTGAGCGCTGCGACAAGTACAGGAAGGACAACAACAAGGGCGACGGGCCCGCCGCCAGGGGCGAGCAGGCCGACGGCGCCTGCAACCCCGACGTGATCCGGGCCCGACGCAACCCGATGCAACTGCTGCCGGCGCTGGACCGCAACGGCAATGGCGACCTGAGCGAATCGCTGCTGCTGCTGGTCACCCTGCCCGGCAACGCCTTCGTCGGGGCGGAGGAAAGCCGGCGCCGCACCCGCCATGCCGTGCTGGCCGGGCTGCAGGCCCACGGCCTGGCGCCCGACGACGCCGAGCACTTCGGTCTGCTCGACTTCGTGTTGCCGTCCAGTGAACTGAAGACGCAGTCGCTGCGTGTGCCCTACGAGATGCTCGCCCAGCAGCCCACGCTGCGCGGCGACGGCGACACGCAGGGCCGGCGGCTGCGCTACAAGCAGGCCGCCGTGCTGTGGATCAACGAGTCAGCCCTGCCGCGACCGGGCAGCCTGTTTGCCTTTGCCTCGCTGATCGGCCAGCTGATGACACCCGAGGACAACACGCGCCTGGGCTGGCTGGCCGCCAGTGCGCGGCCCGATGACAGCCAAGGCGGGCAGAGCCACCTGCCCAGGCTGGCCGTCATCGGCCCGTCGAGCTCGGACCTCCTGCGCACCAACCTGCTGGAACTCGACGAGGCTGCGGCCAGCTGCCCCACCAGCGTGGTCAGGAAGGTGAACTGGGCGACACCACGGGCCGACCCGCCCTCGAAGGACACACCCGCCCCCGCCCTCGCGGCCTCGGCGTCATGGCTGGCACGCTGCCGGTTGACCAACAAGGACGGCACCGACACAGGCGGCCGGCTCGTGGCGTGCACACCCGAGGCCAGTGCCAGTGCGAACGCGACCGCCCGCGCCCTCGGCGCCTCTGGTGACGGTGCCTCGGCACCCGGGCGGGTCGACCCGCGCTGCAGTGGCGCCAAGGGCGTACCCGGCCTGGACGGGCTGGTCGCGGCTGGCCTGCGCCACCTGCTGCGTGCCAGCATCTACAACGCCACGGCCACGGCCGCCAACCGCACCCTGCAGGAGCTGCACGACCAGGAGCTGGAGAACTATCTGTACGACCGCCTGGCCAGGGTTGCCGACGACGCGCCGCCCGACAAGCTGGCCTACAAGCGCACCATGGCCACCGACGACCGCGTGCTGCGCAGCCTGGTCACCGAGCTGCAGCTGCGCCTGCCGGTGAACGCCACGCGGCGCGTCGTGCTGATCGCCGAGCGTGATTCGCTCTACGCCAAGGCCCTGGTCAGCGAACTGAAGTTCCGCCTGGGCGACGTCAAGAGCCAGCAGTACAACCCGCGCCTGAAGCTGGAGATCCTCTACTACTACCGCGGCATCGACGGCGTGACGATCTACGACAGCGAGGTCGCCCGCGCCCGCACACCCGGCAGCAAGGACAAGGACGCCGCGCCCTCGCTCGAGTGGCCCGAGTCGCGCGACCAGCTCGACTACCTGCGCCGCCTGGCCGTGAACCTGAAGGCCAGCGAGGGCGCCCCGGCCCGGGACGGCGGCGGCCCGATCGGCGCGATCGGCCTGCTCGGGGTGGATGTGCACGACAAGCTGCTGGCGCTGCAGGCCCTGCACGACAGCTTCTCGGACAAGGTGTTCTTCACCACCGACCTGGACGCGCGCTACGTGCACCCCGACACCCTGACGCACACCCGCAACCTGCTGGTGGCGTCCAGCCTGCCGCTGGCCTTTGCCGACCGCGAGGTGCAGGCCGGCTCGCCGCCCTTCCGCGACGTGTACCAGACCTCGGTCTTCGCCGCCACCCAGCTGGCCGCGTGCCGCGCCTCCGAGACCTGCCAGCGCATCAGGGATGTGGTCAACCAGGCCGTCGACAACCCTTCGGTGTACGAGATCGGGCGCTCCTACGCCGTGCCGCTGGCGGGCTACGAACACCTGGCCCGGGTGCGCGACGACCATGCCCGCCGCACGGCGCTGGTGCTGCCGCTGTGGCTGGCGCTGGCCGCGGGCCTGCTGTTCTGGCCGTCCACCCCGTCGATCCGGCGGGTGCGCAGCTGGCTGTTCCGCCCGGCGCAGGACGGTAGCGCCCCTCCCAGCCCGGGCCTCACCCACTGCCTGCTGGCGGTGCTGCATCTGACCATCCTGGCCTATGCGCTGGGCAACGCGGTCGAGTTCGCCGTGCCCGGGCGGCTCAAGCTGTGGGGCGTCATGCTGCTCACCAGCGTCGTGGCGCTGCTGGCGCTGCTGCTGCTGCTGGGGCGTGCCGCCCGGCGCGACGATGCAGCGGGTGCGCCCCCGCTGCCGGGCTGGCTGGCCTGGGCCTTCGTGGCGCTGCTGGCCGTGGGTGCCATGGTGTGGACAGGCTGGCCGGCGCCGGGCACGGAGCCGTGCCAGCAGTGCGAACCCGCCGCGCTGCTGGAAGGCATCAGCGCCTGGCCGTCACACTTCATCCACCTGCTCGCCCTGGTGGCGCTGGTGGCCATCCTCGACCTGCACTGGGGGC
>JBJOKY010000419.1:0-4023 GCA_046045865.1 Pseudomonadota bacterium | reverse complement strand
GGCTCCGGGGCGGGTGTGACGTGATATCTGAAAAGCCCGACCCGAGTGGCCGGGGCCACTGACCTGACGCAACGCGGCGTGCCATTTCAACCTGGCCGACCGGGTCGCCCGGTCACGTCCCTGCATAACCTGGGCGGATTTCAAGAAACTGCCGGAACGATCCGTCTCGACGTTCCGGTGCATAACGACGGCCCAGGCTTCGAGGTTACTCAATGAATCAGCACAAGGACAAGGCATCTACCCGGGAATTTACGCAGGAGGGTGGTGCGCCACTGCGCCGACGAGGGTTTCTCGGCTGGTGTGCCGGTGCCGCACTGCCTCTGGTAGGCGGTTCGCTGGGCGTGACGATCACTGCCTGCACAGGCGGGGGCAACGACGCCACGCTGCCGCAGGCCCAGTTCACCGATCTCACCACCTACAACAACCCGGCCAGCATCACGCTCACGGCGCAGGCGCGCAAGGTGCAGTGGCTGCCGGGCGTGAATCCCACGGCGGCGAACGCCTGGGTGTATCTGGCCAATGGTGCGGGTGGTGCGCCCGACAGTATCCTGAGCAACCATTTCGGGCCTGTCATCAATGTGCGGCGCAATGCCAAGTGCAATGTCACCTGGGTCAACAGCCTGGGCAGTGCGCCACAACGCACCGATGTCATGGCGGTACCGCCGGTGAATCTGCCGGTGGGCTGGGATATCTGCGGCACAGTCCAGATCCAGAGCGACGTGGCGCTTGTCACCCATCTGCACGGCGCGCGCGTGCAGGGCAGTTCGGACGGCTGGCCGCTCGAGCCGCTGGGTTTCGCGGGCAACCCCTATGGTTTTCCGGCGCAACGCACCTACGAATATCCGAATGACCAGCGCAGCGCCATGCTGTGGTATCACGACCATGCCCTGGACCATACCGGCAGCCACGTGCATGCGGGCCTGGCGGGCCTGTACTTCATCCGCGACACGGCCGACGACGCGATATTGAACCTGGTCGGCGGCGCGGCCCAGGAGTTGCCCGTGGTGATCCAGGACCGCATCGTCGCGGGTTCCGGTGTTGATTACGGCACGGGTATGCCGACGCTCGACCCGATCGCCCGGCCGGAGTTTCTCGGCACCTCCATCTTCGTCAACGGCCATCCGGCGGCGATCCATGCGCTGCCGCGCCGCACCTGGCGGCTGCGGCTGCTCAATGCCTCGAACTCGCGCACCTATGCGCTGGCGCTGTGCAACCCGGCGGCCATCGCGGCACGCAGCGGGCAGGTCTGGCACAGCCAGTGCCTGCGCATCATCGGCGCGGACGGCGGCCTGCTGGCCAGGTCGGTCGCCCTGGGTGCGGCCGACGTGCTGCTGCTGGCACCCGGCCAGCGCCGCGACGTGCTGGTCGACTTCACCAAGCTGCCGGCCGGCGTGAACCGCGTGCGCCTGGTCAACCTCAACCTGCTGGCCACGCTCTCGATCGACGAGATCACGCCCGAGGCCATCTACACGACCTACGGCGACTCGGTGCTGGCGCCCGTCGCGGCCGACTACAACGCCGCCGACGGCGAGCTCTACGCCGCGCTCGACGGCCCGCTGACCGACGTGGGCACGATCACGCTGGAGGCCACGGGCAGCAGCGCCGACCCGGCCGGCTCGGTGCTGTCACCCACGGCCGCGGCGGTGGACGCGGTGCTGGCCGGCACGGCCGACGACGACGACTTTGTCTGGAACGGCCAGCAGCTGGTCGCCAAGGCCGGCGTGCCGCAGGGCCCCAACCGTCTGGTGGTGCTGATGAGCAACACCGAAGGCGTGGAGACGGACGCCACCGTGGGCACCGTCAGCGGCTGGGGCGACGTGCAGATCTTCGAGATGAGCGGCGCCGGTGCGGACTGGGAGATCCCGTTCGCGGTCGATCTGGACAAGACCGTCAGCCCGGACGCGGCCGCCCCGTCGGCGCCCAAGGGCTACAAGCTGGCGCGGCGCAGCTTCTTCGACAGCACGACCAACCCGGACATCACCGTCACCAAGGCCTACCCTGCGCTGCACGCGCCCACCATCACGTGCAAGGGGGGCACCTACGAGCGCTGGTATGTGTGCAACATGGGCAACATCCAGCCCCAGGTGGCCAACGGCAACCTGCCGGACATGCACCCCTTCCACATCCACCTGGTCAGCTTCGTGGTGACCAAGCGCTGGGATCTGGATGCGCAGGGCGTCTTCGCCCCGGCACCGTTGCAAGCCGGCGACATCGACCCGGTGGCGCGGCAGGACACGGTACTCATCCCGTCCAACCAGATGGTCGAACTGCTGGTCTACGTGCCGCCCGGCTACACCGGCAAGTTCGCCTACCACTGCCACCTGCTGGAGCACGAGGACATGTGCATGATGTCGCACTTCGAGGTGACCGCCTGACGGTGGTCTGAGCCTGGTTCAGCCGCGCCGGCGGGTCGGCAGATCGACCATGATCGGCTGGCCGGGCACGGTGCAGCCGGTGTCGCAGCACTTGCCGGGCTGACGGTTCCTGGTGATGGCGCGGCTGCCGTCGACCTTGCTGTCGGCGGCGCCGTCCGCCTTGTTCTGCGCCAGCACACCGCGGTCGAGCAGCCGTTCGACCAGCGCCACCTTGTCGCCCACCGGGTACTGGCGCCAGATCTCCTGCTTCATGGCCGCGGGCGACCCGCCGCCGTGCAGGCTGATGAGCGAGTACCAGCCGCCCTGGTAGCTGGCGGTCAGGTCTTCCATGAAACGCGCCACCTCGATGCGCTTGTCATACGGCACGCTGGGGTTGGCGCGCAGCACCTCGGCCAGCGTCGCGGCCGTGGCCGGGTTGTGGTCCTCGTCCGGCCCGGGCAGGGCGACGATCAGGCCGCCCGAGACCTCGTGCGCCAGGCGGTGCATGTCGTAGATCTGCGTGGCCAGCAGCAGCTTGCCGATGTTGGCGAACACCGGCTCGGGCATGAAGTTGCCGGCGTGCGCGTCGGGCGTGCCGTACACGCTGGCCGCCACGCCGCAGGCATAGAAACCTTCGGTGATCTTGATCAGCTCGACCATGGGCTCGCGCAGATTGCTCTTCGCGCCCGGGTCGTCGAAGCCGTTGGCCTCGCACATCAGCGCACCGGCGCCGATCAGCAGGTCGCCAAAGCCCGCGCGGGCGCCGATGCAGCTGTGGCGGTGGTGCGTGGCGTAGCTGTAGGTCAGCACCTGGCTGTGTTCCCAGGCGCCTTCGAAGAACACGCGCTCCCAGGGCACGACGACGCGGTCGAACACGCACACCGCCGTGCTCTGGCCGTATTTGCGCGAGAACAGCGGCGCGCCGTGCTCCACCTTGTCGCCGGGTCGGCCGGCCGGGCGCGAGATGATGGTCAGGCCCGGCGCATCGACGGGCACGGCGCAGCACACGGCGAAATCGGCATCCGCCTGCCCCATCTGCCGGCTGGGCATGACGAGCAGCTCGTGCATGTAGGGTGCGGCCGTGACGATGGCCTTGGTGCCGCTGATGACGATGCCTTTCGCAGTGCGTTCCACCACGTGCACATACGTGTCGGGGTTGGCCTGCTGGTGCGGGCGCTTGCTGCGGTCGCCCTTGGCGTCGGTCATGGCGATGCCGAGCGACAGGTCCTCGTCCTGCACATGGGCCAGGTAGGCGGCGAAACGGGCGCGGTGCTCGGTGCTGCCGGTGGCGTCGTCGATGCGCGCACTCACCTGCGCCAGGGCGTTGAGCGCGTCGTGCGCCAGGTAGCGCTGGGCGCAGCCGGTCTCCTGGCACAACACGCGCACGGCCTCGAGCTTGTCGAGCAGGTCGCCGGCACTCTCGTTGATGTGCAGCATGCGGTTCACCGTCACGCCGCGGGCGGTGTGGGTGGCCAGCATGAGCGGTGCCTTGGCCTCGTCCAGCGCGTAGTCGTAGCTCACCGCCAGGGCGTTGATGCCGGGCTGCAGCTGCGGCGCGTCGGCCACGCTGTCGATCAGCTGGCCGTCGACGTAGACGGTCGGGCGGACGCGGCGCAGCGATTCGCGGTAGTCGGCGCCGCTCATCAGCAGCCGGGCGGCGGGGCGGGGC
>JBJOKY010000095.1:0-12800 GCA_046045865.1 Pseudomonadota bacterium | reverse complement strand
GTGATGCTGGTGGCGATGGTGGCGCTGTTCGCCTGCGACCGTTTCTTCAAGTGGCAGGCGGTGCTGCCCATCATGACGCCGGTGCTGCTGATCGGCGGCATGACGACCGGCCTGTTCACGCCCACCGAAGGCGCCATCGCCGCCTGCGTCTGGGCCATGGTGCTGGGCCTGGCCTGGTACCGCACCCTGAGCTGGAAGATGTTCGTCAAGGTCTGCCTGGACACGGTGGAGACCACCGCGACGGTGATGTTCATCGTCGCCGCGGCGTCCATCTTCGGCTGGATGCTCACCGCCACCGGCGTGACCGCCGCCATCGCCCAGTGGGTGCTGGGTTTCACGAAGGAGGCCTGGGTCTTCCTGCTGCTGGCCAATGTGCTGATGCTGTTCGTCGGCTGCTTTCTCGAACCCACGGCGGCCATCACCATCCTCGTGCCGCTGCTGCTGCCCATCGCGCGCCAGCTCGGCGTCGACCCGGTGCACTTCGGCCTGGTGATGGTGCTCAACCTCATGATCGGCCTGCTGCACCCGCCCATGGGCATGGTGCTGTTCGTGCTGGCGCGGGTGGCCAAGCTCAGCCTGGAGCGCACCACCATGGCCATCCTGCCCTGGCTGGTGCCGCTGCTGGTGAGCCTGATCGTGCTGACCTATGTGCCGGCCATCGGCCTGTGGTTGCCGCGCACCATGGGCTTCTAGGGCGCTGGAGATGAGCCGCATCACCCAGGTCGAGCTGTGGCAGGTGGATCTGCCGCCACCGGTGCCGCGCAGCGACGCCATCCAGAGCTTCGTCACGCAGGAAACGCCCTTCGTGCGCATCAGCTGCGACGACGGCAGCCAGGGGGCGGGCTACAGCTACACCATCGGCACGGGCGGATCGTCCGTCATGGCGCTGCTGCGCGACCACCTGGCGCCGCGCCTGCTGGGGCGCGACCCGGCGCAGATCGAGGCGATCTGGCGCGACCTGCTCTTCGCCACCCACGCCACCAGCGTGGGCGCCATCACCAGCCTGGCGCTGGCCGCCGTCGACACCGCGCTGTGGGACTGGCGCTGCCGCCGCGACGGCCAGCCGCTGTGGGTGGCTGCCGGTGGCGCCAGACAGCGCGTGCCGGTCTACACCACCGAAGGTGGCTGGCTGCACCTGCCGGTCGAGACGCTGGTGAGCGAGACCCTGGCCGCGCAGGCGGCTGGTTTCAAGGGCGCCAAGCTCAAGGTCGGCAAGCCGCATGTGAGCGAGGACGTGGCGCGCCTGCAGGCGGTGCGCGAGGCGGTCGGCCCCGGCTTCGAGCTGATGGTCGATGCCAACCAGTGCTTCACGCTCAGCGAGGCGCTGCGCCGCGCGCCGCGCTATGCCGAACTAGGCATCGCCTGGTTCGAGGAGCCGCTGCCGGCCGATGACCTGATCGGCCACCAGCGCCTGGCCGCAGCCAGCGAGGTGCCCATCGCCGTGGGTGAATCGCTGTATTCGCCGTCGCAGTTCGCCGCCTGCATCCAGGCCGGTGCGGCCAGCATCATCCAGGTCGATGTCGCCCGTGTGGGCGGCATCACGCCCTGGCTGAAGGTGGCGCACATGGCCGAGTGCTTCAACCTGACGGTGGCGCCGCATTTCCTGATGGAGCTGCAGGTGTCGCTGTGTGCGGCCACGCCAGCGGCAGCCTGGGTCGAATACATCCCGCAGCTCGACGCCATCGCGTCGAGCCGTCTGGCCATCGAGCATGGCCAGGCCGTCGCGCCCGACACCCCCGGCCTGGGCATCGCCTGGCGCTGGGACGAGATCACGCGCCGCGCGCGTGCCCACCATGTGCTGACGGCGGCCTGAGCCCCCCGGGGCCGGCCGCAGCCTCCAGATCACCTACCCACCTAGACACCCTCCATGAGCCACCGACTTGCAGGCAAGACCGCCTTTCTCACCGCCGCCGGCCAGGGCATCGGCCGGGCCACCGGGCTGGCCTTCGTGCGAGAAGGGGCCCGCGTGATCGCCACCGACGTCAGCGCCGAGGCCCTGTCCAGCCTGCAGGCCGAATGTGGCTGCCAGACCCAGCTGCTGGACGTGACCGACCCGGCCGCCATCCAGGCCGCCGCAGCCGCCGCGGGCCATGTCGACATCCTGTACAACGGCGCCGGCTTCGTGCATGCCGGCACGGTGCTCGACTGCACCGAGGAGGAATGGAGCTTCGCCTTCGACCTCAACGTGCGTTCGCAATTCCGCATGATCAAGGCCTTCCTGCCGGCCATGCTGGCAGGGGGTGGCGGCTCCATCGTCAACATCGCCTCGGTGGCGGGCAGCATCAAGGGCGCGCCCAACCGCTTTGTCTACGGCGCCACCAAGGCGGCGGTGATCGGCCTGACCAAGTCGGTCGCGGCCGACTTTGTCACGCGCGGCATCCGCTGCAACGCCATCTGCCCGGGCACGGTGGAGTCGCCCTCGCTGCGCGAGCGCATCGGCGCCCAGGCGGCGGCCAGCGGCCAGACCATCGAGCAGGTGCATGCGGCCTTCGTCGCGCGCCAGCCCATGGGCCGGGTCGGCCGCACCGAGGAAATCGCCGCGCTGGCCGTCTACCTGGGCAGCGACGAGTCGAGTTTCACCACCGGCACGGCCCACATCATCGACGGCGGCTGGTCCAACTGAGCCTGCTCCTGCGCAGGCGGCGGAAACACGGCACCCCTGGCGCCGGCTGCGCTTTACGCATGGCGGTCGGGTTACGTGCGGTTTCTGCTTCACACTGTCCCATCCCATCGAACCGCTGAAGGACGATTCATGAAGCTCCTGCGTTACGGCCCCAAGGGCCAGGAAAAGCCCGCGCTGCTCGACTCCCAGGGTCAGGTGCGCGACCTCTCGCGCGTGCTGGCCGACATCAGCGGCCACACGCTCACGCCGGCCGGCCTGGCCAAGCTGCGTGCACTCGACCCCAACGGCCTGCCGGTGGTGGCCGACCCCGGGCGCATCGGTGTACCCTGGACGGGCATCGGCAAGTTCGTCGCCGTGGGGCTGAACTATGCCGACCACGCGGCCGAGTCCGGCATGGCCATCCCCAAGGAGCCGGTGCTGTTCACCAAGACGACGAGCTGCATCGTCGGCGCCAACGACGCCGTCGTGCTGCCGCAGGGCTCGGTCAAGAGCGACTGGGAGGTCGAGCTGGGCATCGTCATCGGCAGCAAGACGCGTTACGTGTCCGAGGCCGATGCGCTCAATCATGTGGCGGGATACTGCGTCGTCAACGACGTGTCCGAGCGCGAGTACCAGCTCGAACGTGGTGGTACCTGGGACAAGGGCAAGGGCTGTGACACCTTCGGCCCCGTCGGCCCCTGGCTGGTGACGGCCGACGAGGTCGCCGACCCGCAGCAGCTCGGCCTGTGGCTGGAGCTCAACGGCCAGAAGGTGCAGGACGGCAGCACGAAGACCATGATCTTCGGCGTGGCCCAGCTGGTGAGCTACATCAGCCGTTTCATGACCCTGCTGCCCGGCGACCTCATCACCACCGGCACACCGCCCGGCGTGGGCATGGGCATGAAGCCCAGCCCGGTCTTCCTCAAGCCCGGCGACGTGATGCGCCTGGGCATCGCCGGCCTGGGCGTGCAGCAGCAGACCGTGCACGCCTGGAACCCCGAGCTGATCGACGGCTGATCACGCCCTGATCGACGCCAGACCTGGAGCCCGCGCCATGACCGCCCCCGCCACCATCCGCATCCATCCCGACGACGACGTGGTCATTGCGCGGCGCCAGCTGCTCGGCGGCACGCTGCTTGCGAGCGAGGGCGTCACCGTCGCCGGCCTGGTGCCACCCGGCCACAAGGTGGCCGTGCGTAAGGTGGCGGCGGGCGCGCCGGTGCGCCGCTATGGCCAGATCATCGGCTGCGCGACGCAGGACATCGCACCCGGCCAGCACGTGCACACGCACAACCTGGCCTTCAGCGATTTCGCACGCGAACACGCGCCCGGTGTCGCGGCCCAGCCCACGGCCTATGTGGACGAGCCCGCCGGCTTCATGGGCATCGTGCGGCCGGACGGCCGCGTGGCCACGCGCAACTACGTCGGCGTGCTGACCTCGGTGAACTGCTCGGCCACCGCGGCGCGGGCGATCGCCGACCACTTCCGCCGCGATGTGCGGCCCGAGGCACTGGCCGATTTTCCCAACGTCGACGGCGTGGTGGCGCTCACCCACGGCATGGGCTGCGCCACCGACAGCGCGGGCGAGGAACTGCAGGTGCTGCGCCGTACCCTGGGTGGCTACGCGCGCCACGCCAACTTCGCCGCCGTGCTGGTGGTTGGGCTGGGCTGCGAGACCAACCAGATCCAGGGCCTGGTGGCACAGGAAGGCCTGGCCGAAGGCGCGCGCCTGGTGACCTTCAACATCCAGGACAGCGGCGGCACAGCCAGGACCGTGGCGCGTGGCGTCGAGGTGATCCAGGCCCTGCTGCCCGAGGCCAACCGCGTGACGCGCCAGCGCGTGGGTGCCAGCCACCTCGTGGTGGGCCTGCAGTGCGGCGGCTCGGACGGCTACTCGGGCATCAGCGCCAACCCGGCGCTGGGCGCGGCGGTCGACCGCCTGGTGCGCCACGGCGGCAGCGCCATCCTGAGCGAGACGCCCGAGATCTACGGCGGCGAGCACCTGCTCACCCGCCGCGCTGCCAGCCCCGAGGTGGCCGAGCGGCTGCTGGCGCGCATCCGCTGGTGGGAGGCCTACACCGCGCGCAACGCCATGCGCATGGACAACAACCCCTCGGCCGGCAACAAGGCCGGCGGGCTGACGACGATCCTGGAGAAGTCGCTCGGCGCCATCGCCAAGAGCGGCACGACCCGGCTGGAGGCGGTGTACGAATATGCCCAGACGGTGACGGAGCGCGGTTTCGTCTACATGGACACGCCGGGCTACGACCCGGTCTCGGCCACCGGCCAGGTGGCGGGTGGCGCCAACCTGATCTGCTTCACGACCGGGCGCGGCTCGGCCTACGGCTGCGCGCCGTCGCCCTCGCTCAAGCTGGCGACCAACACGGCGCTGTGGGAGCGCCAGCAGGACGACATGGACATCAACTGCGGTGGCATCGTCGACGGTGCCGAGACGGTGGACGAGGCGGGTGAACGCATCTTCCGCCTGATGCTGGAGACCGCGTCGGGCCGCGTCACACGCAGCGAGGCGCATGGCTACGGCCAGAACGAGTTCGTGCCCTGGCAGCTGGGCGCGGTGATGTAGGCCTGCGTCTGCGCGCCTGAGGCGGCTCCCGACGGCCGTCCGCGCTTTCTGTTACCTTGCGCGCCGCAAGAAGACACCGGAAAGCACTACAACATCATGACGAGCAGTTGGACGGATCGCCTCGCCGGCCTGGGTGCCATGCGCCTGCGGGGCATGAAGCGCGGCGTGGAAAAGGAAAGCCTGCGCGCCCTGGCCGCCGGCGGGCTGGCGCTCACCCCGCACCCGGCGGCACTGGGTTCGGCGCTGACGCACCCGAACATCACCACGGACTACAGCGAGTCGCAGCTCGAGCTCATCACCGGCGTGCACGGCGATGTCGAGGCCTGCCTGGCCGAACTGGCGCAGATCCATCAGTTCACCTACCGCGCCATGGCCGACGACGAGCTGATGTGGGTGGCCAGCATGCCCTGCGGCCTGCCGCCGGACGAGGCCATCCCGATCGGGCGCTACGGCAGCTCCAACGTCGGGCGTGCCAAGACGGTCTACCGCGTGGGCCTGGGCCACCGCTACGGGCGGCGCATGCAGACCATTTCGGGCATCCACTACAACTGGTCGCTGCCGGGTGTGGGCAGCGCCGAGTATTTCGGCCTGATCCGCAATTTCCGGCGCCACAGCTTCCTGCTGCTGTACCTGTTCGGCGCCTCGCCGGCGGTGTGCGCCAGCTTCGTCGCCGGGCGCGATCACCCGCTGCAGCCGCTGGGCCAGCACACGCTGCACCTGCCGCACGCGACCTCGCTGCGCATGGGCAAGCTGGGCTACCAGAGCGACGCGCAGTCGACCCTGGCGGTGAGCTACAACAGCCTGGAGAGCTATGCCGCCTCGCTGCACGACGCGCTGACGCGGCCCTTCCCTGCCTACGAGGCGCTGGGCCTGCGCGGCCCGGGCGGCGACTATCACCAGCTCGCCACCAGCCTGCTGCAGATCGAGAACGAGTTCTACGGCACCATCCGTCCCAAGCGCGTGATCCACCAGGGCGAACGCCCGCTGCATGCGCTGCGCGAGCGCGGCGTCGAGTACGTCGAGGTGCGCTGCATGGACCTCGACCCCTTCCTGCCGCTGGGCATAGACGCCGGCACCATGCGCCTGCTCGACATCTTCCTGCTGCACTGCCTGCTGACCGACAGCCCGCCCGACAGCCCGGCCGAGATCGCCAGGCTGGCGCGCAACCAGGACCGCGTCGCCACCCGAGGTCGCGAGCCCGGCCTGCGGCTGGAGCGTGGCGAGCGCGAGCTCACCCTGGCCGAATGGGCCGAGGAGCTGCTGGACGACTGCGCGCCCATCGCCGCCGCGCTGGACGCGGCCCAGGGTACGCAGGCCCATGCCGCCATGCTGGCCACGGCGCGGGCCGGCCTGGCCACGCCCGCGCTGCTGCCTTCGGCGCGGGTGATCGAGCAGATCAGGCGCGATCCGGTGCAGAGCTACACCCAGTTCGTGCGCGAGCGTTCGGCGCACACGCGCGCCGAGCTGCTGGCGCTGCCCTACGAAGAGGCGCTGCACGCACGCATGCAGACGCAGGTGCAGGCCTCGCTGGCCGACCAGGCGCGCATCGAGGCCATGGACAGCCTGCCCTTCGAGATCTACCGCCAGGAATACCTCTCGACCCGCCGCCTGGGCGTGTGAGGCGGGGGGCGGTCGTGCGCAGGCTCAGTCCTGACGCATCAGCGCCTCGCGCACAAAATCCAGGCGGTCCTGGCCGAAGTGCAGCTCGTCGCCGACGAAGCAGCTGGGCGCGCCGAACACGCCGCGGCTCACTGCCTCGTCGGTGCTGGCGATCAGGCCGGCCTTGACCGCCGGGTCGTTCACCAGCGCGGCAAAGGCGTCGGCGCTCCAGCCCGCCGGGGCCAGCACCGCGGCCAGCTCGGCCGGGTCGCCCAGGTTGCGGCCGTGCTGCCACAGGCCGGCGAACACCGCGTCCAGATAGGGTACGAGGCGGTCGGGCTCGTGCAGGGTCATGCCGACCGCGCCGCGCATGAGCGTGAGCGTGTTGATCGGGAAGTGCGGGTTGAAGCGGAAGGGCACGCCGTGGCGCGCCGCCCAGCGCGTGATGTCGGCCTGCATCCAGCGGCCCTTGGCCGGCACGGTGACGGGGCTGGTATTGCGCGTGGCCTTGAACACCCCGCCAAGGAGCATGGGTCGCCAGATCAGCGTGGCGTCGCATGCGTGGGCGATCGCCGGCAGCTGGGTGTAGGCCAGGTAGGCGGTAGGGCTGCCGACGTCGAAGAAGAACTCCACCTGGCGGGTGCGGGTGGACGGGGGCGTGCTGCTCATGGGGGGCTCGTCGGTTGGGGAGGGGCGGGCGGCGGCGCGGGCAGCCTCACCAGGGCTCGCTCCAGGGGCGCAGGTCAAGCTCGTGGGTCCATGCGCTGCGGGGCTGCTGGTGCAGCTGCCAGTAGTTCTCGGCGATGGCGTCGGGTGCCAGGATGCCGTCGCTGGCCTTGAGCGCGTAGCGCTCGGGGAAGTTCTCGGCGATGAATCGCGTATCGATGGCACCGTCGATCACGACGTGGGCGACGTGCAGGCCGCGCGGGCCGAGCTCGCGCGCCATGCTCTGCGCCAGCGCGCGCAGCGCGTGCTTGGAGCCGGCGAAGGCCGCGTAGCCCGCGCCGCCGCGCAGGCTGGCCGTGGCGCCGGTGTACAGGATGCTGCCGCGCCCGCGCGGCAACATGGCGCGTGCGGCCTCGCGCCCGACCAGGAAACCGGCCAGCGCGCCCATCTCCCAGACCTTGCGGTACACCCGTTCGCTCATCTCGGTGATGGGGAAGCGCACGTTGGCGCCGATGTTGAAGACCACCACCTCCAGCGGGCCGATGTCGCGCTCGATGCCGGCGAACAGCTCGGCCACCGCGGCCTCGTCGCGTGCGTCGGAGGCGTAGCCGTGTGCCTCGCCGCCTTCGGCGCGGATGGCGTCGACCAGCGGCGCGAGCTTGTCGGCGCTGCGCCGCGTGACACAGGCGACCAGGCCTGCGCGCGCGAAGCGCCTGGCGATGGCGCCCCCGGTGGCGTCGCCGGCGCCGACCACCAGGGCCACGCTGCGGCGCGACGGCGGGCTGGCTGCGGGTACGTCATTGGTGGGCGGGACAGGGGCAGCGGGCGTGACCATGATGCAGTATGGCCCACGGGTAGGCTCTCTTGCAGTGGGGGCGGGCTAGTCCCTAGAGTAGTCGGGCATGGGCGGTCCGTGCAGGAGGTCGACGATGACCCGGTGGCTGATCGTGGTGACGATGCTGTGCACGGCCTGCGCCGGCGTGCTGGGCGGCTGCGCGCCGCTGCAGCGCCTGCCCGACCCGCAGCCCCTGCTGGCCGATGCGGCCTTCGACACGCACGGTGTCGAGGTCGACGCGAGCCAGGTGCTGGCCATGAGCCCGGCGATGGAGCGCTACCTGCGCGTGGACATCGCGCGCGAGCTGCGTCAGCTCGGCCCGCGCGACGGCTTGATCCGGGCCCTGTACACCAGCGGCCAGCTCCGGCTCGACTACGACGCGACCTACACGCGCAACGCGGCCGAGGCCTTCGAGGCCCGTTCCGGCAACTGCCTGTCGCTGGTGGTCATGACCGCTGCGCTGGCAAGGCATCTGGGTCTGCCCGTGACTTTTCAGCTGGTGTCGACCGAGGAGGTCTGGACCCGAAGCGGCGACCTGGTGCTGGACAATGCCCACATCAACATCTCGCTCGCACGGCATGCGGCCGAATCCCGGCACCGGATCGACACGGCCAGTTCGGTGGTCATCGACTTCCTGCCCCAGGCCGCCCTGGAGCACCAGCGTGCCCACCAGGTCGATGAAGCCAGCGTCATCGCCATGTTCATGAACAATCGCGCCGCCGAGGCCCTGGCCCTCGGCCGTCTGGATGTCGCCTATGCATGGTCGCGTGCGGCCTTGCTGCACGCACCACACTTCATCGGCAGCTACGCCACGCTGGGCGTGATCTACACACGTCGAGGCCTGCGCGCGCAGGCCGAAGCCGTATATCGCCACGTGCTGGCGCATGACGGTCGTCATGTGGTCGCGATGTCCAACCTGGCCCGGCTGCTGGCCCAGCAGGGGCGCGACGAGGAAGCCGCCTTGTGGACGCGGCGGCTGGTGCAGCTCGAGCCGCGTGCGCCGTTCCAGGATTTCATGCTTGGCCGCCAGGCCTACAGCGCGGGAGACTATGCCCGTGCCCGCAGCCTGTTTGTGCGTGAACTCGAACGTTCACCAGGCTATCACGAGGTCCACTTCTGGCTGGCCGTGACCGACTATGCGCTGGGCGATGTCGGTGCAGCCAGGATGCAGCTGGAGCTGGCGGTGCAAGCCAGCCATACCAGCGGCGAGCGGGCCTTGTACGCTGGCAAGCTGGCCCGCCTGCGGGCGGTCGAGGCTCATCCCTGAGCCTGTGCAGCCCCTCCAGCTCCGGAGATCAGAGCTCGTCCTTGAAGGTCGGCGTGGGCTTGAAGCGCACCGACTTCGATGCCTTGATCTTCAGCGGCTCGCCTGTGCTCGGATTGCGGCCCTTGCGGGCTGCACGCTTGCTGACCTTGAAGGTACCCAGTCCCGCCACGGTGGCCGTGCCGGTCTTGCGGATCTGGGCCTTGATCGTCTCGATCACGAAGTCGAGCACGGCTGCCGAGCGGCTCTTCGGCAGTTCGAACTGGGCTGCGATCAGTTCGACGAATTCGGCCTTGTTGGCCGCGCCCTTGACCGCAGGCTTCCTGGTGCCGGCCTTCTTGGCAGGAGCCTTGGCCGTCGTGCTGGCCGGTGCCTTGGCCACCACCGCCTTGGGCGTCTTGCTCGCGGGCTTGGCGGGGGCTGCAGTCTTGGCGGGCGCAGTCGTCTTGGTGCTTGTCTTCGTGGCCATATGCTTGTCGATGGAAGTGGCCCGCATGCTCGCCCCGGGCCAGACGGGCGCCGCGCATGATATCCAGCACCGTGGGCCTGTGATGCGCCCTAGCGCAAACCCCGAAGTGGCCGGACAACACGGGTCATGTTGCAGGGCCTGTATCTTCCTTGTTGCATCGAGCTGGTGGGCAGACGTGAATTGCACTGCTAGAATCTCGCGCTGTCGCCGGTGTAGCTCAGTTGGTAGAGCAGCTCATTCGTAATGAGAAGGTCGAGGGTTCGATTCCTTTCACCGGCACCAAGCCCATACGCACAAGGCCCCGTCCGCAAGACGGGGCCTTGTCGTTTCCGGGTACCTGCAGGCCATCTGACGGCCGTCTCATGTTGCTGGCAGGCGAACAAGCTGAACGAGTGTTCAGGGCTGTTGCAAATACCTGCTGTTCCAGTCAAACGACCCCGCCAGGGGCCCTCGATCGGGGGGCTGGCACCAAGTCGTGGTGAGACAAGTCTGTGTGCATTAGGTCCAATGAAGGCACAAGACGACGAACAGAACGCGGGTCAACCCCAGCAATAAGCAGAAACATGAAATTCACTCCCAAGCTCCTGATTCCGGCTGCGACGGCGCTGCTCTGTGCCTCGTCGGCCTTCGCTGGCAGCGTCAGCTTCACCAGCACGACCCTGGGCGAGCCGACCTACAACCGCCTGTGCGTGGGCAACAGCCTGTGCGGCACCACGATAGATCCGGTCCTCGGTGTGCCGGTGGATGTGTCCACACGTGGCACGGCCGTGCACTACCTGGCGACCATGCTCACGGTCTCGGTATCGGGTCTGTACACCTTTGTCAGCACGACGCCGTTGGTGACACCCGGCGGGACCGAGCACACCTGGGACAACTACACCTTTGTCTACCGGGACAGCTTCTCGCCTGCCGCGCCACTGCAGAACCTCGTCAACGGCAACGACGATTACCTGTCCACGGGTGGCCTGTCGGGGTTCGATGCCAACCTGATCGCCGGACTGTCGTACATCTTCGTCAACACGGGCTGGCGCAACAGCGATTTCGGTGATTTCACTGCCGTCATCTCCGGTCCCGGCGACATCACCTTCATGAGCGTCAGCGCGGTGCCCGAGCCCGGCACCAACGCCATGATGCTGCTCGGCCTGGGCGTGATGGGCGGCGTGTCGCGCAGGCGTGCAGGAAACAAGCATGCCAAGCCAGCGCTGCAGGCTGCCGAGCCTGCAGCCGCCTGACGGGCGCGGCGGCCAGCCGTCGGGCGGTCTGGGCCGGCCTGGCGTGCAGGCTCACAGCGGCCTGATCTCGACCTTGCGGAACTTGATGGTGCCGCGCCCCCACTGCAGTGCGAAGGGGCCGCTGGCTAGCTTGTCGTCCTGGACGTCCACGGTCGTGGCTCCGTTCATCACGACGACCAGGCGCTTGCCCTGGACCTTGAGGTCGAAGGTGTTCCACTTGCCACCGGCCCTGGCGAAGGGCTGAGCCACCTTGGCCACCTTGACGATGGCACCGGTGGCGTAGCTCGGGTCGGGGCGCTGGTCGAAGATGTTGGCCTCGTAGCAGCTCTCGTCGCCCGGGTTGGACGGATCCTTGCAGCGCATGAACACGCCGCTGTTGGCGTCATCGCTGGCCCAGAACTCGACGCGCATCTCGAAGTCGGTGTAGCTCTGCCTGGAGACCAGGTAGCTCGGCGTCTTGCCGCCCTGCGTGGCCTGGATGGCACCGTCCCGGGCGGCCCAGTCGGCCTCGCCGGTCTGGGTGAAGTTGGCCAGACCCTTCTCGCCGTCGACCAGGTTGATCCAGCCGCCACCGCTCATGCTGGCGCAGCCACCCAGCGCGGCCGTCAGGCCCAGGGTGGCCAGCACACGCGGCAGGGTGTTCAGGTGGGAAATGGGGGGCATGTCGTCTCCTCGTCCGTCGTCTCGTGGGCAAACGCCGCGGCTTGTGCGGATGGCCATGGCGGGCTGCTGACGCGGTCGGCCGCGTCGCGCCCAGTGTGCGTCAAGCGTCGTGCGCCGCACTCAGGGTCGACACGGGGAGAGATCACGCCGTCAGGCGCGTGCGTCGAACTGCAGGATGGCGCGGGCGATGGCTTCTAGCGGCAGCACGTCGTCCACCGCCTGCAGCTTGATGGCCTCCTTGGGCATGCCGAAGACCACGCAGCTCTCCTCGTTCTGCGCGATGGTGCGCGCGCCGCCGTCGTGCATCACCTTCATGCCGCGCGCGCCGTCGTCGCCCATGCCGGTCATGATGATGCCCAGGCTGGCCGCACCGGCGCAGTCGGCGGCGGAGCGGAACAGCACGTCCACCGAAGGTTTGTGGCGGTTCACCGGCGGGCCGTCGATGATGCTGACGTAGTACTGGCCGGCCGCCTTGCGCAGCTGCATGTGGCGCCCGCCGGGGGCGATGAGGGCCACGCCGCGCTCCAGGCGGTCGCCGTCCCGGGCCTCGCGCACGTTCATGGCGCACACCGTGTCCAGGCGGCTGGCGTACAGGGCGGTGAACTTCTCCGGCATGTGCTGGGTGATGGCGATGCCGGGCGCGTCGGCTGGCAGGCTGGTGAGCACGAGTTCGAGCGCCTGGGTGCCGCCGGTGGAGCTGCCGATCACCACCGGCTTGTTGACCGCCAGGGCATGCACCCCGGCACCGGCGGGTGCCGATGCGGCGGCGCCGCGCTGGGCCAGGCGGGCCCGGGCCGAGTCGGCCGTGGGCGCGGCCGTGCTGGCGGCGTTGGCGGCGGCCGTGGCGGCGCTGCCGGCCTGGGCCAGCAGCGGGCTGCGGGCGCGC
>JBJOKY010000418.1:0-4030 GCA_046045865.1 Pseudomonadota bacterium | reverse complement strand
CCCCGATGGAGCCAGACCATGCTTGCCCGACTGATCTACGTGAGCGAGGCCGCGGAGGCCATGACGCCGGCCGATGTCGACGCCATCCTGAAGACGGCCCGCCAGAGGAACAAGTTGCGCGACATCACCGGCATGCTGGTGTTCGACCGTCGGGCCTTCCTGCAGGTCATCGAGGGGGATGCCCAGCATCTGACCGACCTGTACGGCCGTATCGCGCAGGATCCGCGCCACCGGCGCCTCAGGCTCTTGCAGTTCGGCGCCCTGGCTGAACGCCAGTTCGGCGATTGGTCCATGGGTTTTGCCGGCTCTGGCGGCACCAGCCGGCGTGTGCTGATGCGCTACACGGCCAGCAGCGCTTTCGCGCCCTACGAGCTGGATGCCGCAGCCGCACTGGCGCTGCTGGTCGCGCTGGCGCGCACCGAATCGCACGCGCCGGCGGCTGAACCCGAGCTGGCAGCTGCCGGGCCGGGCTGACCGACCCACCGACTGCTCGACCCGTGCGCCGCCGGGGCGCTTCAGCCGTGCGCGTAGCGATCCAGCGTCAACCCTTCGGTGTCGATGGCAGTGGGCCGCCCGCCCATCCAGTCGGCCAGCAGCTGGCCGGTGCCGGCCGCCATGGTCCAGCCCAGGGTGCCGTGGCCAGTGGCCAGCCACAGCCCCTTGATGCCGCTCGGGCCCACCAGCGGTGTGCCGTCCGGCGTCATGGGGCGCAGGCCGGTCCAGAACTCGGCGCGCGCCACGTCGCCACCGCGCGGGAAGAGATCCTGCACCACGAATTCCAGCGTGCGCCGGCGCCGTTCGTCCAGGCCCAGGTCGAAGCCCGAGAGCTGGGCCATGCCGCCCACGCGGATGCGTTCGCCCAGGCGCGTGACGGCCACCTTGTGCGTCTCGTCCATGATGGTCGATTCGGGCGCGTGCGCCGCCGAGCTGACGGGCACGGTGATGCTGTAGCCCTTGACCGGGTAGACCGGCAGCCTCAGGCCCAGTGGCGCCAGCATGGCCGTGCTGTAGCTGCCCAGGGCGCAGAGATAGGCGTCACCGCTGACGAGGCCCTGGTCGGTGCGGATGCCGTTCACCTGAGCGGCCGCACCGCTGCCGGTGGTCTCGATCGCCTGCAGATTCACGCCGAAACGGAAGTCCACACCCAGGGCCGTGGCCATCTCGGCCAGGCGGCGGGTGTAGAGGTGGCAGTCGCCGGTCTCGTCGCCGGGCAGGCGCAGCGCGCCGACGAATTTTTCTCGCACCTCGGCCAGCGCGGGCTCGTAGAGCAGGTAGCCGGCCCGGTCCAGCACCTGGTAGGGCACGCCGCTGCGGGCCAGCACGGCCACGTCCTTGGTGATGCCGTCGAGCTGCTTCTGGGTGCGGAAGAGCTGCAGCGTGCCTTGCATGCGTTCGTCGTAACGAATGCCGGTGTCGGCGCGCAGGGCTTTCAGGCAGTCGCGGCTGTATTCGGCCAGGCGCACCATGCGCGCCTTGTTGACAGCGTAGGCGCGTTCGTTGCAATTGCCCAGCATGGCCAGGCACCAGCGCCACAACGCAGGGTCCAGCATGGGCTTGATGATGAGTGGTGCGTGGTGCATGAGCAGCCACTTCACCGCCTTGGCCGGCACGCCCGGCCCGGCCCAGGGCGCCGAGTAGCCGGGCGAGACCTCGCCGGCGTTGGCATAACTCGTCTCCAGCGCCACGCCGGGCTGGCGTTCGAGCACGGTGACCTCGTGGCCGGCCTTGGCCAGGTAGTAGGCGCTGGTGGTGCCGATCACGCCGGCGCCGAGGATGATGATCTTCATGGGCAGCTTCTAGCAGGAGTCGGGCCCGGTGCTCACAGATCGGTGCGCAGCCGCCACAGCTCGGGGAAAAGCACCACGTCCAGCATCTTCTTCAGATAACTCACACCGCCGGTGCCGCCGGTGCCGCGCTTGAAGCCGATGACCCGCTCTACCGTGGTGAGGTGGCGGAAGCGCCACAGGCGGAAGGCGTCCTCCAGGTCGGTGAGTTTCTCGCCCAGCTGGTACAGATCCCAGTGCTGCTCGGGGGCGCGGTAGACCGTGAGCCAGGCGGCTTCGACCGCCTCGCTGGCGGCATAAGGCTGCGTCCAGTCGCGCTCGGTGTGGCTGGCCGGGACGGCCAGGCCGCGCCGCGCCATCAGGCGGATGGCCTCGTCGTACAGCGAGGGTGCGCGCCAGGCGGCGTCCACCGTGGCCAGCAGATCCGGCCGGTGCGCATGCGGCTTGAGCATGGCGGCGTTCTTGTTGCCCAGCATGAACTCGATGCAGCGGTACTGCGCGCTCTGGAAGCCGCTGGAGCTGACCAGGTAGGGCCGCAATGCGCTGTATTCGGGCGGCGTCATGGTCGACAGCACCGTCCAGGCGCTCACCAGCTGCTCCATGATGCGGCTCACCCGCGCCAGCATCTTGAACGCGGCCGGCAGTTCGTCGGCGCGCAGCCGCGCCAGGGCGGCGTGCAGCTCGTGCAGCATGAGCTTCATCCACAGCTCGCTGGTCTGGTGCTGCACGATGAAGAGCATCTCGTCGTGCGCGGGCGAGAGCGGGTGCTGGGCGTTGAGGATGTGATCCAGGTCCAGATAGTCGCCGTAGCTCATGGCCTGGCTGAAGTCCAGGCGGGCGCCTTCCTGGGCGACGATGGTTTCGCCCGGCGCTGCGCTGGCCGTGCTGGCGGCCGGGGTGCCTGGTTCGGCGGGCGATGACATCGGGCAGCCGCTCATGATCGTGTCCTTCGTCAACGTTCAGGTCACCGCGGCGCGCTGGTTGAAACGCGCCTCGTGCCACTCGCCGCTGGCCAGCACCTCGGCCAGGTGTTCGGCCGCGTCCCACACGTCCACAAAGCGCAGATAGGCCGGGGTGAAGCCGAAGCGCAGGATGTCCGGCGCGCGGAAGTCGCCCACCACGCCGCGCGCGATCAGCGCCTGCACGATGGCGTAGCCGCCTTCGTCGCGCGCATAGCTCACCTGGCTGCCGCGCTCGGCGTGGTCGAGGGGGGTGCGCAGCGTCAGCCCCTGGCCGGCGCAGCGTTCGCCCACGCGCTGGATGAACAGGTCGGTCAGCGCCAGCGATTTCGTCCGCAGCGCCGCCATGCCGCCCAGCGGCGCGGCGGCCAGCAGCGTGTCCACGCCGCACTCCAGCGCCGCCAGCGCCAGCGCCGAGGGCGTGCCGCAGATGAAGCGCGCCACGCCCGGCGCCGGCCGGTAGTCCGGCGTGAACTCGAAGGGCGCGGCATGGCCCAGCCAGCCGGCCAGCGGCTGCCAGCGCGCCTCGGCATCCAGCCGTGCGGCGTGGCGTGGATGCAGCCAGGCAAAGGCCGGCGCACCCGGGCCGCCGTTGAGGTACTTGTAGCCGCAGCCCACGGCGAAATCGGCAGCGGCGGCCACCTCGCTGTTGCCGCCGCCGTGCAGGTCCACCGGCAGCGCCCCGGCGCTGTGCGCCAGGTCCCACACCACCAGCGCACCGGCGGCGTGCGCGGCGCGGTTGATGGCCGCCATGTCGTGTTGCCGGCCGGTGCGGTAGTTCACCTGGGTCAGCATCAGCACGCCCAGTTCGGCGTCGAGGGCCGCCGGCAGCTCGCTCACGTCGACGAGCTTCAAGGTCCAGCCGTGCTGGCGCGCCAGGCTTTCGGCGATGTAGAGGTCGGTCGGGAAGTTGTCGCGCTCCGAGACGATGACGCGCCGCCCGGGCGCATCCACCTGGGCCAGCGTCATCGCCACGCTCAGCACCTTGTACAGGTTGATCGAGGTCGAGTCTGCGGCGATGGTCTCGCCCGGGCGGGCGCCGACGAGCTGGGCTATCTTGTCGCCCACCCGCGCCGGGGCGTGGATCCAGCCGGCCTTGTTCCAGCTCTGGATCAGGTCCACGCCCCATTCCTGCTCGGCCACGCGGGCCAGCGCGGCAGGCGTGGCGCGCGGCAGCACGCCCAGGGAATTGCCGTCCAGGTAGATCTGGCCGGCGGGCAGCTGGAACAGCTCGCGCAAGGGTGCAAGCGGGTCGGCGGCGTCGAATGCGGCGCAATCGGCGCGGGT
>JBJOKY010000417.1:0-4031 GCA_046045865.1 Pseudomonadota bacterium | reverse complement strand
CCTGGGCGCGCAGCCGTGCCGCCAGCAGGCCGGCGGTGTCGAAGGCTGCGGCGGCCTGCTGTGCCTGGACCGCCGCGCTGGCGGCCTGATGGGTGCCCAGCTCCAGCTCGGCGCGCGCCAGGCTGACTGCCGCGACCCCCACGTCGCTGGCCTGCGCGGCGTACAGCGCAGCGGCGCGCGCGAAACTGTGCAGCGCGTCGTGATGCCGGCCCAGCAGCGCCAACGCGCGCCCGCTCTGCGCCAGCGTGCCGGCCAGGTCGTCCGGGATGTTGAGCGCCTCGAAGTGCGCCGCCGCGCGGTCGTACAGCGCCAGCGCCTCGGGCAGCATGCGCAGCTCGAGGTAGGCGTCGGCGAGCTGCTTCTCGGCGATCGCCAGCGGCTGGGGCATGGCCATCTGCTCGTAGCTCTGGCGCGAGTTCTCGAAACCGCGCAGGGCCTCGTCGTAGCGCCCGCGCGCGAGCTGCAGCAGGGCGACCGACTCGTCCACCAGTGCCTGCAGCACCGGAAAGTCGTGGGTTCCAGCGCGCATGCGCGCGCGGGCATAGGTCAGCAGCGCCTCGTCGAAATCGCCCAGCGAGGTCAGCGCGTCGGCCATGTTGATGTCGGCCATGACCGAGTGCTCGTGGTCGCCCACGCGGGCGAACAGCACCGCCGCCTCGCGCGAATAGCGCGCCGCCTCGGCAAAGTTGCCCCGGCGCACGTGCAGCGCACCCAGGTTGAGGCTGACCTTGCCGGCCGCACGCGCGTCACCCGCGGCGACGAACTCGGCGCGCGCGCGGTCGGCGCAGTCGGTCGCGTCGGCATACCGGCCGAGCATGGACAGGGCGACGATCTTGGGCACCTGGGTCTGCGCCGCCGGGCCGGCCAGCCCGAGCGCCACGAACAGCGCCGCGGCCTGGTCGAAACCCTCGATCGCGCCGGCCATGTCGCCGCGCGTGAGGTGGGCGATGCCGCCGGTCCAGTGCGCCAGCGCGTCGGCCTCGTCGGCCTGCGGCGTGTCGCCGTGGCCGGCCCGCAGCCGTGCGGCCAGCGCGCGCAGGGCGGCGTGGGCCAGCGCGGCGCGGGGCGGCTCGCTGCTCCAGGCGGCGTAGCACTGGTCCTTGAGCGCCCAGGCGACGTGGCAGGCCTCGTCGGCGCCCAGGACGGGTGCCACCGCCTGCGCCGTGTCGATCAGGCGCAGCGCCGCCGCACCGGCGGCCGCGCTGCCGCGCTCGATGCGCTCCATGGCCGTCACGCGGTCGTCACGGTCACTCACCCACTTCGATCGCGGGCAGGACGATGCGGTCCTGGCCCACGCGCAGCGTCAGCGTGTAGCTGCCGCCGCGCACGTTGTCGATGCGGAACTCGCCCAGTTCGTCCAGGGCGGTGACCCGGTCGGGCACTTCGGCATCGGCCGCGCTGCCCTGGCCATGCAGCTCGACCAGGCCCTGCTCGTCGGGCCCGAGCACCTGGCCGGTCAGCACCCAGGTGCCGCCCTGGGCGCGGATGCGCAGGTCGACGTCACGCCCCTGGGCGTTGAACAGCAGGTGGCGGGTGTCGGTGGCGGCCGAGCGCACACCCGCCGCCAGCGCTGGCTGGGCCCAGCTGTCGAAGCTGAGCACCGCCTGCACCAGCCGCCAGGCGGCCGTGGCCACCTCGCGCATCGGCGCGGCCTGCTGGCGCCGCGGCCACAGGCCGATGGCGGCATCCACCAGGCCGGCCGGGGCGTCCGGCAGCGCGACGGCACCCCGCACGAGGCGGACAAACTCGTCGTCGGTCAGGTTCGATGTGGGCTTCATGGGTGTGTGCGGAGGTTCACGGGTTGTGCAACAGAGCCGTCAGGTCGCGCGGAAATACAAGCGACCAGCCACAAAGCACCGGCCACCTGCCCGACCAGTCGGCCGACAGCGCTGTGCGATCGGCGTGGCGGGACGGCGGCCGGCCGGCGTCATGGCGGCCGGTCAGGCGACGAGGCGCCGCAGCTTGTCCAGGCAGCGCGAGCGGGTCGGCCCGATGCTGCCCACGCTGGTGCCCAGGCGGCGCGCCACCTCGTCGTAGCCGATGTGGTCGTCGTCGTCGCGGAACACCAGCAGCAGCAGGGTACGACAACGCTCGTCCAGACGCTCCATGGCGCTGCGCACCTGGTCGAGCTGCTGCAGTTCGGCCAGCGCCTCCTCGGCGATCGGGGTCTCGTCGGCGCTGTCCCACTCGCCGGCCTGGCCGTCGTCGCCGTCGGCGTCGTGGCGCGTCATCGACACCTTGCGCTGCGCGCGTGCCAGCTCCTGCAACGCCTCGCGCTTGGCGGTGGTGACGATCCAGGCCTGCAGGCGCTGCGGCTCGGCGATGCGCGGCAGGTGGTCGACCAGGCGCGCGAAGACGGTCTGGAACACATCAGCCGCCGTGTGCTCGTCCAGGCCCATGCGCCGCACGATGGCGTAGACCAGGCGCTGGTAGCGCCGCACGAGCACCGCCCAGGCCGTGCCATCGCCGGCGATGCAGCGCGCGACCAGGGTCGCGTCATCGTCTGTAGGAGTCGTCACGGGCATGGCGGCAGGTGGGAAACGGTCGGTTCCGGCATGGGCAGGGGCGTGCATTGTCGACTGCGCCGGCCACCTCGCCGGCGCGCCCGATCCTGCCGGAAACAAAAAGGCCCCGCGCTGGTGCGCGGGGCCTGCTGTCGTGCCGGCAGGCCGGCCGGGGTCACTCGGTCGAGGTGTCGTTCTTCACCTTGGTCGCGATGATGGTCGTGCCGTCCGCCGAACGACGGCCGTACACCACCACCAGACCGCTGCTGGTCAGGTTGGCCAGGTCGGCTTCGCTGAAGTCGCGGCTCTTGTTGCCGGTGAACCTGGTGTCGTCAGTGATCTGGATGGTCTCGCGCAGCGTGGTCACCAGCGTGCCGTTGACGACGGTGCTGCTCCAGACCTGGAAGGTCCGGGTGGCCGCGTCATAGGTGTTGACGAAGGCCGGGGTGGCGCCGGCCACCGGGTTGGGCTTGACGATGCGGCCGTGGAACTCGAACTCCACCAGCGCGTCCTTGGTCTCGTTGTGCAGTTCGACCTTGCGCGCCACCAGCACGCCGGCGCTGTCGACCGTGCCTTCGACCTCGACACGTGCACCATCCTTCAGCGCGGCCAGCGTGGCAGCGGTGACGGCGGCGGTGGGCGTGGTGGACACGCTGACCAGCGCGCCGCCCAGGGCGAACTTCACCACCCCGGTCGTGGCGTTGTCGTAGCCGGCGATGACGCCCTCGATCTCGGCCTCGGCGCCCTTGCGGTCGTCGAGCTTGCGCTGGGCGCTCTTGAAGCTCTGCACCTTGGGCGTGGCCGAGCCGTCGATCTTGACGCGCACGATCTGGCCGTTCAGGCCGTTGAGCACGGCCGCGTCGGCGGCGCTCAGGCCGGTCAGGTCGACCAGCTTGCCGTCGATGGTGCTGGCCGCGACGTTGAGCACGCCGCGCAGGCGCAGGCCGGTGCCGGCCGGCTTGACCTCGACGCGGGTGGCCGTGGTGACCTTGGCCACGGCGTCATAGGCGCCGTGCACTTCGACGATGACGCCGTCAGCCAGGGCGGCGGCGCGGCCCTCCAGGCTCACGGTGGTGAGCGCGTTGGTCACCACGTGCAGGCCCAGCAGGTCGAAGCTGGCATAGGTGGCCGGGTTGGCGGCCGCGTTGCCGGCCACGAAGTTGCTGATCGGCGCCACGATGGAGCTGTTGCCGAAACTCATGCGGGTGGCCGTGGCCACCGGGGTGACGTCGCAGGTGGCCACGGTCAGGCCGGCGGTCGGGCAGGTGATCACGCCGTGCTCGATCTCGACTTCCATGCCGACCTTGACGTCGTCGCCGCTGTGGCCGGTGCTGTTGTCCTCGCCCAGCACGGTGGCACTGCTGTCGTCGAAGCGCACGCCGTTGACGATGGTCGAGCCCTTGCCCGTCACCGTGCCGGCGGAATAGGCGCTTGGCGTGGGCGTAGGCGTGGGCGTGGCACCGGTGCCGCCGCCGCTCACGCCGCCACCGCCGCAGGCGACGAGCAGGGCGGAGTTCAGCACCAGGG
>JBJOKY010000416.1:0-4037 GCA_046045865.1 Pseudomonadota bacterium | reverse complement strand
CGGGCCGGCGGCCAGCAGGGCGCCGGTGGCGGCGGCCAGCGCCAGGCGCAGCGAGGGGCGGGCCGGGCGGGTGATGGCCGCGCTGCCCGCGGTCGGGGGCGAGGCTGAGGCCGAGGCAGGCGTGCAGGTGATCAGTTGCATCCGCAGCCCCCGCCGCCGAAGCCGCGCCCGCCGGTGGCGGCTTCCTTGCTGAAATAGGTGTGGTCGTCCGCAGCGGCGTCCAGTGGCGCGGCGGTGAGCTGCATGGCCGGCAGGGCGAGCAGCTCGCGTTCCCAGGGCTGCACGCCCAGCTGGGCGCAGCCGCCCAGGCCGGGCAGCGCGAGCAGGCCGAGGGCGAGCGCGACCGCACCTCGGTGCGCTGCGGGGGGGTGATCCGGGGCTGGCGTGGCGCCGGGGTGGTCGGGGCGCGGGGTGGTGGTGGGCATGGGGACCTCGTCCGATGACATGTTGCAGATCGGGTTCATTGTTCGAACCGATTCTGATCACAGTCTTGGCGCGGACGTTCCAGGCCCTGCCGGCAGGGCATTCCTCCCGCGAACCAGGGTGGTGCGCGGGGGGGCGATGTGGCGTGCAGCCCTCAGGCGTCAGGATCGGGCGCAGGTGCTGGCGCCGCGGCGGCGGCCTGGGCGGCGGCGCGGGCGATCTCGTCGAACTCGATGCAGCCGTGCACGCTGGCGTGCATCGAGGCATAGAAGGCCGCCGAGAAGAAGGGCGCGACGAGGAAGGCGACCAGGCCGATCACGGCGGGCTCGCGTATGGCGGCCGAGATCAGCAGCATCGTCGCCACCAGCAGCACCGCCGACACGGCCCAGGCGGCGCCGTACACGGCAAAGGCCGACAGGTTGCGCCAGCTGGCCAGGGCGCTGGCGAACAGGGCGCGTGCGGCGCTGCCGCCGATGCGATGCACGATGACCGGCGCATGCCAGAACAGCAGGTTCACCGGTATCAGCAGGGCGTAGCGCGCCAGCATGTCGGCCATGGCGGCCATGCTGGCGGCCTGGGCGGCCGCCGCTGCGCCGGGGTCGGACGGATCGGGTGGCGTGACCGGCATCTCGGGCAGGTTGTCCAGCCCGGGCAGCACCAGCTGGCCCAGCCACAGCACCAGCATGCACGCCACCATGTAGTACAGCCCCAGCTGCACCATGGCGGGACGGCGCGCCGGCGCCAGCGGCGCCAGCAGCCGTGCGAACGAGGTGCGCCCCCCCGCCTGCACCGTGGCGCTGCTGAACACCCAGCCGGCGTTGAGCGCAGGCACCAGCACCAGCGCGAGCTGCGTGCCCACCCAGGGCAGCAGCGAGACCAGGATGAGGCCGGCCGTCATCAGCGTGACCATGGCCATCTGGGCCATGGCCTGCCGCCTGACCAGCTGCCAGCCGGAACGCGCCCACTGGATGCCGTCCAGGGCGGGCGCCGTGCGCAGTTTCATGGTCGCGTCCAGTGCCAGGGTGAACCGACGCGTTCGCGCAGCACGCGCTCGAAATGCGCCGGATCGTGGGGCTTGAGCAGGCTGGCCTCGCGCGGCAGGTGGTAGTCCCACAGGCGCGAGATCCAGAAGCGCAGCGCGCCGGCACGCATCAGCGCAGGCAGAAGGCGCAGTTCGTCGCCGTCGAGCGCGCGTACGCTGTCGTAGGCGCCGATGAAGGCCTGTGCACGTGCCTCGTCGAGTCGGCCGCTGGGCAGGTCGATGCACCAGTCGTTCAGGCACACGGCGATGTCGAACAGCCAGGTGTCCACGCCGGCGAAGTAGAAGTCGAAGAAGCCGCTGAGTGTGTCGTGCCCGCTGCTGGCGTCGAACATGACGTTGTCGCGGAACAGGTCGGCGTGCACCGGCCCGCGCGGCAGGGCGTGGAAGGCCGGGCTGGCCGCAAGCGCCTGCTGGAAGGCCAGCTCGGTCTGGATCAGCTCGCGCTGCGCGGGTGTCAGATAGGGCAGCACCACGGGCACGGTCTCGGTCCACCAGGGCAGGCCGCGCAGGTTGGGCTGGTGCATGGCGTAGTCCTGCCCGGCCAGGTGCATGCGTGCCAGCATGGCGCCGACCTGGGTGCAATGTGATTCCGCCGGGGCGAGCTGGTGGCCGCCAGCCAGCTTGTTCACCACCGCCGCGGGCTTGCCGGCCAGGTTCAGCAGGATCTCGCCGTCGGCGTCGGCCTGCGGGTCGGGCACCGGGATGCCGCGCTGCGCCAGGTGCTTCATCAGGTGCAGGTAGAAGGGCAGCTGGGCGGAGGTCAGGCGCTCGAACACCGTCAGCACCCAGGCGCCGCGCGTGGTGGTGAGGAAGTAGTTGGTGTTCTCGATGCCGGCACTGATGCCGCGCAGTTCGACCACGTCGCCCAGATGCAGGCGCTGGGCCAGGCTGGCGGCCTGGGCGGGCGTGACTTCGGTGAATACGGCCATGGGCGAGCGCCGGTCAGGCGGGGCGGTGGACGGGTGAGGTAAGTGCCTGCGCCGCCGGCCGGCGTGTGCAGGTGCCAGGAGGGTGTACGGGCCGGGCGCGGTTCAGGGCGGCGGCGCGGCGCCGGCCGCGTCTGCTCGGGCGAGACACCACGCTCAGAAGCTGAACAGCGACCAGACCCGCTGGCCGGCACTGCTGTGCGCCGAGCCCGGCCCGGGGGCGGTGTCACGCGGCCCGGCAGGGCCGACCGCGGGAAGCACTTCATAGGCCAGGCCCGCACCGACACCCTTGGGTGCGACGTGGATGCTGCGCACGTTGCCGCGCACCTTGAGCTCCTCGATGCGGCTGCCGCTGTCCTCGATCACGGTGGTGCGCACACCGGCCTCGCTGGATACCGAGGTGTTGCCAGCCTGCGCCGCGCCACGTTCGATGGTCGAGGCTGCAGGTGCGGGTGCCGCCGGCATGGCGGGCGTTGCCGCCGCCGGCGGCGGCACGCCTGCCGCGCCGCTGATCTGCGGCGGTGGGGACACGGGGGCGAAGGTCGACTTGTCTGCTGCCCGGGCCAGGCCGCTGGCGCACAGCGCCAACAGGGCCAGAACAGGCGCCAGGCCGGCAGCACGCAAGGGGTGAAACAACATGCTGCCATTGTAGGTGGCACCCCGGCCGACA
This sequence comes from Pseudomonadota bacterium, assembly GCA_046045865.1. Taxonomy (GTDB): domain Bacteria; phylum Pseudomonadota; class Gammaproteobacteria; order Burkholderiales; family Burkholderiaceae_C; genus Sphaerotilus. The sequence continues at coordinate 976 of JBJOKY010000416.1, read as the reverse complement.
CGGGCCGGGAGCTAGGCAGAATGGCCATATGAGCCCTGCCGACCTGACCACCAGCCCGTCCCCCAGCACGCCACCGCAGGCCCGGGCCGCCACGGCGGCTGTCCGCCCCAGGCTGCTGCTGGTGGACGGCTCCAGCTACCTCTACCGCGCCTACCACGCCATGCCGGACCTGCGCAATGCACAGGGCGAGCCCACCGGCGCCATCTATGGCATGGTCAACATGCTGGAGCGGCTGCGCGCCGACATCGGCGCCGAACACGCCGCGTGCATCTTCGACGCCAAGGGCCCGACCTTCCGCGACGAGTGGTACCCGCAGTACAAGGCCCAGCGTGCGCCCATGCCCGACGACCTGCGCGCCCAGATCGAGCCCATCCACGCGGTGGTGCGCCTGCTGGGCTGGCCGGTGCTGGAAGTGCCCGGCATCGAGGCCGACGACGCCATCGGTACCCTGGCGCGCGTGGGCGCCGAGAGCGGCCACACGGTGGTGATCTCCACCGGCGACAAGGACATGGCCCAGCTGGTGAACCCGCAGGTCACGCTGGTCAACACCATGACCAACGAGTGGCTGGACGAAGCCGGCGTGGCGGCCAAGTTCGGCGTGCCGCCAGATCGCATCATCGATTACCTCACCCTCATCGGCGACACGGTGGACAACGTGCCGGGCGTCGAGAAGGTCGGCCCCAAGACGGCCGTGAAGTGGCTGGCCGAACACGGCTCGCTGGACGGTGTGGTGGCCGCGGCCGACGGCATCAAGGGCGTGGCCGGCGAGAACCTGAGGAAGGCGCTGGACTGGCTGCCGCTGGGCCGCCGGCTCATCACCATCAAGCTCGACTGCGACCTGGCCAGGCACCTGCCCGGCTGGCCGGGCGAGGCGGCGCTGGCGGCACTGGCCCTCCAGCCTGTCGACAAGCCTGGCCTGCTGGAGTTCTACATCCGCAAGGGTTTCAAGAGCTGGCGCAAGAAGCTGGAGGACGAG
>JBJOKY010000415.1:0-4042 GCA_046045865.1 Pseudomonadota bacterium | reverse complement strand
GCAGGTGGTGAAGAACTGGCTGTGCGGCCCGGCCGCTGGTCGTCACTCCGCCGTGATGCCGGCGGCCTTGATCAGGCGCTGGTACCTGGCGTACTGGTCCCGGGTCGCCGCGGCCAGCTGCTCGGGCGTGCTGCCGCGCGGCGTCAGGCCCAGGCTGTCGAACCTGGCCTTGACCTCGGGGTCGGCCAGGGCCTTGACCACCTCGGCCTGCAGCTTGTTCACGATGGCCGGCGGCGTGCCGGCCGGCGCCATGAGCGTGAACCACGAGTTGAACTCGAAGCCCGCCAGGCCGGATTCGGCCACCGTGGGCACGTCGGCGAAACGCGGGTGGCGTGCCGGCGTGGTCACGGCCAGCAGCTTCAACCTGCCGCTGCCGACCAGGCCGGTCACCGTGGCCAGGCCCTGGAAGGCGACCTTGACCTCGCCCGCGGCCACGCCCACCGCCGCCTGGGTCGCGCCCTTGTAGGGCACGTGCTGCATCTGGACGCCGGCCTGCGACGCGAACAGCGCCGCGGCGATGTGCTGCGGGCTGCCATTGCCGCCCGAGCCGTAGTTGATGGCGCCCGGCGCCGCCCTGGCTGCGGCGATCAGGTCGGCCGCCCTGGTGATGCTGCTGTCGCCGCCCGCTGCGACCAGGCCCCACTCCACCGTCGCGACCAGCGAGACGGGGGCGAAGTCCTTCATGATGTCCCAGGGCATGGGGCTCTTCAGGTGGGGCACCATGGTCATGATGCTGTCGTTGAAGGCGCCCAGGGTGTAGCCGTCCGGTGCAGCCTTGGCCACCACGCCGGCGCCGATCAGGCCGGCCGCGCCGGGCTGGTTCTCGATCACGAAGGCCTGGCCCAGGTTGGCCTGCATCTTCTGCAGCAGGATGCGTGCGGCGTTGTCCACCGCGCTGCCCGCCGCCAGCGGGATGACCACCCGCACCGGCTTGTCGGGAAAGCTGGCGGCGCTGCCTGCCTGGGCGCGCGCCGCTGGCAGGGCGGCGCTGCCGAGCAGCAGGGCGAAGGCGGTCAGGCCGAGCAGGCGGCGGCGCGGGGTGGTCCGGGTCATCGGGTGTCTCCTTGTGTTGTGGTGATGGGGCTCAGGCCAGCGGCGCCACGCCCAGCTCGCCGGCCAGCGTGGCCAGGCTGGCCACCAGTGCGGCGGGCAGCGGGATGCCGTCGCGCGCGTAGGCGATGCGCCGCGCGTGGCTCTGCTCGCCCGGCAGCCAGATGCGCTCGTGGCCAGGCATCTTCTCGCTGTTGCGCAGGTCGCGGATCAGCGTGTCGACCTCGGCCCGCAGCGCCGCCGGGTCGCCGAAGGCGGCCGGGTCGATGGCGACGATGGCCTGGCCGGTGTTGGTGACGCTGTGCTCGTCCTTGTTGAAGTCGATCACCTGGCGGCCCATGGCCGCGCCGTTGAGCGTACCGGCCAGCAGGCCCACCAGCAGCGCCAGACCGTAGCCCTTGTAGCCGCCGATGGGCAGCAGGAAGCCCTCGTCGGCACGTTTCGGGTCGGTCAGCGGCCGGCCCTGGCGGTCGATCATCCAGCCTTCGGGCATGGACTCGCCGCGCTGCGCCTTGGCCTTGACCTTGCCGTAGGCGGCCACGGTGGTGGCCATGTCCAGCACGATGGGCGGCTCCTCGCCGGCCGGGATGGCTGCGGCGATGGGGTTGGTGGACAGCAGCATCTCCAGCCCGCCCCAGGGCGGCAGGTGGTTGGCGTTGCCCACGGCGAAGTACAGGCCGATCATGCCGACCGCCAGCGGCATGCGCGCATACAACGACGCCGGCCCGGCGTGGTTGGACAGCCGCGACCCCACCCAGGCGATGCCGCAGGTGCGCGCCTTGTCGACCGCGATCCGGGCCGCGCGGCTCATCACCAGGTGGCCCATGGCGTTGTCGCCGTCGACCAGCGCGGTGGCGGCACGCTCCTGCACGATGCGGATGTCGGGCGCCAGGTTGATGCCGCCATGGCGGATGCGGCGCACATAGGGCGCCAGGCGGATCACGCCATGGCCGTCCGAGCCCTGCAGGTCGGCCTCGGCCATGAGGGCGGCGACGGTGGTGGCGTGTGCCCCTGGCATGCCGGTGGCGGCCAGGCTGCGGGCGATGAAGTCGCGCAGGGCGTCGACGGGGATGCGCAGGGGCGCGGCTGCAGCGCTCATCTCGAGGGTCTCCGGGGCGGTGCTCGGGGTGGATCGGTGTGGGCGGGGGGACGGGCGCTGGCTGGCGGCGGCGGCGCTCAGGCCGGCGCCGTGCCCGGGGGCAGCGCCGCGCGCATGGCCAGCACGGCGCAGTCGGGGCTGGTCAGCACCCGGGCGGCGGTGCGCGCCTGCGCCGCGCCGCCGGCCGCAGCCATGGAGAACTGCGCCAGCATCACCAGCTCGACGCCGTGCAGCGCGGCCACGGCGTCGGCGATGGCGGCGTCGTGCGCCGCGGCATCGCCCGCGGCCAGCGCCTGCATGGCGCCGGGCACGAGCACGGTGGTCAGGCGCGCCACCTCGCCCAGGCCGGCGGCCGCGGCCAGGGCCTCGAACTCGGCGCGCATGGGCGCGATCGAGGGCTCGAAGGTCGCCACCAGCGCGGCGCGCCCGCCGTGCGTGCGCAGGCGCTCGACCGCCTGCGCGAACATGGCCTCGTTGGGCTTGAGGGTGGGCAGGCGGCAGGCGCGCGCCGCCGCCTCGATGGCCGGGCCGAAGGCCGAGCAGGTGTAGAGGATGGCGTGGCAGCCGGTGTCGCGCGCGTACAGCGCCAGGGTCTCGAAGCGCCGCGTCATGGCCGGCGTGAGGCTGCCCGTGCGCGCCAGGTCGACCGACAGGCTGTCGTCCAGCAGGTTCATGCGCTCGGCTGCAGGCCACAGCCGCTCGAAGGCCAGGTGGACCGGGTCGACCGCCAGGCGCGTGGCGTGGATCAGGCCGATGCGTGGGACAGCGGGCGGCAGGGCTGGATCGGCAGGCATGCGGCCATCTTCGCACGGGGTCGCCGTGCCCGCGACCGGGGGCGGCCCGGGGCCGGCCGCAGGTGCACGGCCCGGCCAGGCCGATCGGGCCGGCCGGTCAGGCCGGTCAGGTCGGGCGGATCAGCCGGGCGGCACGCGCAGGCCGAAGGACTGCGCCAGCTGGCGGTAGCGCGCCAGCTCGTCGGCCACGGCGCGGTCGAGCTCGGCGCCGGTCAGCGCCAGGGGCTGCAGGGCCAGGCGGTCCAGCTCGTGCATCACCTCGGCGCGGCGCGCGCCGGCCACCAGCTGGCGACCCCAGTCGGCCGCCATGGCGGGTGGCGTGCCGGCGCCGGTGTACAGGCCGCGCAGGATGGGCCAGACCAGGTCGACACCCTGCTCGCGCGCCGTGTGCACGCCGGCCAGTGCGCCGCCCAGGCGCTGCGCCGCCAGCACGGCCAGCAGGCGCAGCGGCGCGCCGCGCGCGATCTGGCGCGTCAGCTCGGCCGCGTCACCGCACAGCACCTGCACGTGGCGGCCGGCCAGGGCCTGCACGGCGTCGCCGCCGCCTTCGAAGGCGACCACCCGCACGGCCTTGTGGCTCAGGCCCGCGGCGCGCGCCAGCAGGGCGGCCTTCATCCAGTCCTGGCTGCCTATGGTGCCGCCAGCGGCGAAGCCGACCGCACCCGGGCGCGTGCCCAGCTCGGCCAGCAGCGCCGGCAGGTCGGGCCAGGGCGCGTCGCGGTGCACCGCGACCACGCCGTGGTCACGCGCCAGCGCGGCAACCCAGCGCAGTTTCCCGGGCTCGTGGCGGCCGAAGCGGCCCTGTGCCAGGTTGAGCAGGGTGCCGCTGGAGAAGGCGATCAGCTCCAGGCTGGCGCCGCGCTGGCCACGCACGACCTCGTGGTAGACCAGCGCGCCGATGCCGCCGGGCTGGTAGACCAGCGCCAGCCCCGCGCCGGCCGGCTGCAGCGCCTGGCGCGCCAGCTGGCAGGTCAGCTCGTAGCCGCCGCCCGGCTTGGCCGGCACGACGCAGTGGTGGGGCGGCGTGGCGGGCACGCCCGGCCCGGTCGCGCTGCCACCGCCACCGCCAGCCTGACCCGCGCCGCTGCCCGGGCCGGCG
>JBJOKY010000414.1:0-4064 GCA_046045865.1 Pseudomonadota bacterium | reverse complement strand
CTGGCCGACGAGATCCGCGCCGCCGGCGGCACGGCCCAGGCGCTGGCCTTCGACCTGACCGACGACGACGCCTGCGCCGCCGCCTGCACGCAGCTGCTGGCCGACGGGCCGGTGCAGGTGATCGTCAACAACGCCGGCATCCACGACGACGCGGTCTTCCCCGGCATGCGCGCCCAGCAGTGGTACGGCGTGATCGACGTGTCGCTGCACGGCTTCTTCCGCGTCACCCAGCCGCTGCTGCTGCCCATGCTGCGCACGCGCTGGGGCCGCATCCTCAACGTGTCGTCGGTGGCGGCGCTGGCGGGCAACCGCGGCCAGGTCAACTACGCCGCGGCCAAGGGCGCACTCAACAGCGCGACCAAGGCGCTGTCGCTGGAGGTGGCCAGCCGCGGCGTGACGGTCAACGCCATCGCGCCCGGCATCATCGAGTCGCCCATGGCGGCCGGCGCCTTCGACGCCGAGATGGTGCAGCGCATGGTGCCGGCCCGGCGCGCCGGCCGGCCCGAGGAGGTGGCGGCGCTGGCCGGCTTCCTGGCCAGCCGCGAGGCAGCCTACATCACCGGCCAGGTGATCTCGGTCAACGGCGGGCTGTACTGAAATCCCGCCCCCAGCCGACGCTGGGAGCCCCCCACTAAACTGCCTGCGGGGCAAGTCTGGGCCCCGTTCATCGCAAGCAAGTCAAGAGAGGTCAGCATGGTTGTGGATACGACGAAGATCATCAGGGGCATCTGCCTGCCGGCCACCCTGGGCGCGGCCGTGGCACTCGCCGGTTGCGGCGCCATGCAGGGACTGGGCAAGAGCGGCGAGGCCGACGGCAGCGCCAGCGGCAGCACGGCATCCACCGCCGGCGGCACCACGGCGTCGGGCGGCACGGCCACCAAGCCGGCGGCCAAGCCGGCGGCCAGGCCGGCACCGGCCGCCGCCGCCACGCCCGCACCGGCGCCCGTGCCCTCGCCCAACGCCGGCAAGATCGGCCCGGGCATGAACGAGCGCGGCGAGGTGGTCGACTCCAAGAAGGTCGAGGCCGGCTACGGCCAGAAGGTCAAGGGCCTGGAGGACTGGGAAGGCGAGATCACCGGCAAGCCCGCGCCGGGCAGCAAGTTCGGCAAGCTGCAGATCGGCATGACCGCCACCTCGGTCGTCGCCCAGCTCGGCCAGCCGAGCGACCAGGGCAGCTACATCACCGGCAAGGCCTTCATCCCCTTCTACTTCGGCTCGGACAAGTACCGCTACGAGGTGGTCTACAAGGGCCAGGGCCGGCTGATCTTCGCCAGCTCGGCGACCTACAGCTTCGGCGAGATGCACCTGATCTGGATCATCCACAACGCCAGCGAAGGCGCAACGCGGTGAACCCGGCGCGCGGCCGCCAGCTGCTCGCCGGCTGGCGCCGCGTGCGCGCAGCCTGCACGGGCCTGGCGCTGGTCGCCGCCCTGGGTGGCTGCGCGTGGTTGACCATCCCCCCGACACGCATACCGATGAACGTCCTGCGCCCGCCCGGCCCTTGCGACGGCACGGCCGGCACACCCAGCAGCGGCGCGGCCGCCGCGGCCGCCGCAGCCGATACCCTGGTGGTGATGCTGCCCGGCGTCTACAGCCGGCCGCAGGAGTTCGTCGACGAGGGTTTCGTCGACGCCCTGGTGCGCCAGGGCGCGCGCGTCGAGGTCGCGGTGGTCGACGCCCACCTGGGCTACTACAACGACCGCAGCGTGCTGCGCCGCCTGCGCGACGACGTCATCGGCCCGGCGCGGGCGCGCGGCGTGCGCCAGATCTGGCTGGTCGGCATCTCGCTGGGCGGCTTCGCCGCACTGGCCTACGGCGCGCGCCATGGCGACGAGATCACCGGCGTGGTCGCGCTGGCGCCCTACCTGGGCCCGCGCCGGCTGCTGCAGGAGATCTCCGACGCGGGCGGCCCGCAGCTCTGGCGCACGCAGGTGCCCGCCCCCGGGCCGGACGAGGCCGATCGCGCGATCTGGGCCCATTACGGCGCGGGGCCGGCCCCCCTGCCGGCCAGCGCGGTCTACCTCGGCTACGGCGACACCGACCGCTTCGAGGACAGCCACCGCCTGTTCGCCAGCCTGCTGCCGGCGCGCCAGGTCAGCACCACGCCGGGGGGGCACGACTGGCGGGCCTGGCGCCGCCTGTGGGACGGCTGGCTGGCACGCGGCCTGCTGCCCGCTCGCTGCACCGCAGCATGACCCGCACCAGCATCAGCAGCGCGCCGCCGGCTGCGCCTGCCGCACGACGACGGCCTGCCCCGATCGCGCCGCTGGCGGTGCGTGCCTACACGGCCAGCAGCGCCGCCGGTGTCGGCCGCCCGGCCTTGCTGGACGCCATCGCCGGCCAGCGCAGCGGCCTGTGCGCCAACACCGACCCGGCCTGGCCACTCGCCACCTGGGTCGGCCGGGTGGCTGAGCTCGATGCGCCGGACGCGCCCGCCAGCGTGGCGCGGTCCGCCGGCTGGCCGGTCGGGCTGGCCGACTGGCAGTGCCGCCCCACCCGGCTGATCTGGCTGGCGCTGCAGGCCGACGGCTTTGCCGCCGAGGTGACAGCGGCGCGTGCGCGCTGGGGCGCACACCGGGTCGGCCTGGTGCTGGGCACCTCGGCGTCGACCATCATCGTGTCGGAGCAGGCCTACCGCCAGCTCGATGCCGACGGGCGTTTTCCCGCTGCACTGCGCCGCGAGGCACTCAACACGCCGCACGCGCTGGCCGGGTTCACCCAGCGGGCGCTGGGCCTGGCCGGGCCCAGCCTGACGGTGTCGACCGCCTGCTCGTCCAGCGCCAAGGCCTTTGCCAGCGCCGAACGCTGGCTGCGCCTGGGCCTGGTCGACGCGGTGGTGGTCGCCGGCGTGGATGCGCTGTGCGCCAGCGTGCTGTACGGCTTCCGCTCGCTCGGGCTGATCTCGGACCGGCCCTGCCGGCCCTTCGACGCCGCGCGCAGCGGCATCAGCGTGGGCGAGGCAGCCGGCTTCGCGCTGCTGGAACGCGACGACGGCAGCACGCCGGCATCCGCCACCACCGCCACCCCCCTGCGCCTGCTCGGCTACGGCGAGTCGAACGATGCCCATCACATGTCCACGCCGCACCCGCAGGGCCTGGGCGCCGAGCTGGCGCTGGACGACGCGCTGGCACGTGCCGGGCTGGCCGACGCGGCGGCGATCGATTTCCTCAACCTGCACGGCACGGCCAGCCAGCGCAACGACGAGGTCGAGGCCGCGCTGGTGGCGCGCCGCTACGCGCCCGGCGTGCATGCCTGCGCCACCAAGGGCCTGACCGGCCACACCATGGGCGCGGCCGGCATGGTCGAGGCGGCGATCTGCCTGCTCGCGCTGGAACACGGCGTGCTGGCCGGCAGCCCGCACTGCGATGCGCCCGACGCAGCCTTCGGCCCGGTGTTCGCGCAGCAGCTGCGCCTGGCGCCGCGCCACGGCAAGGTGCAGCACGCGGCGTCCCACTCCTTCGGCTTTGGCGGCAACAACTGCGTGTTGCTGTTCGGCACATGACGGCCGAACGGGTCTGGATCGACGCCGTCGCCTGGTGGTCGCCTGCGCTGCCGGGCTGGCCGGTGGCACGCGCCGCCCTGCGTGGCCAGGCCGTGCCGACGCACGCCCAGCACGCCCGCCCCGCGCCGCTGCTGCTGGGCCCCAACGAGCGCCGCCGTGCGCCCGACACCGTGCTGCTGGCGCTGGAGGTGGCACAGGCCGCCGTGGCGCAGGCCGGCCTGGCGCCGGCCGAGCTGGCCAGCGTGTTCACCTCGACGCACGGCGATCTGGCCATCGTCGACGCCCTGTGCACCACCCTGGCCAGCAAGCCCGAACTGCTCTCGCCCATGCGTTTCCACCACTCGGTGCACAACGCCGCCTCGGGCTACTGGGCCATGGCGGCGGGCTGCCGGCGCGCCAGCAGCGCGGTGGCGCATTTCGGCCACGCCTTCGCCACCGGCTGGCTGGAGGCGGCCAGCCTGTGCGCCAGCGACGCCGAGCCGGTGCTGCTGGTCGGTTTCGACACCGGCGCGCACGGTGCCCTGGCCTCGGTCAACCGCAGCCAGGGCCTGCTGGGCGTGGC
>JBJOKY010000413.1:0-4068 GCA_046045865.1 Pseudomonadota bacterium | reverse complement strand
CGATCTGTCGGCTGCGACGTGTGCGGCAAGAGCGGCTACAAGGGCCGCGCCGGCATCTACGAGCTGCTGGTGGTCGACGACGCGCTGCGCGGCCTGATCCACAGCCGAGCGACCGAATCGCAGCTCTTCGTCGCCGCCGAGAGCGGCGGCATGCGCACCATGCGCGAGGACGGCGACCGCCTGCTGCGCACCGGCGTGACCTCGATGGAAGAGCTGGTGCGCGTGACGCGCGACTGAGCCTGCCGCCGCCACCACCATGCCCGCCTACCGCTACGAAGCCCTCGACGCCGACGGCAAGACCAGCAAGGGTCTGCTGGACGCCGACAACCCCAAGGCGGTGCGCAGCATGCTGCGCGCGCGTGCACTCGTGCCGCTCGACGTGCAGCCGGTGGCGCAGGACGGCGGCGACGAGCGCAACGGCCCGGCCCTGCGCGGGCGCGCCTTCAACTCGACCGGCCTGGCGATCTGGACGCGCCAGCTCGCCGGCCTGATCAGCGCCGGCCTGCCGCTCGAACGCGCCCTCACCGCCCTGGCCGACGAGGCCGAGCAGCCGCGCCAGCGCGAGCTGCTGGCCCACCTGCGCGCCGAGGTCAACGCCGGCGCCAGCTTCGCGCGCGCGCTGGGCGGCGCGCCCAGGGAATTCGACGACATCTACCGCGCCGTGGTCGCCGCCGGCGAGCAGAGCGGCCAGCTTGGCCGCGTGCTCGAAAAGCTCGCCGACGATCTCGAGGAACGCCAGGCCCTGAAGGCCAAGCTGATCGGCGCAGCGCTGTACCCGGCCATCGTGTCGTGCGTGGCCATCGTCATCGTCATCTTCCTGGTCACCTACGTCGTGCCACAGGTGGCGCAGGTGTTCGCCGGCTCCAAGCGCGCCCTGCCGGGGCTGACCGTGGCCATGCTGGCCATCAGCAGCTTCGTGCGCCACTGGGGCTGGCTGGTCGCCATCGCGCTGGTGGGCGCCTTCGGTGCACTCATGGCGGCGCGCCGCAACCCGACGACGCGCATCGCGCTGGACGCCACCTGGCTCACCCTGCCGCTGGTCGGCCGGCTGGCGCGCGGCTACAACGCGGCGCGCTTCGCCGGCACGCTGGCCATGCTGGCCGGCTCGGGCGTGCCCATCCTGAAGGCGCTGCAGGCGGCGGGCGAGACGCTCAGCAACCGCGCCATGCGCGCGGACGCCGAAGACGCGCTCGTGCGCGTGCGCGAAGGTGCGCCGCTGGCCTCGGCGCTGGCGGCCAAGAAGCGTTTCCCGGGCCTGCTGTCGATGTTCGCCCGCCTGGGCGAGCAGACCGGCGAGCTGCCGCTCATGCTGCAGCGTGCCGCCACCCAGCTCGGCGCCGAGGTGCAGCGCCGCGCCCTGGCGCTGGCCACCATCCTGGAGCCGCTGCTCATCGTCGGCATGGGCGCCATGGTCATGCTCATCGTGCTGGCGGTGCTCATGCCCATCATGCAGCTCAATACCTACGTGAAATAGCCGCCTGCGCCGGCCCACCGGCGGCGCATGGCCTGCGTGACGCAGTGCCGAAGCCCGCGCCTGCCACCGTCACACCCCTGCAACAGGTGCCGCCTGGCAGGCATTGCAGGCTTGGACTGGCGGCTGGCCTGAGGCATGCTTGTCTGCAACGGGGCCACGGCTTGAGCGAACGCAGGTTTGCAGGCAAGCTGTGGCGATGATCTGACAGGTCACATCGGCGGAGCACGGCATGAGCAGCAAGAGCACCGAACTGGTCACCCTCACGCAGGGCGCGGCGCACCAGGCGCGCCAGCAGATCCCGATCGCGCGCATGCGCAGCGTCTACCGCACCGCCGAGGTCGAGAAGCGCCTGGACAAGCTGCCCGGCAAGGAGCACGAGCAGCTGCGCGCCACCTACGAGCGCATGCTGGAAAAAGGCCCCGAGCGCTTCCAGGTCAAGCCCAGCGGCCTGCCCTCGATGGAGCACCTGTACGAGGAACTGCCCAACTTCCACGTCGTGCTCGACGACGTGCGGCGCCAGCTGGCGCTGTGCGAGGACAGCCGCGACGCCCTCGAACTCACCCCCATGCTGCTGCTCGGCCCGCCCGGCGTGGGCAAGACGCATTTCGCGCGCGAGGTCTCCAACCTGCTGGGCACGGGCATGGGTTTCGTCTCGATGAGCTCGCTCACCGCGGGCTGGGTGCTCTCGGGTGCGAGCTCGCAGTGGAAGGGCGCGCGCCCCGGCAAGGTCTTCGAGACCCTGGTCGACGGCCAGTACGCCAACCCCGTGATGGTGGTGGACGAGATCGACAAGGCCAGCGGCGAACACGCCTACGACCCGCTCGGCGCGCTGTACAGCCTGCTGGAGCACGACACCGCGGGCAGCTTCATCGACGAATACGCCGAGGTCGCGATCGACGCCAGCCAGGTGATCTGGGTCGCCACGGCCAACGACGAACGTGCCATCCCCGAGCCCATCCTCAACCGCATGAACGTGTACGAGGTGCAGATGCCGGACCGCGACGCCGCCCGGCGCATCGCCCTGCGCCTGTACCAGCAGATCCGTGCCGCGCACGACTGGGGCAGCCGCTTCGACGCCACGCCCGGCGACGACGTGCTCGACAAGTTCAGCGAACTCGCGCCGCGCGAGATGCGCCGCGCCTGGATGACCGCCTTCGGCAACGCCAAGCTGGGCAAGCGCGAGCGCGTCGAGGTGACCGACCTGCCTGGCAGCAGCGGCGGCAAGCGCGCCACGATCGGGTTCGTGCACTGACCTGCCGCGCCCGTACGGCGCGCCGCCCCGCAGCAGCGGCCTTGCAGGCCCTGCGGCGGTCGTTTGTCTTCCCGATGGCAAAACACACCGCCAACTGCCATTTCGTGGACTAGTTCACGGATATTCAATCCACCGGCGACCCCGCGCACCAGAACCGGGCAGGGATGTTCCGGCAGCACAACGTATCGGATCTTTCATATTGACAGCGCCATAAGCTTCGGCGATCTTTGCGCGCCTGCCGGAATATCCTCAGATGCCGGCAGGCGCCTTGCGGCGTCATGAATATCCAACCGGGGAAAACGATGATCATCATCGTGACATGTCGTTGTGCGCGCGTCATGCCTGCACACGGGCGTATGTGGTTGCGCCATCCAGTTTTTGCACAAGACCTGCAGGTATTCGTGCCTGGCCACCTCCTGGCATGCCAACCCTGACCCCGGGACATTTCATCGCAATGACATGCGGATATCGCCTGACTTGGGCGCTCGCCGCGTGTGCGCAACTATCCACCTCACATTGATCTTGTCGGCATCAACATCTTGAAGGCAGAAATCATGGCACGTCGCATTGCATTCGTTGACACGCGGGTTGCGGAGATATCCGCCCAACTGGAGGCACTCGACCAGAGTATTGACGTCATCGCCATCCAGGCCGACCGCTGCGGCCTGCAGCAGATCGACGACCATCTGGCCAGACACGGTGATATCGCCAGCATCGACCTGTTCTGTCACGGCCGACCAGGTCGTTTGCTGATGGGCCAAGGTGAACTGGATATCGCGACACTGCGCGCCGCAGCGCCCAGAAAATCAGCGCCGCCCCAAGCCATGCTGGTCTACGGCTGCGAAGCCGCGGCAGGCGTGCGGGGTGATGAATTCATGGCCGGTCTGTCAAACTATTTCGACGCACCCGTTGCAGGAGCAACCCGGCGCATAGGCGGCCCGGCCGCGGAAGCAAACTGGCAACTCGACGCCGTGCACGGCCAACTGCCGGCCACCCACGCCGTGCACCTGCCCGCCTACGGCGGCTGGCTGGCCACCGTCATCGGCGGTGCAGGCGACGACCTGCTGGCTGGTACTGCGGGCAATGATTCCATAGATGGTGGCGCCGGGGACGACACGATCATTGCCAGCATGGGCCTGGATACCCTGGTCGGTGGCCTGGGCACCGATACGCTGCTGGTAGATTTGGACTATACCGGCGCTGCGCTTGGCAGCGCCTTGCATTATTATCTTGGCAGCAATGCATTCCTCACTGATGTCGACAGCACATCGTCATACGCAACCATCGCATCAAAACTACCAACAACAGCAACTTACTTCAACATCTGGTCGAGCAACGGCAA
>JBJOKY010000412.1:0-4070 GCA_046045865.1 Pseudomonadota bacterium | reverse complement strand
GCGTGCGCTCCTCGATGCTCAGGCTTGAATAGTGTTGTCCCATCGGCTCAAACTGTTGATTTCGTTGGTGGTGTTGCACTTCAGTTTAGAGTCTGCCCTTCATGCGTTCGTGCTGGTAGATGTAGTAGAGTTCGGCCGCAGCGTGCAGCTGGCTGGGCACGATGGAATCGTCGAAATCCGGCTGGAGATAGGGGTAGCCGATCTTGTCGAAACCCACGTTGCCTTGCGGACCCATGCCCAGCAGGTCGAAGAAGGCACCGTCTCCGCCCTGCCCGCCATTCTTCTGCATCAGCTCACCCAGCCGCTCCTCGAACTGCGTGGCCATGCCGTCACGCTGCTCCGGCGGCAGACTGGCGAGTTGTTCCTGCAGGAAGGTTTCCCACAGCCGCTGGATGGTTTCAGTGGTCTGGAAGTTCATGTGACTCTCCAAAACTCGACGTCAAATGCAAGCATTACCCATGGATCTAGCTCAGCGGTATAAAAACCGGACCATACTTATATATTTCATGAACCGGAGGATTCAGACGTTGGCGGCACAGGCACCTCCACCCTCCTCTTCTTGGGGGCGCGATTGGTTTCGACGTCTGCGGCCACCCCTTCACGCACAGTTATCATGCGTGCCGCATCATTCCTTTCCTTATCCACGACAGACCTGATATCGTCAGATATATTCGCCCAGGCCTGCGCAGGCGAATACGGAGAAACAGCCACATTTTCCCGCAACACCTGAACAATCTGATTTCCGAGGCTCATCGTCCTGGCCTTCAATATCCATACCGCCCCGCGTATGATGCCAGACAGAACACCCGATTTATCAAGATTGCCAATCCTGTTTTCAGAAATTTCAGATGCCCGCAAGTCATCGTTGAACAAATCACCCACATCCATACAACCGGTAGTCATCTGCCTGATGACGCCGCCTAGCCGAGCAATCCATTGCAACTGACGAATCAGTTCTGGCCCTATCAGCGTTGAGCCTCCTTGCACGACCAATGGAATCATTTCACTCAGATTGCCATTATCCTCGTCGCCACCCAGCAGGATCAATGCGAGCTTATTAAATAGCGCCTTAATACCATCGGTCAAATCGCCAAGGAAATTGAACCTACCCGGAGAATCAACATTCTCGAACCACCTATCCACATCCAGGACAGCAGCAATCAGGAATGCACAAGCCGCCGCCTGCTGCTCGGGCGCCCCCCAATCTTCAGTGCCGATGCAGTACAGGTCGATGGAGCGATCCAGATCGAACAGGATCTTGTCCAGCACGACCTGCAATTTCAGGGTGTCGTCGTCGCAGTTGCAATGACCCAAACAATCCAGCTGGCTGGCCAGTTCGCCGCGCAGGTTGACCAATTTGACCAATCGCCTTTCCGCCTCGGTCTGGCTGGTCGAGCCATACATGCCATAGGTCAGAATGGCCGGGCGTGCGATACGCAGGAGACGATGTCCGCCAGCGTTGCCAAAACCTCTGACGAAGAGTTGCAGGGCCTGCAGGAAGGCCGTGACCGCCGGTGACCTGGGCTGGATGTCGGCATCCAGCGTCACCTGGATGAAGCGGTGCAGCCGGTTGACCGATGACCAGGCGGTGGCGCCCAGCATGCGCATGCCGTGGGCGCTGCCACCACTGGCGAGTTGCACCATCTCGTCGAGCGTGCGCGACAGCTCGGCTTCGTTGAGCAGAGATCGCAGTTCGAGCTGGCCGTTGCGCTCGATGAATTCGTGCAGCTGCTGGTAGCCGTCCAGGCCCAGGGCCCAGTGCTCGCCACGCGCAGTCTCGTGGATGCCGCCGCGCAACTGACGCAGGTTGATCAGCACCGCATCGCGCCGTGTCTGCAGTTCGCTGTAGGGCACCTGCAGCAGGTAGCGTCCGCCGGCCATGCCGGCGTTGGCGATGGCCTCGCCCATCAGCACGAGCAGCACGGAGGCGACTTCGTCCAGGCTCTGCGCCAGGTTGCGGTAGTCGTCGTGCAGGGCCGGCGTGAGCGCCCCCACCACGCGCATCACGAATGCGTATTCGCCCAGTTCGCGCCGCATGGCCAGCGTGCGGTCGCGGCTGTAGGGATCCATCGCCATGCGGGCCGAGGCCACGCCCTGGTCGATGAGCACGCCGATGGCGCGCTGCCAACCCTCCAGCTCCGGCCGCACGTCCTTGGTGAAGTTGCTCGTGAGCAGCTTGGCCAGATCCTGCTGCACGTCCGAGCGCGCCTGGTCGAGGTCCAGATCGGTCGCTGTCGGTGCGGCGGCCAGCACGGTGGCTGCCGCCGGCGAGTTCAGGAAGGGCAGGCCACGCGCCTCGCCGTCCAGCGCCTGGGTGCGTGCATCGGCGCGGTAGCGTTCCAGCAGCGCACCGGCCACCTGGCCCGGGTCGTTGGGATCACCGATCTTGAGTTCGCGCCGCAACAGGTTGTCGATCGCCAGACGGGCGTGGCTGGACGGTGCGGTCAGCGCGTAGGACGGGTTGGGGGTGATGGCCATCACGGGTTCCTCGTGGTGTACGGTTGGATGCGGGTCATGCACGGCGGGGCGTCGGGCTGCATGGCGGTGCGGGCGGCCGGCCGGTCAGGCGGCCAGCCTCAGGTGCTGCGACCGGACAGGGCGATCCGCGGCTGCGGCGGGCTTCGGGCTGAGCAGCTCGATCACACAGCGCGCCAGCCGCTGCGGTGCCACATGGCCCCGGCCGAGCGCGTAGTGCGCCGCGCTCACCACGTGGCGCGGCGCCAGCTGCGGATCCGCATGGCGTTCCAGCGCCCGAGCCCCGGCCCGTATCGCCGCCTCGTCATCCCGCCCGAACGGAATCACGTCCACCAGCGCCCGCTGCGCCAGGTTGCGTCGGGTCTGGAAGGCGATCTCGTCCACCACCTCGGGGATGAGGCGCGGCGCGCTGCCCAGCAGCGGGGCGGGGATGCGCTGCGGGCCGCTGCTGCGGCTGTACAGCCCCTGCCACACGCGCAGCAGGCGTGCGGCGTCGGCGGTGAAGCCCAGCCGCCGCATCATCTCGGCCAGCAGGTAGACGCGCAGGTAGGCGGTCGGGTGGGCGCCGCCGGGGCGGAAGGTCATGGTGCGCGGCTGGGGGTGAGCGAGGAAGTCCGCCATGCCCCAGGCCGCCGCCGGGCCGCCGAGCAGGATGGCGGCCAGGTCGGCGAAGATCTCCTTGTGCCAGCGCCCGTACACGCCGGCCAGGAAGGGGTCGCGCGCGCTGCCCATCACTCGGCGCAGCACGGCCTGGCGGTTTTCCTGCCAGATGCCCAGGTCGGCCTGCAGGTTGTGCGCGACCTCGTGCAGGAACACGCTTTGCCAGGGCTGGTCGCGGTCCCACGGGATGCGGATGAGCGGGAAGGGGTTGGCCTCGCCCAGCAGGCGGCTGAGCTGCACGCCGCGGCGCATGGTGGCAGGCGAGTAGCCGTGTTCCATGTAGCACACTGGCTTGAGCAGCGGGCTCTCGAAAATGCGCGGCGCGGCCTGGCGCACGGCGTGGTAGCAGTCGGCGGCGATGGCGTCGTGGGCCGCCAGCGAGGGGCCGAAGCTGGTGCCGCGCTGGGCGAAGACCTCGTAGAACATGCCGAACAGGCGCCGCGCGCGGTCGAGCTCGCGCTCCACCAGCGCCAGGTCGATCAGCACGCGCTGCGGCGGGCGCTCGCGCCAACCGGCCTGGAGCTGGTCGAAGCGGGCACGGATGCGTTGCTCGACCAGCGCCAGGCGCTGGTTGGCCACTTCGAGGTGGCGGCGCGACGGCGCGTAGGGCAAGTCCTGCGCACGCAGGCCGACGAAGGCGTTGTCGATGCGCGCCAGCCGGCTCAGCCTGGCGGTGAGCCCGTTGATCTTGGCCTGCAGGAACTGGCGCACGTCCATGGCGGGAGGGTGTCGGGCGGGTCGACGGCGGAGCTGGGGCGATGGCTGGCGGTGCGGGTGCGAGTGCGGCGCTGGTGGGGTGCTGGCCGGGCCGGTGGCAGCTCAGCGCCCGCGCACGGTGATGGTCACGGGCCCGCGCATGGTGAACTGGCGGTTGCGGCAATGCGGGCAGGCCAGCGCGGCCGCACCGCGGCGAGCCACCGCCGGGCCGGCTGCCG
>JBJOKY010000094.1:0-13008 GCA_046045865.1 Pseudomonadota bacterium | reverse complement strand
CGCCGCGCGAGGTCTATACCGAACTTGTCGAAAAACATCGCGCTGAGCGCGTCGCTCGGTCAACTCAGCGCGTTGCACTTCAGACTTGACTCCGCCCCGTTACTGGTGACCGGGCGCAATGGCAGGCGCACGGCCTGGAAATCCAGTTCGACCTGGGTTGCTAGAAAACCGTCAGGAACAACTGTGCCCCCGCACCAGGGGGGACGCCATCTCGACTCTCCCCCGCCGATCGCCGGGGCAGCCATCCGGCGCCCAGCCTCAGCCCTTGCCCGCCGGCCGGTACTCCGTCACCAGCCGCGCCAGCTCGGTGCGCACGTCGGTATCGCTGGCCACCGGATGCGCCACGGCCCAGTCGATCAACTGCCCCACATCCTTGCTGCGATCGTCCAGGCGGGCGATGCGCAGACGCTGGAAGCGCGTGGGCAGGGTCGAGTCGGCATCGGCCAGCAGCTCTTCATAGAGCTTCTCGCCGGGGCGCAGGCCGCTGAAGGTGATGGCGATGTCGTCCAGGCTGTGGCCGCTCATGCGGATGAGGTCGCGCGCCAGGTCGACGATCTTGACCGGCTCGCCCATGTCGAGCACGAAGACCTGGCCGCCTTCGCCGATCGCCGCGGCCTGCACCACCAGGCGGGCGGCCTCGGGGATGGTCATGAAGAAGCGCGTGATATCCGGGTGCGTCACCGTCACCGGGCCGCCGCGCGCGATCTGTTCCTTGAACTTCGGAATGACGCTGCCCGAGCTGCCCAGCACGTTGCCGAAGCGCACCGCCATGAAGCGGGTGCCACTGCCGCCTGCGGCCCCGGCCTCCCTGGCTGCCTCCTCGTTCAGGGCCGCCTGGCGCGCCACCACCATCTCGGCGGCACGCTTGGTGGCGCCCATCACGTTGGTGGGGTTGACGGCCTTGTCGGTGCTGATCAGCACGAAGCGTTCGGCGCCCGCCGCCGCCGCGGCCTGGGCGGCACGCCAGGTGCCGAGCAGGTTGTTGCGCAGGGCGGCGCAGGCGTTGTCCTCCTCCATCAGCGGCACGTGCTTGTAGGCCGCGGCGTGGAAGACCACCTGGGGCGACCAGCGCTCGAAGGTGGCGCGCAGGTGGGAGGCGTCGCGCACATCGCCCACCAGGCGCACCAGGGGCAGGTGGGGATGCGAGAGGCTCAGCTCCTGCTCGATGGCGTACAGCGCGAACTCGCTCAGCTCGTACAGCACCAGGCGGCGCGGGCCGTAACGCGCCACCTGGCGGCACAGCTCGGAGCCGATCGAGCCGCCCGCGCCGGTGATCAGCACGACCTTGCCGCTCAGGGTCTCGCTGATGCCGCCCTCGTCGAGCTTGACGGGCTCGCGGCCCAGCAGATCCTCGGGCTCGATGTCGCGCACCTGGCTGAGGTGGCGGCCTTCCAGCAGCTCGTCGGCGCTGGGCACGGTGACGACGGGCAGGCCGGTCGATGCCGCCAGATCGAGGATGCGCCGGCGCGCCGCGCCGGTGGCCGACGGGATGGCCACCACGATGTGGGTGATGCCGTGCAGCGCCGCCCAGTGCGCGGCGCTGTCGAGCGCGCCCAGCACGGGGATGTTGCCCACGCGCACGCCCAGCCTGGCCGGGTCGTCGTCCAGCAGGCCCACCACCACCCAGCCCTGGTGCTGGATGCCGGCGATGAGCAGCCGCGCGGCGTGGCCGGCGCCGAAGACCAGGGCGCGGCGCGTCTCCAGCGCGCTGCCGCTGGTGCGTGCGCGCATGTGCTCATAAAGCATGCGGTAGCCGATGCGCACCAGGGTCAGGCCCATCAGGCTGACGACCGGGTGCAGCGCCAGCACCGCGCGCGGCACCTGGGCCAGCTGGGCCATGAGCACCGCCACCGCGCCCACCAGGCCGGCGATGGCGCAGGCCACGGTGAGGCGCTGGATCTCGCCGAAACCCGAGAACCGCCACATGCCCTTGGGCACCTGCAGGGCGCGGAACACGCCCAGGTACAGCGCCACCAGCGCCGCCATGACCCAGAAGTCGTAGCCCGGCCGGGCCTCGATCCAGCGCTCGAAGCCCAGGCGGAACAGGTAGGTGACGTTCCAGCACGCCGCCACGACCAGGGCGTCGATGCCCAGGGCCAGGGCCTCGCGGTGCGGGCGGGCGCGGGTGAGCAGGGCGTCGAGGCTGGACCAGAGCATGGTGCGGTGCGGAAATCGGTGCAGGAACGGATCAGGGATCAGGGCTCAGAACAGGGCTCGTAGTGTCCGTGCAATCAGCACCAGGTCGGTCCACACCCCGGCCTGCTCGACGTAACGCGCCTGCAGCGCCAGCTTGGCCGGCAGCACCTCGTGCACATAGGTGTGCTCGGGGTCGGCGCTTTGCGCCAGCAGGCGGCTCTCGTGGCGGTACTCGATCGAGGCGAGGTCGGTGATGCCCGGGCGCACCGACAGCACCCGCTCGCGCAGGCCGGCCGGGTAGAGCGCGACGTATTTCGGCACCTCGGGGCGCGGGCCGACCAGGCTCATGTCGCCGGTGACGACGTCGATCAGCTGGGCCAGCTCGTCGAGCTTGCTGTGGCGCAGCCAGCGCCCGGTGCGGGTGATGCGCGCATCCGCGCCGACGGTGATCTGCGGACCGGTGCTGCCGCTCGCGGGCGCATGGCGCATGGTGCGGAACTTGTGGATGCGGAACTCGCGTCCGCCCCGGCCCACGCGCACCTGGCGGTAGAACACCGGGCCCGGGCTGTCGAGCTTGATGGTCAGGGCGACGAGCAGCAGCAGCGGGGCCAGCAGCAGCAGGCCGGCGCCCGCGCCGGCCAGGTCGAGCAGACGTTTGCCCACGTTGCTTGACGGCAACGCGGCGGCCTCAGGAACCCAGCACGCGGCGCAGCGCCGAGGCGACCCGGGTGACGTCGGCCGGCGTCATGCGCGTGTACAGCGGCACGCTGAACATGGCTTCATACGCCGCCTGGCTGTGCGGGAAGTCCTCGGTCCTCAGGCCGTAGGTCTCGCGCCAGTAGGGGTGCAGGTGCAGCGGGATGTAGTGCACGCTGCAGCCGATGCCGGCGGCGTAGAGCGCCTCGATCACCGCGTCGCGGCTCACGCCGGCCTCGGGCGCAAGGCGCAGCACGTAGAGGTGCCAGGAGTGCAGCTCGCCCGGCGCCGGCGTGGGCGGCAGGACGAGCGGCAGGCCGGCCAGCTCGGCGTGGTACTGCGCGGCCAGCGCGGCGCGCTTTTGCTGAAACGCGTGGGCGCGCTTCAACTGGTGCAGACCCAGCGCCGCGGCAATGTCGGTCAGGTTGTACTTGAAGCCCGGCGCCACGATCTCGTAGTACCAGCTCGGCACCTTGGCGGTGAAGCGGTCGAAGGCGTCGCGGTTGATGCCGTGCAGGCGCATGACCTTGGCGCGGGCGGCGACGGCGTCGTCGCGCGTCACCAGCATGCCGCCCTCGCCGGTGGTGATGGTCTTGTTGGCGTAGAAGCTGAACACCGTCACGTCGCTGGCCAGCGTGCCGACCAGCCGGCCGCCGCCCACCGTGGTCGGCAGGGCATGGGCGGCGTCTTCCACCACCTTCAGGCCGTGTTTCCTGGCCAGCGCCAGCAGGGCCGGCATGTCGACCGCCAGGCCGGCGTAGTGCACCGGGATCAGGCACCTGGTGCGCGGCGTGATCGCGGCCTCGATGGCAGCGATGTCGATGTTGAGCGTGGTAGGGTCGATGTCGACCAGCTTCACGTCCGCGCCCAGGTAGCGCACCACCTCGGCGGTGGCGGTGAAGGTGTGGGTGGTGGTGATGACCTCGTCGCCCGGGCCGATGCCCAGGGCCTCGAGCGCCAGGTGCAGGCCGGCGGTGGCCGAGTTGACAGCGATGCAGTGCAACTGGTCATCGCCCAGGAAGGCGGCGAAGTCGGTCTCGAAGCGCCGCGCCTTGGGCCCGGTGGTGACCCAGCCGGATTTCAGCGTGTCGACGACCTCGGCGATCTCCTCCTCGCCGATCTCGGGCAGGGCGAAGGGCAGGAAGGGCTGGGCGGGCGGGTTCTGGGCGGCGGTCATCCGGGAATTCTAGGAGGCCGGCGCCAACCCCGGCCTGGGCAACGGGCTGAGCCATGGCCCGGGCAGCACCCAGCACCGCTGCCGGATCACCCCGGCTTGGCCAGCCACACCAGCCGGTGCGTGCGCAGCAGCGGCAGCGCGTTGAACACGCCGTACAGCGCCGGGTGCAACCGGCACACGCGCCGGGCGATGGGCGGGGCGAGCGTGAGGCGCCGTGCCGCCCCGATGCGCGCGGCCGGGAACAGCTCGCGCAGGCGCGCCATGCGCACGCCGCGCACGTCGGGGTTGCGCGGGTTGTCGATCGCGAAGTCGTACCAGAGCACGGCGCCGCCGGGCTTGAGCCAGCGCCACATGGCGGCGGCCAGCGCACGCTGGAAGCCGTCGTCCAGCAACGACGAGAACACCGTGGCCTGGAACACCAGGTCGACGCTGGCATCGGCGACGGGCGCCTGCAGCGCGTCGCCCAGGTGCAGCGCCAGCCCGGCGGGCAGCACGGTGCGGGCATGGACGTGGCGCTCGGGCAGCAGCTCCAGGCCGGTCAGGTGCTCGGGCGCGAAGCCCATGCGCAGGAACTCCAGCAGGTTGCCGCCGCTGCCGCAGCCCACCTCGACCAGGCGGCGCCGATCCAGGTCCAGCCAGCCCTGCGCGACGAACAGGCGCAGCAGCGCACGCTGGCGCTCCTGCACCAGCTGCCAGACGTCGGGCGCCAGGATGCTGTAGCGCTCGGGCGCGACGCGCCGGGCGTAGCGCTCGACCACCGCCAGCGCCTCGCCCGTCGGTGCCGGGGCAGCCGCGCCGGACGAGGCCAGGTCGGCAGCGGCCGCGGCGTCACCCTGGTCCGTCCGCCGGGCAGGTCGGGTGCCACCCATGTCAGGCGCCCCGGCGCGGTGCCTGCGCCACGGCATCCATGAAACGCCGCGCCAGCACCGGGTAGCTGTGCTCGGCCTGCACGAAGGCACGGCCGCGCGCGCCCATGGCGGCGCATTCGTCCGCCGGCAGGCTGGCCAGACGCAGCAGGCCGGCGGCGATGGCGGCCGGATCCTGCGGCGCCACGGTCAGGCCGCAGCCGGCCTCGGCCACCGGGTCGTTGCCGGCCTCGACCGCGTGCAGCACGGTGCAGCCGGCCATCATGTAGTCCATGAGCTTGTTGGGCGCGATGCCGAAGCGGTAGATGGGCACCTTCTGCCAGCCGATGTAGGCGATGTCGATGGCCGCCAGCAACGCCGGGATCTGAGCCTTGGGGATGGGTGGCAGCCACACGGCCAGGGTCTCCAGGCCTTCGGCGGCGATGCGCTGCTGCAGGCGCTGGCGCTCGTGGCCGTCGCCCACCAGCACCACCTGCAGGCGCGCGGCCTCGCCGGGCTGGCGCGCGGCCAGCAGCTTGAGCGCGTCGAGCAGGTCGTCCAGCGCATTGGGCAGGCCCATGGAGCCGGCGTAGCCGACCACGCTGCGCCCCATCGCGCGGGCGTGGCCGATGGCCGCGGCCACGTCGGCGCGCAGCGGCGCGGCCGCGCCCTCGACGGGCACCGCCCAGTCGTCCGGCGAGATGCCGTTGGGCACGACGATGAGGCGGGCGAGGTCCAGCCCGCGCCCGCTCATGTGGCCGGCCACCTTGGGCAGCATGGACACGACCAGGTCGGCATCGCGATACGCCGCGTCCTCGGCGGCCTGGCACAGCATGATGAAGGGGTGCCAGCGCGACATGCCCGACAGCTCGATGGGCGACAGCGGCCACAGGTCGTGCACCTCGAACACCAGCCGGGCGCGTGCCAGCCGGGCGATGCGCCGCGCCACCCAGATGTCCATGGGGTAGGTGCTGGAGGCGATCACCACGTCGGGCTGCAGCTCGGCCACCAGCGTCGGCGCGGCCGACCACAGCTGGCGCAGGAAGGCCCAGATGTTCTTCACCCGCCCCAGGCCGTTGCCCAGGTAGGCCGGCGCGGGGTACCAGCGGTAGCTGATGCCGTCGATCTGCTCGTTGGCGGGCACCGCCAGCGGCTGGCCACGCGCATCGGCCGGCTGGGTGGCTCGCACGTGCGAGTAGGACGCCGCCAGCATGGTCACGGCATGGCCGGCGCGCACCCATTCGCGCGCCAGGTAGTAGGGCCGGTACTCCATGCCGTGGCGCGGCGAGCCGGCGTAGTGGTTCAGGTAGACGATGTTCATGCGGGGGGCCGCCGGGCGGCCTGGAAGTCGGATGGCGCAGCGCCTGACACACACCGCGCACGCCGCAGGCGCACGGTGACAGACCGCGCCGGGCCGGTCTTTAGGGGATTTCGCGCAGACGCGCCAGCAGGCCGGCCACGGCGGGCGCGAACATGGCGTGTTGCTGCACCCAGGCGCGGTTGGCGCGGGCGATCTCGCGGCTGCGTTCGACCAGATCGAGCAGCCGGGCGTCGAGCGCGGCGATGGCACTGCCGTCCGGCGCACCGCCGGCCACGCCGGGCGACGCATGCGCCAGCTGCGCCACCAGCGCCTCGTCCAGCACCAGACCGTTGTCGCCGCTGCGCACCAGCTCGTGGTTGGCCGGCAGGTCGCTCAGCAGCGGGATGCAGCCGTGCGCCAGCGCCTCCAGCACCGACACGGCGACCGAATCGCTCCCGGGCAGGCTCAGGTACCAGGGCGAGCGCGCGTACAGGCGGTCCTGCTCGGCGGCCTGCACGCGGCCGGTGAAGCTCACGCGCTCGGCCAGACCGAGTTCGGCCACGCGCGCCTCGAGCGCGGCGCGCAGCGAGCCGTCGTTGGCCACCACCAGGCGCGCCTCGGGCCGGCGCGCGGCGAGGGCGGCGAACAGCTCGATCACCGCCTGCGGCCGGTAGATGGGTTCGAGCCCGCGGTTGGAAAAGAACAGCCAGGGCTGCTTGCCCGGCGGCGGCGGCGGCATCTGTTCCAGGCCGAAGGGCAGCACGCGCACCTCGCGCGCGCCCAGCGCCTGCATGGCCTGCGCCATGTGTGCGGAATCGCTCGTCGTGAGCGCGCAGGCCTGCAGCACCTGGCGTGTCAGCCAGCGGTAGACGGGGTGGCGCTGCGGCGTGACCAGGATGTCGCTGCCCCAGGCCGAGCCCAGCAGCCGCCCGCGCAGCCGCCAGCCGCGCCGTGCCGCCCACGCCAGCGTGCCGTGCGAGGTGAGGTAGTGGGCGTGGATCCAGTCCGCGTCGACCTGCTGCAGCCAGCGGCCCAGGCGCGGCAGCTGCAGCAGCAGGCCGACGTTGTCGCCGCCGTGGCGCGACTGCGCAGCCAGCGCCAGGCGGCGCCAGCTCGGCACCAGACCGTCGAAACCGGGCAGGAAGCCGCGGCTGGACGCCACCCACAGCTCGACCTGCGGCGCCAGCGCACGCGCCCACTTCAGCAGATGCGGGCTGTCGCCGTCGCCCACCAGGGCGATGCGCAGGCGCGCCGGCGCGGTGGGATGGCGCCCGGTGGCGGCCTGCAGCGGCGGCGCGGCCTTGCCGGCGCCGCTGCCGGCCGAGCGGCCGCGTGGCACGGCGGCAGGGGCCGGGGCCGCATGCGGGGGCTGGGGCGGGTTGGTCGGCTTCATCGGCGCGTGCGGGCGCGTGGTGCGGCGCCGACGTCGGGGGGCAGGGGGCCGGCCCAGGCCTCGTGGAAGGGCTTGAGCTCGGGGTAGATCTCCAGCAGCCTGGCGTCGCCCGTGCGGCTGTCGCCCACCACGCGGGCCGGACGGCCTTCGATGATGGCGAAATCGGTGTAGTCGCCGCGCAGCTGGCTGCCGGCGCAGACGATGCAGCCACGGCCCACGCGCGTACCGGCCTCGATCAGCGTGTGCGGGCCGATGAAGCTGTAGGCGCCGATGTGGATGGGGCCGCCCACCCAGCCCGGGCGGTTGGTGGTCTGGCCGTCGCCGCCCGTCCAGGTGCTGAACTCGGCGCCCAGCAGGCGCTGGGCGCGGTGCGAGCTGTGCGTGGTGATGCTGACGTAGTTGGTGATCTGCACACCTTCCTCGATCGTGATGCCGCCGCTGGCCTCGATGAAGTTGAACGGGCCGATGTAGACATGGTCACCCAGCACGAGGTTTTCCTCGTACTCGATGCAGGTCGAGGGCGAGATGCGCGTGTACGGCAGGGTGCGGCCCTGCGAACGTTCACCGAAGATCACCGTGAAATTGATGGCATGCGCCACGCGCCGGCGCCAGCGATTGATCCATGCACGCATGGGCGGGATTGTCAGCGATGGCGCAGGCGGCGCAGATCGGCCGCCATGGCCTGCCAGTCGGGCCGCAGCAGCACGCCGGCCGGCGTGCCCGAGGCGCGCATGAACAGCCAGCCGCCCAGTGCCACCGTGGCGCCGTAGGACAGGCTGGTCGCCAGCGCCCCGCCCAGCATGCCCAGGCGCGGGATGGCCAGCAGCGACACGACCACCGTGAACAGCAGCGAGCTGCCGGCCAGCAGCGCCGGCACCAGCGGGCGCCCGGCGTGGTTGGTGAACCAGGCCGACAGCGACGAGGCCGCGCCGTACAGCGCCACGCCCGGCAGCAGCACGGCCAGCGCCGCCAGCGCGCCGCCGTAGGCCGGCCCCAGCAGCCAGGGCACGACCAGCGCGGCGAACAGCCACAGCAGCGGGCACAGCGCCAGCAGCAGCAGCACGCTGGCGTGCATGGCGCGCACCGTCAGCCGGGTGGCCTGGGCGGCGTCGGGCGCGCCGATGCGCGCGTAGGCCGCGGTCGTGACCGACGAGGACACCAGCCACAGCAGCTCGGCCACCATCACGGCGATGGAATACACGCCGGTCGGCCCCAGGCCGAGGAAACGCTCGACCAGGAAGATGTCGACCTTGTAGTTCAGCAGTGCGACCAGGTTGGTCGCGCCTATCACCAGCACGAAGCGGCCGTCGGCCGCCAGCGCCGGCAGGTCGGGCCGGCCCAGCCAGCCGCCACGCCGGGCTGCCACCAGCGCGCCCAGCGCCACCAGCACACGCGCCGTCACCCAGGCGCCCAGCGCCACGCCCACCGCCGCCGGCAGGCCGGCCAGCGCGGCCAGGCCGATGAGCGCCAGGGTGAGCGCGGGCGCACCCAGCGTCAGCCGCGCCAGCCCGCCCATGCGGCCCGTGCCCAGCCACAGGCCGGACAGGTTGGGCGTGACGAACAGCAGCGGCGCGGCCAGTGCCAGCAGCCACAGCGACTGGTAGTTGCCCGTCACCCGGGCCGCGGCCGGCCAGTCCGGCGCACCGTTCGACCAGTGCGAGACGGCCAGCAGCCCCGCTCCGGCCACCAGCCCGAGCAGCAGGCAGGCCAGCATGCTGGCGCCGACGAGCCCGGCCGGGCGCTCGCCGTGGTGCGAGATACGCCGCGCGATCGCCACGCCGAAGCCCGAGGTCAGCGCCATCAGCACCGACTCCACGGCCGTGAACAGCGCGAACTCGCCCTGGCGCGCCGGCCCCAGCCGCGCCACGTACAGCGTGATGGCCAGGCCCAGGCCGACCGCCGCCACACGCGTGACGAGGTTGACCAGGCTGGCGCGCGCGATGCCGCTCACGGCCGGGCTCGCGGCGGTCGCATTCAGGTGGCCTTGCGCAGCACGGCTGCGGCAGCGGCAGCCGAAGCGGCTGCCGCTGCCGCGGCGCGCGCGTGCGACAGGGTGACCTGCATGATGTCGCCTCGCCCGAGCAGGCGATCCACCAGCAGGCCGGGCCGGCTGCGCGACCAGCGCCCGTCACCCGCCACGCCCTGGGCGCTGATGCGGTCCACCTTCAGCCCGGCGCGCGCCGCCACGGCCGCCAGCGTGGTGCGCGAGAAGAAATACAGGTGCCAGGGCGGCGTCAGCAGGTGCCAGGCGGCACCACGCGCACGCGCATAACGGCTGCCGACGTCGCCGGTGGTCAGCACCACCTTGCCGCCGGGTGCCAGCACGCGCGCCACCTCGGTGAGCACGGCGAGCGGGTCGGCCACGTGCTCGATCACGTCCCACAGGGTGACGAGGTCGAAGTGCGCCGCCGCGAAGGCGGCCTCGTGCAGCGTGCCGGTGGTGACGTCCAGGCCGAACTGCTCGCGCGCGAAGCGCGACGAGTAGTCGCTCAATTCCACGCCGCTGACCTCGTAGCGCGCCTGGGCCTCGACCAGGAAGAAACCCGCCGCGCAGCCCACGTCGAGCAGCCGCCCGCCGGATTTCAGCCGGGCGAGGCCCCAGACCGGCGACAGCCGCCGCCGGGCCGAGGCGCGCCGCGCCGGCGCCTGGCCGACGTAGTCGGCGAACACGCCGGCCTGACCGCCGGTGTAGTAGCTCTCGTCGTACAGGGCGTCGAAGTCGATCGCCGCCGGATCCTCGCCGACGTAGACCAGGGCGCAGTCGCGGCATTCGACGATGTGGAAGCCGTCGCGCTGGAACAGTTCGCGCGGCATCTGGGCGCCGCAGGCATTGCAGGGGCGCCAGCGCTGCGGCAGGCCCGTCATGCGCCCGCCAGGCCCTGCAGCGCGGCGGCCAGGGCGGCCACGACGCGGTCCTGGTCGGCCTCGGCGAGGTCGGCGCTCATGGGCAGGCTCATCACGGTGCGGCCGGCGGTCACGCTGTTGGGGCAGCAGTCCGGGCAGCAGAACTGTGCGTAGGCGGCCTGGTGGTGCAGCGGTTTGGGGTAATGCACGGCGGTCGGGATGCCGGCGGCCTGCAGGGCGGCCTGCACCTTGTCGCGCTGCGGCACGAAGACGGTGTACTGGCCCCACACGCAGTCGCGGTCCGGCCGCACGGCCAGCAGTCCCAGGCCGAGCGGGCGCAGTGGCGCCAGCAGCTGGTGGTAACGCGCACCGATCTCGCGGCGGCGCTGCAGTTCCCAGTCGAAACGCTCCAGCTTGGACAGCACCACGGCGCACTGCAGCGTGTCCATGCGCCCGCCCACGCCGATGCGGGTGTGGGTGTAGCGCGCGCTCTGGCCGTGCACACGGATCTCGCGCGCCGCCTGGGCCAGGGCGTCGTCGTCGGTGAACAGGGCGCCGCCGTCACCGTAGCAGCCCAGCGGCTTGCTCGGGAAGAAGCTGGTGCAGCCTATGGTCGAGGCACCGCAGCTCTGGCGGCCCTGATACATGGCGCCGTAGCTCTGCGCCGCGTCCTCGATCACCGCCAGGCCGTGCCGGGCGGCAATCGCGTTGATCTCGGTCAGGTCGGCCACCTGGCCGTACAGGCTCACCGGCATGATGGCCTTGGTGCGCGGCGTGATGGCCGCCTCGATCAGGCCTGGGTCGATGTTGCAGGTGTCGGGCTGGATGTCGACGAACACCGGTGTCGCCCCCAGCAGGGCGATCATCTCGCCCGTGGCGGCGAAGGTGAAGGGGCTGGTGATGACCTCGTCGCCCGCCTGCACGCCCAGCGCCATCAGGGCGATGAGCAGGGCCTCGGTGCCGCTCGACACGGTGACGCAGTGCCTGACGCCGGTGCGGGCGGCCAGCTTCGTCTCGAGAGCCTTGACTTCGGGGCCCATGATGTACTGGCCGTGGTCGAGCACGGCCTGGATGCCGGCGTCGATCTGCGGCTTCAGGGCGGCATACTGGGATTTGAGGTCGATGAATTGCATGGGGGCTGATTGTCGCCCGCGTCGACCGATCGTCCGCTGACGCCGGTGGCTGCACCAGCCGGCACCGCGTCCTCCACCCGCCCGACCGAACGACCATCCGACCGACCATGCCCCTGATCGTCCACACCTTCGGCCCCGCCTGGGACTCGATCGACATCAGCCCCTATGTCGTCAAGCTCTGCACCTGGCTGCGCCTGGCCGGGCTGCCCTTCGAGGCGCGCGTGAGCGACGTGCGCCGCACGCCCAACCGGAAGCTGCCGGCCGTCACCCTGGCGGACGGCCAGGTGCTGGCCGACTCGGCCGCCATCATCAACCGGCTCGGCCAGCAGCTCGGCGACCCGCTGGGCGACGCGCGCCTGACGCCGGCCCAGCGCGCCAGCCAGCGCGCCCTGCAGGCGCTGCTGGAAAGCGAGCTGTATTTCGCCTCGCTGTGGCGGCGCTGGGTGCCCGAGCCGGGCTGGGTGCTGCTGCGGCCCGAGATCGAGCGCTACCTGCGCCAGGCCGGCATCCCGGGCTTCGTGGCGGGCTTCGTCGCCGGACGGGTGCGCGCCCAGGTCATCACCCAGCTGCGCGCCCAGGGCACGGGCCGGCGCAGCGAGGCCGAGATCGACGCCCTGGCCGTCTCGGCCTGGCAGGCGGTGGCGCAGCACCTGGGTGATGCGCCCTACATCGCCGGCGAAGCGCCCTGCTCCTTCGACGCCACGCTGTTTGCCTTCGTGCACGCGCAGCTCAGCGCGCCTTTCGACTCACCCGCCCGGCGCTGGGTGCAGGCAGATCCGGCCCTGCCGGCCTACCACACCCGCCTGCTGGCACGCGCCTGGCCGGAGCGGAGCCGGGCGGCCGGCGCACGCGCGGGCTGACGCAACGGCGGGCGCCGCACCGCGCCCTTCCCCGCCCTTGTCCCCGTCCCTGTCCCCGTCCCTGTCCACGTCCCTGTCCAGGAGTTCTCCCCCATGTCCACCGTCGCACTCGCCACGGGCAACAGCGCCGAGGCCGACCCGCGTGTGCAAGCCGTCTTCGACGACATCCGCACCACCCGCCGGACCGACTTCATCAACAACATGTGGCGCGCCCTGGCCTTCGACCCCGCGCTGCTGGAGCGCACCTGGGCCGAGGTGAAGGCGCTCATGGCCACGCCCACGAGCATCGACCCGCTCACCAAGGAGATGGTCTACATCGCCGTGTCCATCGCCAACAGCTGCAGCTACTGCGTGCATTCACACACGGCGGCGGCGCGCGCCAAGGGCATGAGCGACGCCCAGCACGCCGAGCTGCTGGCCATCGTGGCGCTGGCAGCCAAGACCAATCACCTGGCCACCGGGCTGCAGCTGCCGGTGGATGTGGCGTTCGACCGCAGCGCCGCCGGGGGCTGATCGCCAGACGCGGCTCACGCCGCCCCGTCGCTCTCGGGCAGCAGCACGTGGCCCTGCAGCACGTAGACCTCGCCGGTGGCCGGGCAGGCGGCTGTCTGCGGCTCGCCGGGC
>JBJOKY010000411.1:0-4116 GCA_046045865.1 Pseudomonadota bacterium | reverse complement strand
CGTCCAGGATGGGCTGGCCGTTGTCGGTCAGCACGCCCGGGCGCAGCTTCGCGGTGCCGCCCAGCGCGGCGAAGCGCCGCGTGATCTGCGCCGCCGCCATCGGGATGACCTCCACCGGCAGCGGAAAACGTCCCAGCACCTCGACCAGATTCGACTCATCGGCGATGCAGATGAAGCGCTCGGCCAGGTCGGCCACGATCTTCTCGCGCGTGAGCGCCGCGCCACCGCCCTTGATCATGTGGCCGCGGTGGTCGATCTCGTCAGCGCCGTCCACGTAGACCGCCAGGCGCTCGACCGTGTCGGCGTCATAGACCCTGATGCCGTGCGCCAGCAGCCGCTCGGTGCTGCGGATGGAGCTGGACACCGCACCGGCGATGCGGTGCCTGACGGTGGCCAGCGCGTCGATGAAGCAGTTCACCGTCGAGCCCGTGCCGACGCCGACGATGGCGCCTTCGGGCAGATGGGCCAGGGCGGCCTGGCCGACCAGGGCCTTGAGCTGGTCCTGGGTCATGGCGGGAGTCTGGGCTTGGGTCATCTGGAGCTACCTTCACTGACAATCGTGTCGACTCTCACGATTATCCGGGCCCGTAGATGCCCGCAGCTGACACCCCATGGCCCTCGTCCCCTACGCCCTGCCCCGCTCGCTGCTGTTCCGCCTGGATGCCGAACGCGCCCACGAAGTCACCCTGGATGCGCTGGCGCGCTGGCAGAACACGCCCCTGCAGGCGCTGTGGTCGCAGCCGCGCGTGGCCGCACCGGTGCAGCTGATGGGCCTGACCTTTCCCAACCGCGTCGGCCTGGCCGCGGGGCTGGACAAGAACGGCCGCTGCATCGACGGCCTGGGCGCCATGGGTTTCGGCTTCATCGAGGTCGGCACGGTCACGCCGCTGGGCCAGCCGGGCAACCCCAGGCCGCGCATCTTCCGCCTGCCGCAGGCTGGCGCGCTGATCAACCGCCTGGGCTTCAACAACGAGGGGCTGGCGGCCTTCCTGGCCAACGTGAAGCGCTCGACCAGCTTTCGCGCCTCGGGCGGCGTGCTGGGCCTGAACATCGGCAAGAACGCCGCCACGCCGATCGAGCACGCCACCAGCGACTACCTGCTCGGCCTGGAGGGCGTGTACCCGCACGCCGACTACATCACCGTCAACATCTCCAGCCCCAACACCAGGAACCTGCGCGCGCTGCAGAGCGACGAGGCCCTGGACAGCCTGCTCGGCGCGCTGCAGGAGCGCCGCCAGCAACTCATCACCCGGCACCGCCGCAGCGTGCCCATGCTGGTGAAGATCGCGCCCGACCTGGATGACGCGCAGATCGAGCTGATCGCCCGCAGCCTGCAGCGCAACGCCATCGACGGCGTGATCGCCACCAACACCACCATCGCGCGCGACGCGGTCCAGGGCCTGCCGCATGCCGAGGAGACCGGCGGCCTGTCGGGCCAGCCGGTGTTCGAGGCCAGCAACCGCGTCATCCGAGCGCTGCGCTCGGCGCTGGGCGAGGGATATCCCATCGTCGGCGTGGGCGGCGTGGCCAGTGCCGAGCAGGCCCAGGCCAAGCGCGCGGCCGGCGCCGACCTGGTGCAGATCTACACCGGGCTGATCTACCAGGGCGCGGCCCTGGTGCCGGCCTGTGCGGCAGCCTGCCGCTGACCACCGTCACCGCCACGAGGTATCTCCCCATGTTCCAGATCGACCTGAGCGGGCGCACCGCCCTGGTGACCGGCGGCTTCAGCGGCCTGGGCCGCCACTTCGCCCAGGTGCTGGCGGCGCAGGGCGCGCGCGTGGCCATCGTCGGGCGGCGCATCGAGCTGGGCCACGCGGTGGCGGCCGACCTCGGCGCGGCCGTGGGGCGGCCGGGCGACGTGCGGGCCTATGCCTTGGACGTGACCGACGCCGCCGACGTGGCCAGCGCCTACGCGCGCGTGGTGGCCGAGCTGGGCACGCCCACCATCGTGATCAACAACGCCGGCACGGTGGCGCGTGCGCCCAGCGTCGAGCTGACCGATGCCGACTGGCAGGCGGTGGTGGCCGTGAACCTGAGCGGCGTCTTCCGCGTCGCGCAGGCGGGCGCGCGTGCGCTGCTGGCGGCCGGGCTGGGCGGCAGCATCGTCAACATCGCGTCCATCCTGGGCCTGCGCGTGCGCAGCCAGGTGGCGGCCTACGCGGCCACCAAGGCTGCGGTGGTGCAGCTGACCAAGGCGCTGGCGCTGGAATGGGCGGCGCACGGCATCCGCGTCAACGCGCTGGCGCCGGGCTATTTCGAGACCGACATCAACCGCGACATGCTGCGTTCACCGGTGGGCCAGGCCATCATCGCGCGCGTGCCGATGCAGCGCGTGGGCCGGCTGGCCGAGCTGGACGGGCCGCTGCTGCTGCTGGCGTCGGACGCCTCGTCCTACATGAACGGCGAGGTCGTCGCGGTGGACGGCGGGCACCTGGTCAGCACGCTCTGAGCATCCCAGGCCGCGCAGGCGACAGCATGGCCGCATCGATGCCGTAGCCGCGCAGCCGGGCCGGCATCGTCTGGCCCAGGACCAGCGTCGCGCAGGCCTGGCCCATGGCGGCCGAGGTCTGGATGCCGTAGCCACCCTGCGCGGCGCACCAGAAGAAGCCCGGCGCATCGGGCGCCCAGCCACCGACCAGGTCGCCATCGGCCACGAAGCTGCGCAGGCCGGCCCAGGTGCGGGCCGGGCGCACCGTCATCGTGGTGGCCTGCTCGATCGCCCAGGCACCGGTGGCGATGTCGATCTGCTCGGGCTGCACGTCCTGCGGTTCGGTCGGGTCGGCGTTGGCGGGTGAGCCGAATAGCAGGCCGGCGTCGGGCTTGAAATACCAGCCCTGATCGGCGGCGATCACCAGCGGCCAGGCCGCCACCTCGGCAGCGGGCAGGTGCGCAGGTGGCGCGAACAGGAAGGCCGAACGCCGCCGCGGCTGCAGGCCGATGGACGCCACGCCGGCCTGGCGGGCCAGCACGTCGCACCAGGCGCCGGCCGCGTTGACGACTACCGGGGCCTCGTACGACCGTGCACCCGCCAGGACCCGCCAGCCCTGTCCCGTGCGCGTGATGGCGCTGACGTGGGCGTCGCAGACGACCTGGCCGCCGTGGCGCTTCACGCCGCGCAGATAGCCCTGATGCAGGGCGTGCACGTCCATGTCCCAGGACTCGGGCTCGTGGATGGCGCCGATGAGCACCTCGCGCCGCAGCACCGGCACCATGGCGCAGGCTGCGGCAGCGTCGAGACGTTCGCCGGTGCCGGTCACCGACTGCAGCACGGCCCAGGCCTCGTCCAGCAAGGCCTGGTGGCCCGCCAGGCCCACGGTGAGCGTGCTGCGCCGGCGCAGCAGCGGCACCTCGGCAAAGCCGGCCGGCGGCAGCTCCAGGAAAGCCCGGCTGGCCAGCGTGAGTGCGCGTACCTGCGGCGTGCCGTAGGTGGCGATGTACTGCGCGGCCGATCGCCCGGTCGAGTGGTAGCCGGGCTGGCTCTCGCGCTCGAGCACGATCACGCGCGCCTGCGGGGCCAGCCAGTACGCCATCGACGCACCGGCGATGCCGGCACCGATGACGATCACGTCGCAGCCTGTGGTCAAGGTCTTCATGCCTGCAAGCTCCACCACACGGCACGGTGTGGGCTGAGAAGAGGAAACACGGCGGATGAAGCAGCCGGCGAGGCCGCAGGACAGCGGGCCGGGCAGGACGAGAAAAAGCCTCCCGAGTCGTCGACTGGGGAGGCTTGTCCTGGCGGTGCAGGGTTCAATCTGCTGCCATAAGGTGTTGATTCACAAGGGGATCGGCTGTGCTGTCAATGCTGGTTATCCCATTTATCCCAGCCAAGTTGCGCCCCAGCAAAACCCATTAATTCAGGGTTGGGATCCTTTGGCGGTGGGGGTGAAATTAGCCCATGAGCGCGGCATGGAATTACACGCTTGGGTGTGGACATTTGCGGCGGGAAATCAGCGTCATAATGAACTACTCAACATTAACCCTGATTATCCGGGGCCAGTACTTGCAGCTAATCCTAGTTGGGCTAACTACGATAACCAAGGTCGGGTGATTCCTCTTGGTCAGACTAAGCCCTTTTTTGACCCAGCGAATCCCGAAGTGCGGCAGTATTTACTGAAA
>JBJOKY010000093.1:0-13020 GCA_046045865.1 Pseudomonadota bacterium | reverse complement strand
CGGACGCTGCACCCTCGCCCCAGCCTGGCGCGACCAGGCCAGTCAGGCGCCGGCCGGCCACGTCGCCCGCGGGTGTGGCCGCCGGTGCACCGGCCTGATCGCGCCCGGACGCAGGTCGGCCCTCAGCCCCCCCGCGGCCGGCGCCGGCGCCGCCGGTGGCATCACCCTGGAGCGGGCTGCCCGGCGCAGCCTCGGGCAGGCTGGAGACCTGGGCCCCGGCCAGGCGCAGGCCGTCGTCGCCCAGCGCGGCGGCCAGCGCCGGCAGGGCCGCTTCGAGCAGCATGCGCGTGTCTTCGTGGGCGGCGCTGAAATCGATGCGGGCATCCTGCCCGTCCAGGCTCAGGCGGATCTGGATCGGCCCCATCTCGGCCGGATTCAGGTCCAGCGTGGCCTGCTGCACGCCACCGACGGCCAGTTCGCCGACCCGCAGCATGACGGCGGTGCCAAACCGCGGGTCGTCCACCGGCGTGCTGATGCTGCTGCGCGGCAGCGCGGCCACGGCGTCCGGCGCCACCGCCGCCATCGGTACAGCCGGCGGTGTGCCCTGGGCCGCGGCGAGCAGACCGGCAAGACCGGCGCCATCGTCCCGGGCGCCGGTGGCGCGCGCCTCGCCAACCCCACGACCGGCAGGACCGGCACGACCGACGCCCCCCGCATCCGCCGGCACACCGGCCAGCGCCGAAGGCGTGTCGCCTGCGGGCACCACGCCGCGGCCAGGCGTACCAGGCGTACCAGGCGTACCAGGCGTGCGGGGCGCAGCCCAGGTCGCACCCGCTGCGGGCGAGCCGGCCATGGTCGCGCCGGGCAGCCCGTCGGCAGCGATCGCGCCCCGGCCGCGGGCGGTGGATCCGTCGGACGACAACGTCGCCATCGACGACCTGGCCGATGCGCCGGTAGTGATGATCGCGGGCGCGCCCTGGCGGGCGGAGGTGTCGGCGTCCGGGACGGTGGCGCGCAGCGCCCCCGACGGACCCGGCGCCGGCGCGAGGCCCTGCGCGCCCGAGCCATCCGGCAAGCCGGTGGGCTGACTGCCCGGCACGTCGGGCGCAGGCTGGGCGCCGGTGTGGGCAGCCAGCACGGTCGGGTCGAGGGTCGCGGCATCCGGCACGGCGGCGTCAGGCACCACGGCAAACCGCTCGGCAGTGTCGTCAACGGCCTGCTCTGCCAAGGCGCACGCGGCGGCATGGTCGGCGCACGCGGCGTCGGCGGGCGACACCGGGGTCGGCTGCTGCCCGGCCTGCAGCCGCACCATACGTCGCTGGTCGGCCTGCTGGTCGCTGCGCTGGTGGTCGACGCGACGCGTCTCGGTGCGACGCGCGGCGCCGTGCGCCTGGTCGATCTGGTGCGTATGCGCCTGTTCAGTCATGCCCGCGCCGGCACGCGGGGTGTCACGCGCGCCAGGTTCACCGCCGCCAGGCTCGCCGCTGCTGGTGGCGTGGCTGCTGGGGGCGCGGCTGCGGCTGTCGGCGGGGGGACTGTCCTGCGCAGGGGTGGCCTCGACCGGTGCGGTGTCGGACGCTCCGGCCTGGGCCGCGGCGCTGCCCGGCCGGGCTCGCGCTGCTGGCGCCGGTCCGGTGCCTGGCGCGGTGGCTGGCGCGGCGGTGGGTGTGCCGGCAGCGGGTCGGGACACGCGCTGGCGCAACGGATCCGCCAGGGCGGCGGTCGAGACAGCCGGACGGCCACCGACGGCGCTGCCGCCCGGCCGGTCAGGCTGGCTGCCGGGCAGCCGGGGCGCGCCGCCGCAGCCGCCACCAGCCGCCGCCGCGCCACGCGCGGACAGGCTGCTTTGCTGGAGCAGGCCGGCGAACAGGCCGGCGCCGGACGGGCCTGGCGTGCGGGCGGCGTCGGTGCGCGGGCTCGCCGGAGGCGATCCGGCTGCGCGGGCCAGGGTCACGTCCGGGGTGCGGCTCATTGCCACTCCAGTTCGGCCACGTCGGCCGACCAGCCGCCCGTGCCGTCACCCTGGCCCTGGCTGTGCTGCCAGGCCAGGCGGCTGGCGTGTTCGTCGAGCTGCTTCTGCTCGCGTTTCTCGGTCCTGATGCGCTGTTCGGCCGCACGCCGGGCGATGAGTTTTTCCAGCGCCGCGACGCGGATCTCGGCCGCCAGGGTATCGGCCTCGTGGCGGCTGAGCTCGGCGCGCAGGCGCTCGACCTGCTGGCCCTGCAGCTCGACCGCGCCCTGCAGGCGCCCGGCGAAGCCCTGGTAGCACTGCACCAGGTTGATGGTCGTGCCGGCCTGGAACTGGCGGGTCCAGCGCCGCTGGGTGCTGCTGTGGTATTCGCGCAACTGGTCGGCCTGACGCTGGGCCGCCTCGACGCCGGCGCGTGCACGCGCCTGGCGCGCCTGCGCCTGGTCACGCACGCGGCGGGCATGGTCGAGCAGGGTGTCCAGGCTGCTGTGGTCGCTCATGATGGCCTCCGTTCGGGGTGGGGCAAGGCGTCTGGGGTCGTGGGGCGCGGTCGGGCGGCGGCGCGGGCGTCGGTTCAGCTGCCGCACCGTGCAAGCTGCTGCAGCATGGCCTGGCTGTCGGCCAGCGTGGCGCGTTGCCAGGTGTCCTGCTGCAGCAGGGCGCGCAGGCTGCCCTGGGCGCGCACGGCGGCGTCGAGTTCGAGGTCGTGGCCGGGCTGGTAGGCGCCCAGCTGGATGAGGTCGCGTGCCTTGGTCAGGCGCGCCAGCATCTGGCGGATGCGCCGCGCCGCGTCGACATGTTCGCGGCTCGTCACGTTGGGCATGACGCGCGAGATGGATTTCTCCACGTCGATGGCCGGGTAGTGGCCCGATTCGGCCAGCTCGCGGCTGAGCACGATGTGGCCGTCCAGGATGCCGCGCGCGGCGTCGGCGATCGGGTCCTGCTGGTCGTCGCCCTCGCTCAGCACGGTGTAGAAGGCGGTGATCGAGCCCTGGCCTGCGCTGCCGTTGCCGCTGCGTTCCACCAGCTGGGGCAGCTTGGCGAAGCAGCTGGGCGGGTAGCCCTTGGTGGCGGGCGGCTCGCCGATGGCCAGGGCGATCTCGCGCTGCGCCATGGCGTAGCGGGTGAGCGAGTCCATCAGCAGCAGCACGTCCTGGCCGCGGTCGCGGAAGTGCTCGGCGATGGCGGTGGCGTACATGGCGCCCTGCAGGCGCGACAGCGGCGGCGCGTCGGCCGGCGCGGCGACGACGACGCTGCGCGCGCGGCCCTCCTCGCCCAGGATGTCCTCGATGAATTCCTTCACCTCGCGGCCACGTTCGCCGATCAGGCCGACGACGATGACGTCGGCACCGGTGTAGCGCGCCATCATGCCCAGCAGCACGCTCTTGCCCACGCCGGTGCCGGCGAACAGGCCCAGGCGCTGGCCGCGCCCGACGGTGAGCATGGCGTTGATGGCGCGCACGCCGGTGTCCAGCGGGCGGCGCACCGGGTCGCGCTCCATGGCGTTGATGGGGCGGCGCACCATGGGTTCGCTGCGCACGCCCTGCAGGGGCCCCAGCTTGTCGATGGGCTGACCCATGGCGTCGACCACGCGGCCGAGCAGGCCGGCGCCGACCGGCAGGTGGCGCGAGCGGTCCTCGCTGCGCCGCCATGGGTGGGCGGGCAGGCCCAGCACCGGCGCGCTGACGGGGATCTCGGCCGGCGTGACGAGGGCGCCGCTGGCCATGCCGTGCACCTCGCCGGTGGGCATGAGGAAGGCGCGGTCGCCGGAAAAGCCCACCACCTCGGCCGACACGGGCGGCTGGCCGGGCATGCGCACGTCGCACAGCGAGCCCACCGGGGCGCGGATGCCGGCGGCCTCCAGCACCAGGCCGGCCACGCGCACCAGCCGGCCCTGGGTGAGCAGGGGCTGGGGCGCGCTGGCGAACTTGTGCAGGTCGTCCAGGTAGCGCGGCCAGGGATTGGCCGGGGCGGCGGGTTGGGAGGCGCGGCTCATGGTCGGGCTCCGTTGCGCACTCATGCCAGCGCGCCGTGGGTGGTGTCGGCCAGGGCATCGGCGGCGTTCGCACGCGGCTCGGGGTCGGGCAGGAAGGCCGGCTCGGTCGCGTCGGCCGGGTCGTGGGCGCCGGCCGCCGCATCGTCGGCGCCTGCGGCATGGCGGGCCGCGCGGCCAGCGGCGCTGGCCGGTGCCAGCCAGGGCAGGGTCTGGCCCATGGCGGCGGCGGCGCGTTGCCAGCGGGTGGCGACGCTGGCGTCGACCAGGCCGATGTCGCTGTCGACCACGCAGCCGCCGCGTTCGATGGCGCGGTCGCAGATCAGGCGTGCGCCGCGTGCCGAGATGAGTTCGCCCGCACCTTCGGCGACCAGCGTGAAGTCGTCCGGGTGCAGGTGCAGGGTGATGTGGCGGGCCGAGACCAGCAGGGCGCCCAGCGCCTCCTGCGCCACGGCGACGACGGCGGCCGGGTTGTGGCTCAGCTCGCTGCGCACGACGTGGCGCGCCAGGTCGAGCGCGACGGCGGCGATGCGCTGGCCGACGTCCTGCTCCAGCGCGCCCAGGCGCTGCTGCACGCCGGCGATCAGGGCGTCGACCTGCACGCCGGCCTGCACGGCAAAGCCCTGCTTGAAGGCCTCGATCTGGGCCTGGCCGTCGCGCTGGCCGTCGCGGTAGCCGTCCTGGCGCGCCAGGTCGAGCTCACGCGCGCGGGCGGCACGTTCGGCTGCGGCGGCGCGTGCGGCGGCGGCCTGGGCCTCGGCGGCGGCGCGTTGCTCGGCGCGGCGCAGCTGCTCGGGGTCGGGCACGGCGCTCAGGTTGGGGCGCTCGCGCCCGCCGCCGGCGAAGCTGTCGGGCTGCCAGGCGGCGAAGCTGCCCAGCTCCTCGCGAGGGATGAAGCGCGCATAGCTGGGCTGGGCCGGCTGCGCGGCGGCACCGCCACGCGCCGCCGCCGCCAGGCCGCCGGCCCGGCGGGCCTGCAGTTCGGCGTCGCGCTGGGCGATGCGCTGGGCCAGGCGCAGGGCGCCGGCGTCCAGGTCGGGGCCGAGTTCGGGCATGACACGGCGCTCGACATGCGAGCGCCGGTCGACGAAGCCGGCGGCGCGGCCCTGGGCGGCGCGGTCGCCCGGCAGGTCGCCGCGGCGTTCGCCGTCGCCGGATCGCGAGCGCTGCGAGGCCGGCTCGTAGTGACGCGCGAAGGGATCAGAGGAACTGGTCATCACCGCCTCCGGCCAGCACGATCACGCCTTCGTCCGCCAGGCGACGCACGATCTTGAGCATCTCCTTCTGCTCGTTCTCGACGTCGGCCACACGCACGGGGCCGCGCGACTCGAGGTCTTCCTTGAGCGTCTCGGCGGCACGGCTGGACATGTTCCTGAAGATCTTGTCGCGCAGCTCGGGCGTGGCGCCCTTCAGGGCGATGATGAGCGACTCGCTCTGCACTTCCTTGAGCAGCGACTGCACGCCCTTGTCGTCGACCTTGACCAGGTCGTCGAAGGTGAACATGTTGTCCATGATCTTCTGCGCCAGGTCGGAGTCGGCCTCGCGGATGTAGTCGAGCACCGAGGTCTCGACCGCCGAGCCCATCATGTTGATGATCTCGGCCGCGGGCTTGACGCCGCCCAGGCTGGACTTGCGCATGCGGTCGCCGCCGGCCAGCACCTTGCCCAGAACCTCGTTGAGGTCCTTCAGGGCGGCGGGCTGGATGCCGTCCAGCGTGGCCACGCGCACCATGACCTCGTTGCGCACGCGTTCGGGCAGCTGCTTGAGCACGTCGGCGACCTGGTCGTATTCCAGATGCACCAGGATGGCCGCGACGATCTGCGGGTGCTCGTTGCGCAGCAACTCTGCGATGGCGCTGGCATCCATCCACTTCAGGCTCTCGATGCCCGACACGTCGCTGCCCTGCAGGATGCGGTCGATCAGCAGGTTGGCCTTGTCCTCGCCCAGGGCCTTGCGCAGCACGGCCTTGACGTATTCGTCGGTGTCGCTCACGAGCGAGCTCTGGCCGTGCGACTCCTCGGCGAACTTGGTCAGCACGTTGTCGTAGCGCTCCTTCGACACCGTCTTCATGCGGGCGATGGTTTCGCCCAGGCGCTGCACTTCCTTGGGGCTGAGGTGCTTGAACACCTCGGAGGCTTCTTCTTCGCCCAGCGACATGAGGAAGATGGCAGCGTCCTCGAGTCCTTGGTCGTCCATGGGGAATCCTTGCTCGGTGGCCTGGGGGTGACAGGGGGTGGACGCTCAGGCGTCCTTGCTGACCCAGCCGCGCATGATGTTGGCCACGGCCGCGGGGTTCTCGCGGGCCAGCTTGCGCGCGTCCTCGAGCTTGAGCTGGATCGGGTCGGCCGCGGCGTCGGGCGCGGGCAGCGCGGGCGCGCCGTTCTCGCCCGGCTTGACCGGGTTGCCGTTGGCATCGGTCAGTGCCGGCAGGGCGTTGGCGTCGTCGACGACGGCGTCGACCTTCTCGCCCGGGGGCTCGGGCGCAGCCGCCTTGATGGCCGGGCGGATGGCACCGAA
This sequence comes from Pseudomonadota bacterium, assembly GCA_046045865.1. GTDB lineage: Bacteria > Pseudomonadota > Gammaproteobacteria > Burkholderiales > Burkholderiaceae_C > Sphaerotilus. The sequence goes on along the minus strand of JBJOKY010000093.1, from coordinate 6,601 downwards.
GACGACGATGAGCGCCAGCAGCGCCAGGCCGATAGGCAACGCCAGGGTGCGCACCATGTCCTGCACCTGGGGCTGCTTCCACAGCGGGGTGGTGTCCTCCACCGGCTTCTCGACGCGGAAGGGCGCGTTGATGACCTTGACGGTGTCGCCGCGCTCCTTGCTGTAGCCCAGCGTCTCCTGCACCAGGGCGGTGAGCTTGTCCAGGTCCTCCTGGCTGAGTGGCTGGTTCTGCGTCTTGCCCTTGGCGTCGGTGACGCTGCGGTGGTTCACCACCACGGCGGCCGAGATGCGCTTGATGGTGCCGGTAGCCGCGCGCGTGACCTTGACGGTCTTGTCGACCTCGTAGTTGGTGACCGACTCACGCTTGGCGTTGGCGCCCGCCGCGCCGGCCTGGGCGGCCTGCAGCGGTGCGGCCTGGCCGTTGATGGGCGCGGTGGCGGGCACGGGCGGCTGGTTGGTGGCCGCACCGGGCACGCCGCTGGGCTGGGTGGCGCCGGGGTTGTTCTGCTCGACCAGCTGGGCGCTGCGCACGGCGGCGGGTTCGCTGCCCTGGTTGGGGCGGAACTGCTCGGAGGTCGACTCGCTTTGCGTGAAGTCGATGTCGGCACTGACCTGGGCGCGCAGGTTGTCGCGCCCGACCACGGGCTCGAGGATGTCGAGCACGCGCTTGGTGTAGCTGCCCTCGATCTGGCGCACGTACTGCAGCTGCTGGGCGTCCAGGCCGTTGCCGCCGGTGCCCTCCTCGCCCGTGCCGGAGATGAGCGAACCGCTCTGGTCGAGCACGCTCACGGCCTTCGGGCTGAGCTCGGCCACGCTGGACGACACCAGGTGCACGATGCCGGCAATCTGCGCGCGGTCGAGCGTGCGCCCGGGGTGCAGGGTGAGCAGCACCGACGCGCTGGGCTTTTGCTGCTCGCGGAAGAAGCCGTTCTGCGCCGGCAGTGCCAGGTGCACGCGCGCGCCCTGCACGGCCGACAGGGCGGTGATGGAGCGCACCAGCTCGCCTTCCAGGCCGCGCTGGAAGTTCAGGCGCTCCTGGAACTGGGTGGTGCCGAAGCGGGCGTTGTCCATCAGCTCGAAGCCGACCGTGCCGCCCTTGGGCAGACCGGCCTGGGCGAGCTTGAGGCGCACGTCGTGCACCTTGTCGGCCGGCACCAGCACGGCGCTGCCACCTTCGGTGAACTTGTAGGGCACGTTCATCTGGCTGAGCTGGGCGACGACGGCGCCGCCGTCCTTGTCGCTCAGGTTCGCGAACAGCACCTTGTAGTCCTCGCGCTGGCCAGCCAGCAGGGAGGCCGCGACGATGGCGACGATGGCGGCGATGCCCGCACCCAGCATGAGCTTGCGCGCCATGGGCAGGGCGGCCAGGCGGCCGGCGAAGCTGGCCGGCGTGGCGCCGTTTTCCGCGGCCAGGGCGTTGGCGTTGAGAGGTTGCAGAGCGTTTTCCACGGGGCGGTCCTGTCGTGCCGGCGGGCTGCCGGTGCGGCACCAGGCTCCTTCGGAATCTGGCACGACCGATTATTCGGAGCCGGGCCCTGGGCCATGGGGCGAACAACTCGCGTTCAGCCGTGCTGTTCGCGCCATCGCGCCGCCGCGCGACGCACACAATCCTGACCATGCCGCAAGAGCACCTGCCGCCGCCCCGACCAGGCACCCTGTGCCGGGTCCTGGCACGCCGCAGGTGGCGGCGCCAGTCGTGATGGACGTCAAGCTCAAACCCTTCGACTTCGCCCAGGCCGCCGCCCGGGCCGGCATGCCCCAGGTGGCCGAGCGCGTGCGCGCCAGCACCGGCGCCGGTCCGGCCGCGCGCGCAGGCGGCGCCGCCGGCGTGCAGGAGGCGGGTTTCTCGCAGGCCTTCAGCGATGCGCTCAAGTCGGTCAGCCAGGCGCAGAACCAGGCCACCCAGATGCAGCGCGAGGTCGCGCTGGACAACCCCACCGTCAGCCTGGAGCAGACCATGGTGGCGATGCAGAAGGCGCAGATCGGCTTCCAGGCCGCCCTGCAGGTGCGCAACCGCCTGGTGCAGGCCTACAGCGACATCATGAACATGCAGGTGTGAGGCGGCGTCAACACCGCCCTGCCCGGCCCGCCCCCACCCGCTAGCCCGCCCTGACCGCCGCCAGCAGCCGCTGGCGCTTCTGCGTCTGTTCGATGTAGCGCTGCAGCACGCGCGTGCCGTCGCCGGCCAGGCTCAGCCACTCGCAGCCCAGGCGTGCGCTGGGCTCGACCCGGTCGCCCGTGCCCAGCACGCTGACATGCACGACGCGCAGCGCGGCGTCCAGCCGCGTCAGGGCGTCGAGCTCGATCTCCACCCCGTCCAGCCGGGTACCTGGGCGGATGACGCGGGCATCCTGCGCCAGCAGCAGTGCCAGTCCGCCCAGGCTGATGTCGATGACGCGCAGCGTCAGCAACTCGCCGTCGGCACCGGGGCGGCGCAGGTGGGCGACGGGCTTGTGGTGTTCGAGCGGGCGCACGCGGTAGCTCTCGCGGCGCTGGAACCGGTAAAGCGCGACGGGCCACTGGGCCTGCAGCACGCTGTCCTTGACGCCGTGCACCAGCACCATGCCGGCCAGCTCGAACTGCAGCCGGACCTGGTCGAGGTAGGTCACCGCCATGGCCTCGTCCGTGTCGACCAGGTTGCGCAGGCGCAGGTCGCGCGTGCTGGCCGCAAAGCTGATGCGGCCGGTGCGCGCGTCCACCGCGGTCAGCTCGGTCGTGTAGCTCACGCCGTCCGGCGTGGACAGGCCGACCGGCACGCGGCGCTCCAGCATCTGCACCAGCAGGTCGGTCTGCTCGTGTTCGTCGGTGATGCGGAAGTCGGCGTCGCTGGCACCGCGCGATCTGGCCAGTTCGGGCAGCAGGGAGGTGATGCGCATCGCAGCTCCGTCCGGTCAGTGCAGGATGTTGCGCGGCTGGCCTGCCATGAGCTTGTCGAGGTCCTCCAGCCAGGGCTCGGCCAGGTGGCGGATCTCGGCGTCGTTGAGCAGGATGCGCTGCATGATGCGCGACTTCAGCTGCGCCTCGTCCCTGCCCAGGGCGTGTTCGCACGCCGCATGCTTGAGCTGCGAGATGAGCACCGCACAGGCGCCTTCGAGCTTGACGACGCGGTCCCAGTCGCCCGTGCGGGCTGCCTCGAGCATGTCGCGGCTGGCCGTCTCGATGGCCTCGTAGTACTGGAGCAGGGCGTGGTTCATGGCAGGTTCGATCGGGGTCGGGCTTGCAGAGGCGGGCTGGCGGGGCTGGCTGTACATGATGGGCTTCCGGAGGTCACGAGGGCACGCGGTCGCCGATCTGGGCCCAGGCCTCGCGCAAGGGCTGGATCAGGCGGGTGCATTCCTCCAGCGCCGCCTCGTCATTGCGCACGTGCGCCTGCATCAGGCGCATCGAGACATAGGCGTAGAGGTTGGACAGGTTGGTGCTGAGCTCGCCGCCGGCCGGGCTGAGCGCCGACTTGAGGCCTTCATCGACGATGCGCAGGGCACGTGTGACGGCGCGCGCCTTGGCCTCGACCTCGCGCGCGCGCATCGCGCCACGGGTCTGGGCGATGGCTTCGAGCAGGCCGTCGTACAGCATCAGCACGAGCTGGTGCGGGCCAGCGGTCTTGACGCCGGTCTCGACGCCGACCTGACGGTACATGCCGGACATCATCAGGGCGGCCGGGCTGCGTTGGGAGCTGGTAGGTGCAAACATGGCGGTGTGCTCGGTTGGGTCAAGGATGTTTGTGATATCGGTGCCGCGTTCAGCCCACTTGAGGTTGCCGGCGGCGCGGCCATCGGGCAATCAGGCCGGTCTTCGGGCGTTGTTCTTCGCTTGTGCAGATCGGGCGCGGGCGCAAGATGGCCACCGGCCCCATCCGCCCCGGAGCGCCGTGCCTGAATGCACAACGCCCGCTGAGGCGGGCGTCGGTACGGGGCCGGTGCAGGCGGCGGGGGCGGCATGGGCACACGGTGGCGGCTCCGTCAGCTGTTGCTCTTGTTGTAGGCAGCAATCTGCTGCGTGACGTAGGTCTGCAGCGCGGTCGTCTTGGCCATGGCGGTGTCCAGCGCGCTGTACTGGGCACGCATGCGCGCCTCGACGCTGGTCATGCGGTTGTTGAAGCTGTCCTGCTGCTTGCTGTTGCTGTCGAGCTGGCGACGCAGGCTCTCCGAGCGGGTCGTGACCGCCCCCTGCACGCCGAGCAGTCCATCGCCCCAGCTGCGCAGCCTGGCGGCAAAGCCGTTGTTGGACGGCGTGCCGGCGTCGAAGGCCATGAACATGGACTTCAGGTCGGGCAGCTTGCCCAGGGCGTTGTCGAGCTTGCTGCCGTCGACCTTGAGCGTGCCGTTGATCTGCGGATCCAGCCCGATCTGGGCCAGACGGGTGAAGGCGCCGGCACCGGTGCCGCCCAGCGTGTCGCTGACGATGGCGCGCATCTGGGCGCGCAGGCCGTTGACGGCCGAGTCGCCCTGCAGCGTGCCCGACACCTTGGTGTTGGCGTCGTAGGCTGTCTGATCACCCATGTACTTGGCCAGGTCGTTGTAGCTGGAGGCGAAGTCGGTCACCAGCTTCTTGATCGCGGCCGTGTCCGAGGCGACCGTCACCTCCACCGGCGCGGCGCTGAGCTTGCCGACCTTGAAGGTGAGGTTGTCGATGACGTTGTCGAAGGTGTTGCTCCTGGAACTCACGGCCAGGCCGTTCACCGTGGCCTCGGCATTGGCTGCCGACTGGTTCAGCGTCATGGAGCCGATGCCGTTCTCGGGGTCGTAGGCCAGCGCCGACAGGCCGGCGGCGTCGGCCGCATTGCCGTCGTCGTCGGTGGCGGTGATCCGGAATCCGTTCTCGGCGCCCGTGCTGCTGCTGCGCAGCACCAGCCGCGAGCCGGTCGCGTCGGTCACGATGGAGGCTGTCACGCCTCCGTGCGCGGCATTGATCTTGTCGCGGATGCCGCTCAGGGTGTTGCTGCCGGAATCGATGACGACGTCGACCGCGCCGGCCGGCACCCGTGCCGTGAAGCCGCTCGGATCGGTGGCCCAGGCACCCAGTTCGATGTGCAGCATGCCCGTGCCGACGGCGGTGGCGCTGTCGGCGAACTTGCCGCTGGCCAGGGCCTGGCTGGACGCCAGATGCTGCACGGCAATGCTGTAGGCGCCGGCCGTGGCCGCCGAACCGGTGCTGGCCGTGACGACGCTGGTGTCGGCCGAGGTGGCCGAGGTCTGCGCCCAGTTGGCCGGCGAGGTCAGCCGCGACGCGGCGTCGCGCAGGCTGGAGACATAGCTCTGGATCTTGCCGTAGGAGGAGAGGCGGTCATTGAGCTTGTCCGCCGCGCTCTGCATCTGCGTGAGCGGCTGCTTCTCGATCGCCATCAGCTGCGTGACGATCGAGTTGACGTCCAGGCCGCTGCCTATGCCTGCCGATGAGATGCTCGCCATGATTTCCACCTTGCCGCACCAGCGGCCTTACTGCCCGGGACCCGCGAAGACTCTGCGGGCCTGGGTGTCTTCGGCAGCTGCTGGGTGAACTTGAGCGCATGGCCCGGTGCCGTGCGCCACGCCAGGGCGCGCGGCGTCATGCCCGGGGCCGCTGCGTCAGCCCTTGAGCAGCGACAGCACCTGCTGGGGCAGCTGGTTGGCCTGCGCCACCATGGCGTTGCCGGCCTGCTGCAGGACCTGGGCACGCGACAATGCGGCCGTCTCGGCGGCGAAATCGGCGTCCATGATGCGGCTCTTGGCGGCCGACTGGTTCTCCGACGAGATCTGCAGGTTGGAGATCACCGCATCGAAGCGGCTCTGGGTGGCGCCCAGGCTGGCACGCTCGTCGTTGATCTTGTTGATCGCCGCGTCGATGTCGTCGATCACGGTCTTGATCTGTCCGGTGGTCGCCACGCTGCCGATGGACGAGCGCGAGGTGGTGACGCCGCCATCGGCACTGCCTGCCACGCTGACGATGGAGGTCGCCGTCGTCATGTTGGTGAACTTGACGTCGATCGTGTCATTGCCGGTGGTGTTGGCGCCGACCTGGAAAGTCATGGTCGACGCGTCCGAGCCGACGATGTGCTTGTTGTTGAAGGTGGTGCCTGCCAGCACGCGCTGCACCTCCTTGGCAAGCTGGCCGAATTCCTTGTCGAGCGAATCCTTGTCGCTGTCGCTGTTGGTGCCATTGCGCGACTGCACCGCAAGTTCGCGCATGCGCTGCAGCAGGTCGCTGGTCTTGCCCAGGGCACCTTCGGCCACCTGGGCCATCGAGATGCCGTCGCTGGCATTGCGTATCGCGACGTTCATGCCCTTGACCTGCGATGTCATGCGCTCGGCGATGGCCAGGCCGGCGGCGTCATCCTTGGCGGAATTGACACGCAGGCCGGACGAGAGGCGCTGCATCGCGGTGGCCAGCGACGCCTGGCTGCCCGACATGTTGCGCTGGGCGTTGAGCGAGACAAGGTTGGTGTTGATGGTCTGGGTCATGGTGGCACTCTCCACAAGCGTCTATGGATCCCTGCGGCGGCACCGCGTGCTCTCCGCAACTCAGACCCCTGCTTGGAAATCTGTGCTTTGAATTCTGGGCATACAGATCGGCGCCGAACTGCCGAAATGCGGTGGCGTTGTGCCGCATCTCGGCGTGGGCAACC
>JBJOKY010000410.1:0-4121 GCA_046045865.1 Pseudomonadota bacterium | reverse complement strand
GGGTGGCCAGGCGCGTGTGCCCGGCGTGGCCGGAACCTGGAAGGACCTGACCGACAACGTCAACTCGATGGCCGCCAACCTGACCAGCCAGGTGCGCGGCATCGTCGGCGTGCTCACGGCGGTGGCGTCGGGTGACCTCAAGCACAAGGTCGGCTTCGAGGCCAAGGGCGAGATCGCCGCGCTGGCCGACACCATCAACGACATGATCGACACGCTGGCCACCTTCGGTGATCAGGTCACCAACGTGGCGCGCGAGGTCGGCATCGAAGGCAAGCTGGGCGGCCAGGCGCGCGTGCCCGGCGCGGCCGGCCTGTGGCGCGACCTGACCGACAACGTCAACCAGCTGGCCGCCAACCTGACCACCCAGGTGCGCGCCATCGCCGAGGTGGCCACCGCCGTGACACACGGCGACCTGACGCAGATGATCCTGGTCGAGACCCAGGGCGAGGTCACCGCGCTGAAGAACAACATCAACATGATGATCGGCAACCTCAAGGACACGACGCTCAAGAACACCGAGCAGGACTGGCTCAAGACCCACCTGGCGCGCTTTACCCGCATGCTGCAGAGGCACCGCGAACTCGAACCGGTGTCGCGCCTGATCCTGACCGAGCTGGCACCGCTGGTGAATGCCCATCAGGCGGTGTTCTACATCGCCAGCGACGGCGACGGCGTCGGCGACACCGCGCAGCTCGAACTGCTGGCCAGCTACGCCCACAAGCCCACGCGCCAGGCGCCGGCCCGCCTGGACTTCGGTGAAGGCCTGGTCGGCCAGTGCGCGGCCGACAAGCGCCGCATCCTGCTGCTCGACGTGCCGCTGGACTACATCGAGGTCGGCTCGGCCCTGGGCGCCACCCGGGCGTTGAACCTCGTCATCCTGCCGGTGCTGTTCGAGGGCGAGATCAAGGCCGTGATCGAGCTGGCCTCGCTGTCGCGCTTCAGCGAGATCCACCTGACCTTTCTCGATCAGCTGACCGACAGCATCGGCGTCGTGCTGCACACCATCGCGGCCAACATGCGCACCGAATACCTGCTGCAGCAGTCGCAGTCGCTCACCGCCGAGCTGCAGAGCCAGCAGCAGACGCTGCAAAAGACCAACGAACGCCTGGAGCACCAGGCGCTGAACCTGCAGACCTCGGAAGCCCTGCTCAAGAACAAGCAGGACGAGCTGCGTGCGGCCAACGAGCAGCTGCAGGACAAGGCACTGGCGCTGTCCGAGCAGATGCGCCAGGTCGAGCTGAAGAACCAGGAGGTCGAGCAGGCCAAGGCGGCGCTGGAGGACAAGGCCGAACAGCTGGCGCTGAGCTCGCGCTACAAGTCGGAGTTCCTGGCCAACATGTCGCACGAGCTACGCACGCCGCTCAACAGCCTGCTCATCCTGGCGCAGCTGCTGGCCAGGAACAGCGACGGCAACCTCACGGCCAAGCAGGTCGAGTTCGCGCACACCATCCATTCGTCGGGCGCCGACCTGCTCTCGCTCATCAACGACATCCTCGACCTGGCCAAGATCGAGTCGGGCACGGTCACGCTCAACATCGCGCCCGAACGGCTGGCCGACGTGTGCAGCTATGTCGAACGCAACTTCCGCCAGGTCGCGCAGGGCAAGGGCCTGGAACTGCATGTGACGGTCGACCCGGGCCTGGGCGAGATGATCGAGACCGACGGCAAGCGCCTGCAGCAGATCATCCGCAACCTGCTGTCCAACGCCATGAAGTTCACCGAGCAAGGCTCGGTCACGCTGCAGATCAGGCCCGCCACGGGCGGCTGGAACAAGCGCGACGGCACGCTGGCCAGCGTGCGCTCGGTGCTGGCCATCTCGGTCATCGATACCGGCATCGGCATTCCGGTGGACAAGCAGCGCCAGATCTTCGAGGCCTTCCAGCAGGCCGACGGCACAACCAGCCGGCAGTACGGCGGCACGGGCCTGGGCTTGTCCATCAGCCGCGAACTGGCACGCCTGCTGGGCGGCGAGATCCAGCTGACCAGCCAGGTGGGCAAGGGCAGCACCTTCACCCTGTACGTGCCCGCCAGCTATGACACCCGGCACAGCGGCCGGGCCAGTGCGGCGCGCGCCCAGGCGGTCGAGCCGGTCGACCTGTCGCGTCGCGCGGGCCCTGACGCCCGGGGTGGCGCGGTCGAAACCAGCGTGCCGCGCAGCACCGGTGCCGCGGACGACGAAGCCGTCGGGCCCGACGTGGTGCAGGCCGTGAGCGGCCGGGTCGTGCTGCTGGTCGACGACGACACCCGCAACGTCTTCGCCCTGACCAGTGCGCTCGAACAGTACGGTGTGCAGACCATCCAGGCCTACAACGGTCACGAGGGCCTGTACAAGCTCGACATCACGCCCTTGATCGACATCGTGCTGATGGATGTCATGATGCCCAAGCTCGACGGCTTCAGCACCATGACCTTGATCCGCAAGGTCGCGCGCTACCGCGACCTGCCCATCATCGCGCTCACGGCCAAGGCCATGCCCGGCGACCGCGAACGCTGCCTGCTGGCAGGCGCAACCGACTACATCGCCAAGCCCGTCAACATGACCGACCTGATGACCCTGCTGGCGCGCAGCCTGAAGCGCCCGCAGCACCAGCCTGCCGGCGTGCAGGCGCTGCCGCCGGAACAGCTCGGCCCCGGATGAGCGCGGCGATCCGGATCAAGCTGGCCAGTAGAGAATGACCTTGCCCCCGAAATCCGTATCCCTTGCTGAGTGGTTCAATCCAAGCAAGGAAAACGGAAATGACGACAAAGACGGTAAGAGCGCGGCACACGCTGGAGTTCAAGCAAGAGGCCATTCGGCTGGTCGAAGGTGGCCAGACCATCGCGGCGGCGGCACGCACCTTGAGGTTGGTTGACCAGACGCTGTTCAACTGGGTCAAGGCGCACCGGCAAGGAAAGCTCACGGGCGCTGACAGCAAGGGCGTGAGCACCGAACAGATGGAGATCGCCCGGCTCAAGGCCGAGCTGGCGCGGGTGAAGATGGAGCGCGACATCCTGGAAAAAGCGACGGCGTACTTCGCAAAGGCATCGAAGTGAAGTACGCCTTCATCCAACGACATCGGCACGTGTGGCCGGTGTCGGCGCAGTGCCGTGTGCTCAAGGTCAGCGTCAGCGGCTATCACGGACACGTTGTGCGCAATGCCAGCGATACCCAGCGCCGCCACCTCAGTGACGACGCGCTGCTGGTGCACATCAAGGCGATTCACGCCGAGACACGTGGTGGCTACGGCTGGCCGCGCACCTGCAAGGAACTGCTGGCCCGCGGCATCCGCGTGGGCAAGGACCGGGTGCAGAAACTCATGCAAGTGCACGGCATCCGCGCCAAGGGCAAGCGGCGCTTCAAGGTCACCACCGACAGCAAGCACGATCTGCCCATCGCGCCGAACCTGCTCAACCGCGAATTCGCCGTGGCCGAGCCTGACAAGGTGTGGGCGGGCGACATCACCTACATCGCCACGGACGAGGGGTGGCTGTTTCTGGCCGTGGTGATCGATCTGTTCAGCCGGCAGGTGGTGGGCTGGGCACTGCGCCACGACATGACACGCGAGTTGGTCATCGATGCCTTGCGCATGGCCTGGTTCAAGCGCCATCCGGCCAAGCAGGCCGGCCTGATCTTCCACAGTGATCGGGGCAGCCAATACGCCAGCCAGAACTTCCGGGCGGTGCTCGCCGAGTACGGTATCACTGCCTCGATGAGCCGCAAGGGCAACTGCTGGGACAACGCCTGCAGCGAAACCTTGTTCGGCTCGCTGAAGGTTGAGCGGCTGCACGGGCAGCGCTTCAAGAGCAGGCGCCAGGCCAAGGATGAAGTCATGGCCTGGATGCTCTGGTACAACCGCAGCCGGCTGCACTCGACGCTGGCCTACGTCAGCCCGATGCAGTTCGAACAAGACTGGCTGGCCGGCCAAGCCCGGCGAGCCAGCGCGTAGTCCAGCTATGGGATACGGTATCCAGGGGCAAGGTCATTTGAAGATTAAGTCCAGGTTTTGCACCGTAGCTGCTCGACAGTAACAAGCGCCGGCCGCCATGGCTGTTGATTAACCAGCGATGGATGTACGGAGCATGTAACGGGTCGCGCAAGCGAACCAGCGCGACGTGCTGACTGACGTAGGCATCTTCAATCG
>JBJOKY010000409.1:0-4130 GCA_046045865.1 Pseudomonadota bacterium | reverse complement strand
GCCGCCAACGCCGTCACCGGCACCGGCACCGGCACCGGCACCGAGGCCATGGCCACCGCGGGCCGCTGGATCAGCACCCCTATGAACCTGCCCGGTCCCGGCAAGCTGAGCGTGGCCGCGCTGCACGACCCCTGGCTGGCCCAGGACGAACTGGCCGACGCCCTGCTGGTCAGCTACGTCGACTTCATCACGCCCGACACGCTCTACCTGGCCCGTGCCGGCGGTACTGCGCCGCTGGAGCAGCTCAAGCAGCGCCAGCCGCAGTTCGCCAGCGCGGGCATGAAGGTCGAGCAGCGCCACGCCGTCAGCGCCGACGGCACGCGGGTGCCGTATTTCGTGGTCTGGCCGCGGCCGGCCGCGGCTGGCGCCAAGGCGGCTGCGGCCGGCCCGAAGCCGACGCTGCTGTACGGCTACGGCGGCTTCGAGGTCTCGATGCAGCCCTGGTACTCGGCCACCTGGGGCACGAGCTGGTACGACAAGGGCGGCGTGCTGGTGGTGGCCAACATCCGCGGCGGTGGCGAGTTCGGCCCGGCCTGGCACCAGGCGGCGCTCAAGGCCAACAAGCAGCGCAGCTACGACGACTTCATCGCCGTGGCCGAGGATCTGATCCGCAGCGGCATCACCGACGCGGCTCATCTGGGCATCATGGGCGGCAGCAACGGCGGGCTGCTGGTCGGCGCCGCCTTCACCCAGCGCCCCGAGCTGTTCAAGGCCGTGGTGTGCCAGGTGCCGCTGCTGGACATGCGGCGCTACCACCAGCTGCTGGCCGGCGCGTCGTGGATGGCCGAATACGGCGACCCGGACCAGCCCGAGCAATGGGCCTGGATCTCGCGCTACAGCCCCTACCAGAACCTGCGCGCCGGGCGCAGCTACCCGCGCGTGCTGTTCACCACCTCGACGCGCGACGACCGCGTCCACCCCGGCCACGCCCGCAAGATGGTGGCGCGTCTGCGCGAGCTGGGCAAGCCGGTGCTCTATTACGAGAACACCGAGGGCGGCCACGGGGGCGCGGCCGACAACGAGCAGCGCGCCCACCTGCTGGCGCTGGAATTCGCCTACCTGTGGCAGCAGCTGGGCGTCCGCTGAGCGCCTACCCCCTGAAATGGACGGGGAATTGAAACCTTCTTGTTCCTCCGGGGATAAGTGAAAACCCTAGACTATGGCCTAGGGTTTGTACTAGGTCTCACCGAGGCCGGGTCGGCCGGAGAGATCCTCCGGCGCCTGTCACACAAGCCCTCTAGGTGCGTATCGCGCACACGGAGTTGTTGCCATGTCCACCCTCAGCCTGCCTTCCGGCGTCTATCGTTCCAGCTCGTTCACCCAACGCCTGCTCAAGGTCTGGCTGCCTGCTGCGCAACGTCAGGTCGAAGCTGCCTGGGCCGCCTTCTCCACGCCGCCACAGCGCGAGCCAGGCAACGTGGCCGAACTGCTGGCCTTTGCGCAGACCTACGAGAGCACCCAGCCCTCCTACGCTGCCGACCTGCGCGCCGCCGCCCTGCATCACGAAAGCGAGATGCTGGCGCGCGAAGCCAAGTACTGAGCGACGCGCCGGCTGCCCGACCGCACCGCCACCGCGGTTCAGGCCGGGAACACCCCGGTCGAGAGATAACGGTCGCCGCGGTCGCAGACGATGAAGACGATGGTCGCGCCCTGCACCTGCTGCGCGATCTGCAGCGCCACCCAGCAGGCGCCAGCGGCCGAGATGCCGGCGAACAGGCCTTCCTCGCGCGCCAGGCGCCGGGCGGTCTCCTCGGCATCGGCCTGGCTGACGTAGGCCAGGCTGTCGACGCCGCTGGGGTCGTAGATCCTGGGCAGGTAGGCCTCGGGCCACTTGCGGATGCCCGGGATGCGTGAACCCTCGGATGGCTGCGCGCCGACGATCTGCACCGCCGCGTTGCGCTCCTTCAGGTAGCGGCTCACGCCGGTGATGGTGCCGGTCGTGCCCATGGCGCTGACGAAATGGGTGACGCGCCCGCCGGTGTCGGTCCAGATCTCAGGCCCGGTCGTCTCGTAATGCACGCGCGGGTTGTCGCCGTTGGCGAACTGGTCGAGCACCCGGCCCTTGCCCTCGCGCTGCATCTGCTCGGCCAGATCGCGGGCGTATTCCATGCCGCCGGCCTTGGGCGTGAGGATGAGCTCGGCGCCGAAGGCCTTCATGGTCTGGGCGCGCTCGATCGACAGGTCCTCGGGCATGACCAGCACCATGCGGTAGCCCTTGATGGCCGCGGCCATGGCCAGCGCGATGCCGGTATTGCCCGAGGTGGCCTCGATCAGGGTGTCACCCGGCTGGATGTCGCCGCGCTCCTCGGCGCGCCGGATCATGCTGATGGCCGGGCGATCCTTCACCGAACCGGCCGGGTTGTTGCCTTCGAGCTTGCCCAGGATGACGTTGCCGCGCGCCGCGCCGGCCGCGCCGGGCAGGCGCTGCAGTTGCACCAGCGGCGTGGCACCGACCACGTCCTCGATCGTCTTGTAGCTGACCATGACACCTCCTGCGCCGATTGTGGCAGCAGGCCAGCGGCGGCGCAGTGTCGTCCCGCGCGGGCTTCGCCAGTCATCCGGCCGGAAGCCGGACGGTCTGCAAGTGCATGCCTGGCCGTCACCCGCAGCAGGTCATGGCGTGCGCACCTGGCCGTGATGCCCCGCGCTCGGATCCCGGGGTCGACGCGGCGTCGCGAAACCGAACAGTCGGCCACCTAGGGATGTCACGGAGTTCGCCGCCCACGGGCTACCCCATGGCCTTGAGCCTTCCCGCGCATCACTGGAGACCTGATCGTGAACTACAAGACCCTGGGGCCCCTCGCCCTGTTGCTGGCCGCAGCCCTGGTGGCCAACGGCGCCACAGCCCAGACCCTGTCCGACCTGCGCAACGACGCCGCCACGGCCGGCGACGTGACCACCTACGGCATGGGCTGGAGCCAGCAGCGCCACTGGGGCGTGGGCAACGGCGCACCGTGGAACGCCGCCATGCGTGGTGGTGATGCGCTCTACACCGGCTCGGTGCTGGCCCTGCGCCCGTCGACCGGTGAAGTCGCCTGGCACTACCAGTTCTCGCCCGCCGACCCCTTCGACGACGACGGCGTGAACGAGCTGGTGATGGCCGAGCTGCCCATGGATGGCAAGCCGACCAAGGTGATCATGCAGGCCAATCGCAACGGCTTCGTCTACGTGCTGGACCGCACGACGGGCAAGCTGCTCAAGGGCGACCAGTTCGCCCGCAAGGTGAACTGGTCCAGCGGCATCGACATGAAGACCGGGCGCCCCATCCCCACCGCCATGACCGAGGCGGTACGCAAGAACCCCGAGATGGCCGATGCCGTCGAGGTCTGGCCGAGCGCCTGCGGCGGCAAGAACTGGATGCCCATGAGCTTCGACCCGAAGCGCAAGCTGGCCTTCTTCAATACCGTCGATCTCGGCATGACGGTGCGCTATACCAAGCAGGACAAGCCCGGCGGCCCCAACTGGTGGCTGGGCCTGGAACTGGCCGGCTTCGTGGCGCCGGCCGACGGCAACCGCGGCTCTCTGGTGGCCTGGGGCCCGGCCACGGGCACGAAGGCCTGGGAGGTGATGCTCAAGTCGCCCAACTGGGCTGGCGTGCTGACCACCGAGCCGGGCCTGCCCATCACCTGGGAGAAGGACGGCCGCCAGTACATCCCCGTCACCAGCGGCGCAGCCACCGTCTACGGCGCCCTGGCCAGCGACGCGGAACTGGCCAACGTGCCGGCGGGCAGCTCGCTGTGGACCTTCGCCCTGTCGCGATGAACCGTTGCGTGATCCTGGCCGCCGTGTGGGCGGCCGCCTTGTCCCTGTCCGTCCAGGCCCAGACGGCCGAGGCACCGGCCGCTGCGGCGGCAGGCGGGTCGGCCGCCGCGGTACCACCTGCCGCCCCGGCGCCCAGCGCCGAGGCCGGTCGCCGGGTCTACACCAGCACCTGTGCGCGTTGCCACGGCATCAACCTGGTGACGACCAGCAGCGCCTGCTTCGACCTGCGCACTTTCCCGAAGGACGAGAAGGCGCGCTTCATCGACTCCGTGACCAACGGCAAGCGCCAGATGCCGGCCTGGCGCGGCATCGTCAAGCCCGAGACGATGGAATCGATCTGGCTCTACATCGGCAGCGTCAACGGCTGG
>JBJOKY010000408.1:0-4135 GCA_046045865.1 Pseudomonadota bacterium | reverse complement strand
AGCGCCGCCGGTGCCGGCACCGGCCCCGGGCCGATAGACTCGGTGCGTGATCCCACCGAGCTTCATCCACGACCTGCTGGCACGCGCCGACGTGGCCGAGATCGTCGGCCGCACGGTGCAGCTCAAGAAGGCCGGCGCCAACTACAAGGGCTTGTGCCCCTTCCACGGCGAGAAATCGCCCAGCTTCGTCGTCAGCCCGACGCGCCAGACCTACCACTGCTTCGGCTGCGGCGTGCACGGCAACGCCATCGGCTTCCTGATGGAGCACAGCGGGCTGGGCTTCATCGACGCGGTGAAGGAACTCGCCTCGACCCTGGGCGTGGCGGTGCCGGACGACGACGTCAGCCCGGCCGAGCGAGCCCTGGCCGAGAAGGCGCGCGAGCAGCGCAGCACCCTCACCGAGGTGCTGAAGAAGGCCGCCCAGCACTACCGCTCTGCGCTGCGCGGCAGCGAGGTGCCGATCGCCTACCTGAAGAAGCGCGGCCTGAGCGGCGAGATCGCCAAGCGCTTCGGCCTGGGCTATGCGCCACCCGGCTGGAACGGCCTGGCCAGCGTCTTCGCCCGGTACGACGACCCGCTGCTGGTGCAGGCAGGCCTCGTCATCGAGAAGGAGGACGAGGGCGAACACGCCGCCGGCCACGGCGGCACACCGAGCGGCGGACGGCGCCGCTGGGACCGCTTCCGCGACCGCGTGATGTTCCCCATCCGCGACGTCAAGGGCGAGGTGATCGGCTTCGGCGCGCGCGTGATGGACGGCGGCGGCGAGCCCAAGTACCTCAACTCGCCCGAGACGCCGGTATTCGTGAAGGGCCGCGAGCTCTACGGCCTGTACGAGGCCCGCCAGGCCATCCGCGAGCGTGGCCACGTGCTGGTCACCGAGGGCTACATGGACGTGGTGGCGCTGGCCCAGCTGGGCTTCGGCAACGCCGTCGCCACCCTGGGCACGGCCTGCACGGCAGATCACGTGGCCAAGCTGCTGCGCTTTTCCGAGCACATCGTCTTCAGCTTCGACGGTGACGGTGCCGGCCGGCGCGCCGCCGCGCGTGCGATGGAGGCGGTGCTCACCCACGCCACCGACACGCGCAGCTTCCGCTTTCTTTTCCTGCCGCCCGAGCACGATCCGGATTCGTACGTGCGCGAACATGGCGCCGAGGCCTTCGAGGCGCTGATCGGCCAGGCCGTTCCGCTCTCGCAGCAGGTCGCGGCCCAGGCCGCCGACGGCTGCGATCTCGCCACCGCGGAAGGCCGCAGCCGCATGCTCGCCACCGCCCGACCGTGGCTGGAACAATTGCCCGCCGGCCTGCTGCGCGAGCAGATGCTGGGCGAACTGGCCGCGCTGGGCGGCCTGAGTGCCGACACCCTGCGGGCCCACTGGGCTCTGGCCGGCCCCCCGGCACGGCACGAGCGCGGCGGCGCACGCGCGGCAGCGGCTGACGAATCGCGCCCCCCGCCGCCCCCCGAGGAGGTGCAGGACTGGGGCGTGCTGCCCGACGGCAGCCCCATCCACAGCCACAACGAGCGCGGCAGCAGATGGGGGCGCGGCGAGCGCGGCGGCAACTGGAAGCGCACCGGCGGCCCAGGGGGCGAGGGCTGGTCGGGCAACAGCAACCGCTGGCGCTCGCGCCGCAGCGACAGTCAGGGTCAGGCGCCGTACGCCAATGTGCGCCGCGCGCCGCTGCGCACCGCCACGCTGCTGGACCGGGCGGCCTGGCTGCTGCTGCACCAGGCCGAGCTGTGGCTGCACTTTCCGTCCGAGGTGCACGAGGAGCTGTGCCAGGCGCCAGCCCCCTACGGCCCGCTGTTCGCTGCCCTGGAACGGGTGCTGCATGACCAGGGCCCCCTGCCCGCGCACAGCCTGGCCGAGGAACTGCTGAACAACGCCCCGCCGGACGACAACGGCGTGCACACCCTGGTGGAGCGCCTGCGCGGCCTGCACGACGTCGGCGAGGACACCCAGGCCGACGTCGAGCTGCAGGCCATCCTGCAGCGCCTGAAGCTGCAGGCGGTCGAGGACGAGATCGCCCTGCTGCTCGAATCGGGTGAACTCTCGGATGCCGCCTCGCAGCGCGGCAAGGAACTGATGGCGCTGCGCGCGAGTCTGAAGAGCAAGGCCTGACCGGTCGTGCGCCGGTATAATCCAGGGTTCGCTTGGGAGACGTCTGACACAGGCTGACACTCGCCCTCCGGCCGGCCTGCATGCCCTTGAGGCGTGCGCAGCAATTGCGGCGCAATGCATGCCACCGGTGACGACAGGTGCCATCCAGGCCCGCCGTGCGGACGTGTCGGGTGCTGCAGTCAGGCACCGCCGCACACCCAGCAGCAACAAAGAGCATCACCTGCCGGCGAGCAGGCTCTGCGCCCCGCCTACGCCCTGTGTGCAAGCACGCACCACACGACCGATATCCACGCCATACGGCCTGCGCCGACTGACCGCGCGGCCTGAGCCACGAATTCCGACCCTGACCCGAGCTTACCGCCGAGGATACGCATGACCGCGAAGAAAAGCGCCCCCGCCAAGACTGCCACCGCCACAGCCGAGCAGGACGACAACGTCGCTGTCGCCAGCAAGCCGGCGGCGGTCGAGAAGGCGGCCAAGCCGGCCAAGGCACCCAAGGCCAAGGCCGCCAAGGACGACAGCGCCAAGTCCGACGACGACAGCGCTGGCGGCGCCAAGCGCGGCCGCAAGTCCAAGGCGGTAGCGGCGCCGGCCAAGAAGGAAGCCGTGGTCGAGGAGGACTTCTCCGACATCGAGGCCGAACTCGAAGGCGAGCCCGAGGTCGAGGGCGAAGTCGTCGCCGAGGCGGTGGGCGAGGACACGGGCGAAGCCCAGGCCAAGGCCAAGCCGCTGCGCATGAAGGTGTCGCGGGCCAAGGAACGCGCGCTGATGCGCGAGTTCGGCCTGGACGAGACCATGCTCACCGAAGAGGAAGTCAACAAGCGCCGCCAGGAGCTCAAGACCCTCATCAAGATGGGCAAGACGCGTGGCTACCTCACGCACCAGGAGATCAACGACCACCTGCCCGAGAAGCTGGTCGAGGCGGAGATCCTGGAAGCCATCGTGTCGATGCTCAACGACATGGGCATCGCGGTCTACGAGCAGGCGCCCGACGCCGCCACCCTGCTGATCAGCGGCAGCAACACCAGCACCGCGACCGAGGAGGAAGCCGAGGAAGAAGCCGAGGCGGCGCTGTCCACCGTCGACAGCGAGTTCGGCCGCACCACCGACCCGGTGCGCATGTACATGCGCGAGATGGGCACGGTCGAGCTGCTGACGCGCGAGGGCGAGATCGAGATCGCCAAGCGCATCGAAGGCGGCCTGCAGGCCATGATGCTGGCGATCTCGGCCTCGCCCATGACCATCGCCGAGATCCTGGAGATGGCCAACAAGATCCGCGCCGGCGAGGAGCAGATCTCCGCCATCGTCGACGGCTTCGTGGCCGCCGACGAGGCTGACGACTACGTCGCCGAGGAAGACTTCGACGAGTTCGACGAGGAGGACGATGACGACGGTAATGGCGGCTCCAAGGCGCTGACCAAGAAGCTGGAGGAACTCAAGACCCAGGCGCTGGTGAAGTTCGACGCCCTGCAGGTCGACTTCGACAGGATGCGCAAGGCCTACGAGAAGGACGGCTACAAGTCGCTCGCCTACAACAAGGCGCAGGAAGCCATCAGCACCCAGCTGATGACCATCCGATTCACCGTCAAGACGATCGAGAAGCTGTGCGACCTGCTGCGCTCGCAGGTGGACGACGTGCGCCGCTACGAGCGCGAGCTGCGCAAGATCATCGTGGACCGCTGCGGTGTGCCGCAGGAGCAGTTCATCAAGGCCTTCCCGACCAACACGCTCAACCTGGCCTGGGCCGAGGGCGAGATCGCCGCCGGCAAGCACTACAGCGCCATCATGGGCCGCAACCTGCCGGCCATCCAGGAACTGCAACAAAAGCTCATCGACCTGCAGGCCCGCGCCGTGGTGCCGATCGAGGACCTGAAGCAGATCAACAAGCGCATGAACGAGGGCGAGGCCAGCTCGCGCGAAGCCAAGCGCGAGATGATCGAGGCCAACCTGCGCCTGGTGATCTCCATCGCCAAGAAGTACACCAACCGCGGCCTGCAGTTCCTCGACCTGATCCAGGAA
>JBJOKY010000407.1:0-4136 GCA_046045865.1 Pseudomonadota bacterium | reverse complement strand
CTCGACGGTGCTGCCGCTCACACCCAGCTCCACCCGGGCCGGCGCGCGCCCGCCAGGCCAGCTGGCCTGCACGTTCAGGGTCTGGCCGGCCGGCAGCCACAGCAGCTGGTAGTTCACCGCGCCGGCGCTGCCGGCGCCGGTGGCGTCTCCCTGGCGCGCCGCGGCCGACTGCAGCCACTGCACCGGCAGGCGCCGCTCGTAGCGCAGCTGGCCACGCTGGCCGTTGAGCAGGCGCAGCTGCCGCGGCGGCGCCGGCTCTTCAGCCGGGCTGCGTGTGCTCAGGGTCGTGGCGCGTGGCGTGCCGCCCGGGTCGGCGGACGGCTCGTCCACGTCGGCGGCACGCACCTGGCGCAGCTCGATCAGCAGGTTGACCCGCGGCAGGCCGCCAAGGGCCTGCGCCACGGCCGGGCCGGCGGCCAGCGCCATGCACGCTGCGGCGCACAAGGTGCACAGGCGCGCTGCCGTGCCCGGCGCGGCGCAGGCCGGGCGGCGCGGGGGCCGGCCAGGCCGGGGAAGCGGGCGGGCACGGGGACGGGGGCGATGCGTGATCGACGTCATGGCCGGCCATCATGCCTGCTGCCGGCCCGGCCGGCACACCCGGGCACAGCTCTTGCGATTGGCCGGGACCTGCCGTCAGGCAGACCCCGCTCACCTGGGCGCCCGCCGGCGCCGGAGTCCCGTCCCATGCCGATTGTTTCCTCGACCCGTCGCTTTTCCCTCCTGGCCACCGGCCTGCTGGCCGCCTGTGCCGTGCTGGTGCCGCTGCAGGCGCGTGCCCAGGCCGCGCTGGACACCATCCTGGCCAGGAAGCAGATCAACATCGCCATCCCGACCGACTTCCCGCCCTACGGCTTCGTCGGCACGGACATGGCGCCGCAGGGCCTGGACATCGACATGGCGCGCCTGATCGCCGCCAGGCTGGGCGTGAAGGTCGAGCTGCTGCCGGTCACCAGCGCCAACCGCATCCCCTACCTGCAGACGAAGAAGGCCGACCTGGTCATCTCCACCCTGGGCAGGAACCCCGAGCGCGAGAAGGTGATCGACTTCACCGCCGCCTACTCGCCCTTCTTCCAGGCCGTGTTCGCGCCCAGGACGGTGGTCGTCAAGGGCCCGGCCGACCTGGCCGGCAAGAGCGTGGGCGTGACGCGCGGCGCCATGGAGGACACCGAGCTGGCCAAGGTCGCCCCGGCCGGCGTGGACGTCAAGCGCTTCGAGGACAACAACGCCACCGTGGCCGCCTTCGTGTCGGGCCAGGTGATGACCATCGCCACCGGCGCCTCGGTGGCCGGCAACCTGATGCAGCGCAACCCGCAGCTGGGCGCCGAGCTGAAGTTCGTGCTGAAGGACTCGCCCAACTTCATCGGCGTGGCCAAGGGCGAGGACAAGCTGCGCGCCAGGGTCAACGAGATCATCGCGGCCGCCAAGGCCGGCGGCGAGCTGGACAAGCTGGCGCAGAAGTGGCTGAACCGCCCGGCCGGCGACCTGCCCAACTGAGCGGTGTGACCCAGCGACGAGCCAGGGCCTGAGCCATGTTCGACTTCGCCGCCGTGCTGGTGGACTGGCCACTGCTGCTGGTCGGCGCGGGCATGACGCTGCTGCTCACCGCCATTGCCGCCGTCATCGGCGTGGCGCTGGGCGTGGCCTGCGCGTGGGTGCGGGCACGCCCGCCGGCCGGGCCGGCCGCAGGCGCCGCGCCGGGTTGGCCGCGGCGCGCGCTGGCGGCGCTGGCGGGTGCCTACGTGGAGGCGATCCGCAACACGCCCTTCATCGTGCAGCTGTTCTTCGTGTTCTTCGGTCTGCCCAGCCTGGGCGTGAAGCTCGGCTCCGAGGCCGCGTCGGTGCTGGCCATGGTGCTCAACCTGGGCGCCTATGCGGCCGAGATCGTGCGCGCCGGCATCGAGGCCACGCCGCGTGGCCAGGTCGAGGCGGCGCGTTCGCTGGCGCTGGGCGAGCGCCAGGTCTTCCTGCGCGTGGTGCTGCCGCCGGCGCTGGGCCGGGTCTGGCCGGCGCTGGTGAGCCAGATCGTGATCGTGATGCTGGGCTCGGCCGTGTGCGGGCAGATCGCCACGCAGGAGCTGAGCTACGCCGCCAACCTGATCCAGAGCCGCAACTTCCGCGCCTTCGAGGCCTACATCGTCGCGACGCTGGCCTATCTGGCGCTGTCCATGCTGGTGCGTCGTGCCCTGGTCTGGGCCGGGCCGCGCCTGCTGTTCGGGCACCTGCCCCGTTCCGGGCGCTGAACGCGCCCTGATCGAGTCCTGACCGAGCACTCTCCGGACGAACCATGGTCGAGTTCACCCTCGTCGACATCCTGCGCAACCTGCTGCTGGCCGGGCGCTGGACGGTGCTGCTCTCGCTCGTCGCGCTGGCCGGCGGCGGTGTCGTCGCGCTGGCGCTGCTGGCGCTGCGGCTGGGCGGCTGGCGCGGCGCGGCGCAGGCCGTGGCGGCCTACGTGGCGCTGTTCCAGGGCACGCCGCTGCTGATGCAGCTCTTCCTCGCCTACTTCGGCCTGGCGCTGCTGGGGCTGGACGTGTCGGCCTGGCTGGCCGCCAGCGTGGCGCTGACGCTGTACACCAGCGCCTACCTGGTGGAGATCTGGCGCGGCTGCGTCGACGCCATCCCGCGCGGCCAGTGGGAGGCGGCCGACAGCCTGGCGCTGTCCTTCACCGAGAAGCTGCGCCACGTCATCGGACCGCAGGCGCTGCGCATCGCCGTGGCGCCCACGGTGGGCATGGGCGTGCAGGTGGTCAAGGCCACGGCGCTGGCCTCGGTGATCGGCTTCGTCGAGCTGACCAAGGCCGGCACCATGATCACCAACGCCACCTTCCGGCCCTTCACGGTCTACGCCTGCGTGGCCGTCCTGTACTTCATGCTGTGCTGGCCGCTCTCGCTGGCCAGCCGCCATCTGGAAAGAAAGCTGCGCCGTGGCCACTGACACCGCCGTCACCCCGTCCCCTGCGTCGCCGGCTGCGGCGGGCGTCGCCGACGACCCCATCGTGGCGCTGCGCGGCCTGCGCAAGAGCTACGGCGACCACGAGGTGCTCAAGGGCATCGACCTGACGGTGCAGCGCGGCGAGGTGATCGCGCTGATCGGCAGGAGCGGCTCGGGCAAGAGCACGCTGCTGCGCTGCATCAACGGGCTGGAAGACTTCCAGCACGGCAGCCTGCAGGTCGACGGCCAGGCACTGCGCCATGGCGACGCCGCCGCCATGCGCGCGCTGCGCCAGCACGTGGGCATGATCTTCCAGAGCTTCAACCTGTTTCCGCACCTCACGGTGGGCCGCAACGTGATGCTGGCGCCCACGCTGGTCCGCAAGGAGGCCACAGCCGCCGCCCGCACGCGCGCCGAGCAGCTGCTGCACCGCGTGGGCCTGGCCGACAAGTTCGACGCCTGGCCCGACCAGCTCTCGGGCGGCCAGCAGCAGCGCGTGGCCATCGCGCGCGCCCTGGCCATGCAGCCCAGCGTGCTGCTGTGCGACGAGATCACCTCGGCCCTGGACCCCGAGCTGGTCGGCGAGGTGCTGCGCGTGGTCGAGGGCCTGGCCGACGAGGGCATGACGCTGCTCATGGTCACGCACGAGATGGGTTTCGCCCGCAAGGTGGCCGACCGCGTGCTCTTCATGCACGCCGGGCGCATCCACGAAAGCGGCCCGCCCGCGCAGATCTTCGGCGCGCCGAGCACGGCCGAGCTCAGGCAGTTCATCGCCGCGCTGCACTGAGCCCAGACGCTGGAGCGCGCGGCCCGGTCGGCCGCGCAGCCGGTGCCTGTGGCCACACGGCGTCGGCGCTTGTGCCGTGCAACACGCAAAGTACCGTGTCGCCGGCATTGCCGGGTCTTGCTGCCTGACAGCCGGCGCGGCCAGGCACGGGCCTGGCCCTGGGACGGGCCGAGGATCAAGCCGAGCTGGCGGCTCACCTGCGGCAACTGTTGGCCGCGCCGGATTCCACGATCCTCGCCCGGGCGATCCGGCTGAGTGGCGACGTGGGCCCGGACGTGTTCGAAGCGGATCTCTGGCCGCTGTTGGCGCACAAGTCGCGCGCTGTCAGGTGCAGCATGCCGCCGTGATCGTAGCCGTACATGGCCGCCGCCCGGTCGTTGACGTCGATCAGGCGGCCGTCGGCGTCGACCAGGACGA
>JBJOKY010000092.1:0-13076 GCA_046045865.1 Pseudomonadota bacterium | reverse complement strand
CGGGCAGGTCAGCGCAGGTAGATCTGCGCGCTGCAGCCCGCCGAGGTGACCGCGTACGAGAAGGTGGCAGCCTGGCCGACCGGGGTCGGCTCGGCCTTGCGGTCTTCCTGGCTGATGTTGCACGACAGGTCGATGTTGCGCACCGGCGCGTAGCTCAGGCCCAGGCTGTAGGTGAGGGTGCGGTCGGTCTGGTCGGCGACCGCGGCATCACCGCCCAGCACCAGGCGGCTGTTGACCGTGCGGCGGGTCAGGCCCACGGCGCTGTTGACGCGCCAGGCGGCGCTGATCTCCCAGTCGGCGCGCAGGCCCAGGCGGTTCTGGATGCGCGTGTCGGTGGTAGCGCCGGTGGTGACCAGGTTGTCGAAGCCGCTGGCCGAGACCGAGCCGTCGCGCGTCAGGTCCAGCCCGAAGCTGACCCGGCCCAGCGGCTTCCAGTTCCAGCCCAGGCCGCCGGTCCAGCCGCGCGAGTCGGCGAGGCCGGCCTGCTGGTGGCGCTCCTGCGTGCGGCTCAGGCGGGCATTGAGCGTGCTGGCACCGCTGAGTTCGATGGCGGACGAGAAGTCGACGTCGTCGCGCTTGGTGACGTCGGCGCCGTCGACGAAGCGCCCCTCGCCATGGCGCAGGCCCACACGCAGCGTCAGGCCGCTGCCCGGGCGCACGCGCAGGCCGAAGTTGGCCGACTTCTGGTTCAGGTTGCGGCTCCTGTACAGCGCGGCGCTGTAGCGGTCCTGGCTGGCCGACACGCCGGCGTCGAAGCTCAGGTCGGTGACCACACCCAGCTGGGCCTGCAGGCCGAAGTTGTTGCTGCGCAACATGTTGCGGTCGCTCACGCCGGCGGCCACGCCGTCCAGGCGGTACAGGCTCTGGCGTGTGCCGAACGACAGCACGCCCGACACGCGCTCCAGCGTCGACCAGTCCAGCCGCGTGTTGAGCGCGTAGTCGGTGTTGTTGAGCTCCTTGCGGCGTGCGTAGCGGTTGGCGTTCGCGTCGGCCGACACGACCAGATGCTGGCGCCCGAAGGTCTGGTCCACGCCCAGGCGCAGGCCGGTGGCGCTGATGGTGTCGCGCGAGGTCGCGCTGCCCTTGGCGGCGCGGTAGACATTGCTGTCGGTGTTCACGTTCTGCACCACGCCGGCGTAGTAGGGGCTTTGCTGCGCCTGCGCCGGCAGCGCCGCCAGCAGCCCCAGCGCGCCGGCCACGGCGGCGCCCAGGGCGCCGCGGATCGCCAGCTGGCGGGAGAACTCGGGGGTCGTGGTCATGGATGGCCTCTCTGGATGTGCTCGGAATATCCTGCGAAACAGGATGCTGGTGGTGTCGCTGATGGTGCAGCTGCTGCTATCGCTGCAGGTGTCAGTAGGCGCCGCGGTCGAACAGGACCAAGCGTATGGTGCGTGCAATGATGTGCAGATCCAGCCGCAGCGACCAGTTGCGCAGGTAGTCGATGTCGTACTCCACCCGGCGCTGCATCTTCTCGACCACCTCGGTCTCGCCGCGGCAGCCGTTGACCTGGGCCCAGCCGGTGATGCCCGGGCGCACCTTGTGGCGCACCATGTAGCGCTGCACGTGCGGGCGGTAGAACTCGTTGTGCGCCACGGCGTGCGGGCGCGGGCCGACCACGCTCATGCGGCCCTGCAGCACGTTGACGAACTGCGGCAGCTCGTCGAGCGAGGTGCGGCGCAGGAAGGCGCCGAAGCGCGTCACGCGCGGGTCACCGCGGCGCGCCTGGGCGACGTGGGCGCCGTTGTCCTGCGTGGTCATGGAACGGAACTTGTAGACCGTGATCTCGCGCCCGTCCAGGCCGTTGCGGCGCTGGCGGAAGATCACCGGCCCGGGCGAGCTGAGCTTCACGCCCAGCGCCAGCACCAGCATGAGCGGCGCGATCAGCGCCAGGATGAGGCTGGCCAGCACGACGTCGCTGGCGCGCTTGACCAGCGCGTTCATGCCCACGAAGGGGCTGTCCAGCAGCGCGAACACCGGCATGCCGGCCATGCTCATCATGCGGCCCTGCACCAGCTTGACGCCCTGGAAGTCGGGCACGAAGTAGATCGAGGCGGTGGTGTTCTGCAGCGCCTGCAGCAGCTCGCGCACGCGTTCGGCCGAATTGAGCTGCAGGGTGATGTAGACCTCGTGCACCTGCAGCCGCTGCACGCAGGCGACCACCTCGTCGATGCGCCCGACGATCTGCGCCAGCACCTCGGGGTGGGTGCGCGCATCGCGCCTGTCCTCGACATAGCCGACGAAGTTGCGCGCCAGCTCGCGGCGCCCGTGCAGGGCCCGGCCCACGTGCAGCGCCAGCTCGCCGCCGCCCACCACCAGGGCGGTGCGGCGCATCTGCGGCTGCGCCGCATGGCTGCGGATGAGCACGCGGCCGAGCTGCACCGCGCAGTACTGCGCCACCGGCACGATGCCGGCCCAGGTGGCCAGGACCAGCGGCTCGAAGAACTTCAGGCTGTCGGTCGCGTAGCCGCACAGCGCCAGGATGGCCAGGATCGTGGCCCAGGCCAGCGCGATGTCCACCGCCGACGCGAACGGCGGATCGAGGAAGCGGTCGGTGCCCGGGAACACCAGCACCAGCACCAGGATGGCCAGCAGCATCACCGGACGGTCCAGGCGCTCGCCATGCGCCGCCTGCACCAGCAACAGGCAGGCCACCGCCACCAGCGGCTCCAGCAGTGCGGCGACAAAGACGGGAACCGACTGCGGCGCGGCGCCGAAGGCGCCGGGCTCCGGCGTGCTGGACGGCATGCGCTCAGCCCGCTGCGCCGGCCCGGGCAGGCTGCGGGCCGGGGTGGCCCAGCTCGTGTCTGGCGGGGGTGTCATGGGGCGCGGGCGGGGACAGGGTCATGGTGTGGCACGATTCTCACAGCTGCTTACGCCGGGTCCAGGGCAGGAAATGCCGGTTTGCCGCCGGCAGTGACGCAATACACGCACCGCGCCACCCATCCGCACCCCGCATCCGGGGGAACCCGCAGCTGAACCATCAGTGCCGGCCGGGTTCAGGCGCGGCACGTGCGGTTCTTGCCGGTGCGCTTGGCCTCGTACAGCGCCTCGTCGGCGCGCTGCAGCGCGGCCTCGAGCGCCTCGCCGGGCCGGTACAGCGTGACGCCGGCCGAGAAGGTGACGAAGGTCTGCCTGTCCTCGTGCATGAACAGCTCGGCCGAGAGCAGCCGCTGCAGCCGGGTCAGGGCCTGCTCGGCCTCGTCCAGCGCCGTGGCGGGCAGCAGCACGACGAACTCCTCGCCACCGTAGCGCGCCAGCGTGTCCTGCGGGCGCAGCAGCTCGCCCACCCGGCGCGACAGGAACTGCAGCGCCGCGTCGCCGGCCTGGTGGCCCAGCGTGTCGTTGAGCTTCTTGAAGTTGTCGATGTCGAGCAGCCCCACGGCCAGGGCGTGGCCCTCGCGCGCCTGGCTGGCCTGCTCGACCTCGAAGTGGCGCAGCAGGCCGCGCCGGTTGGCGATCTGGGTCAGCGGGTCGGTCGACACCTCGTCGGACAGGCGGCGGATCTCGTCCTCGAGCTGGCGCACGCGCAGCGCAAGCTCGCCCGCCACGCGGTGCTCGTCGTCGATGCGCCGCGTCGTGGCGCTGACCAGATCGTGCACGGCACGGGTCTCGTCGACCATCTCGCGCACCACGCCGGCCAGGCCCTGCAGCGTGTCGGCCTGGGCGATGACGCTGGCGTAGCGGCTCATGCTGTCGCTGAAGCGCCCGGTGTGGCTGCCCAGCTCGCCCAAATCCTGCAGGATGCGCCGGATCAGCTCGCGCAACGCGTCGCGCGCCTGGGCGCGCTCCAGCCGCAGCACGCGCTGGCGCTCACGCGTGGCGCGCAGCAGTTCGGCCACCGAGCGCACGCCGCGTGCGCCCAGCAGCGCCGCCGGCGCCAGGGTCGCGGCAGCCACGGCTCCGCACTCGGCGCCGGCACTGCCGTCGCCGCCCTCGCCGCGCAGCGTCTGCTGCATCACGGCGACCTGGCCGGCCACCCAGCTCTCGTCCTCGGCCAGCTCGCCCAGGCTGTCGGTCAGCTCGCCGACCAGGCGGCAGAGCTGGTCGACATAGTGATGGCGGTGCGCCAGCACGCGGTCGACGTCGCCGCAGGCCTGCTCCAGCTCGCCCAGCCAGCCCTGCACCCGGGCTGCCTGGGCGGGTGAACCGGCCAGCGCGGCCAGGCGCCGGCCGACCTCGGCGGCACGCTGGTCGCCGCCAGGCAGCGCCGCCTGCACGCTGGCATGCAGCAGCTCGACGGCTGCGTCCAGGCGCACGGGCGCCGCCGCCGCCGCAGGCGCAGCCGCAGCCAGGCCCGGGGCCGGGCAAGGTGCACCGCCGCCGGCGACTCCGGGGTCCGGGTCAACCGGCGCGGCAGGCACCTCGGCCTGGTCCAGGCTGGCCGGTGCCATGCTGAGGCCGGACGCGGGTGGGGCGATCTCGGGCGACGTGAGCGCCGGCTGCGGCAGCGGCTGCGCCGGGTGGTCGACTGCGCCAGGCGCGGCGCCGGCGGTGTCGGGCTCAGGTGGCGCTGCCTCGGCCGCGCCGGGGTCGGGCGCGTCGTCGTCCCAGCCGCCCAGCAGCTGGCCCAGGCGCTGCTGCAGCCGCTCGACGTCGCTGCGCGACGAGTTGAGCACGTGCTGCAGGCTGTCCTTCTTGCGCCCGGTGGTCCACAGCCTGCTGCCGCGCTCCAGATGGCGGGTCAGGCGGGCGATCAGCTCGGCCCAGTGCTGGGCGTCGCGCGCCGGGCTGGCCGGCACGCTGTCGAGCAGCCGGCCCAGGCCGTCCCACTGCTGGCTCGCCAGGGCGTCGGCCAGGGCGCTGCGGCCGGCGCCGGCAGGCAGCACCCGCGCCGCCAGGGTGGCGATGGCCTGGCGCGCGGCAGCCGGCAGCGGTTCGGGCCGGTCGTCGCCCCCCTCCTCGCGCCAGGCACGGGCGAAGTTGGCTGGCGTGGGCTCCTGGCGCTGCACCGCGATGCGCCGCAGCGCTGCCTTGGCCAGCTCGGCCGGCGTGCGCATCGCGGCTGGGTCGGACGGGCTGGCGCTGCCGCCATCGGCCGACACACCGGCCGCACGGGTGGGGGTGGGGATCTTGGCCATGGGACTCACCTCGGATCAGACGCCGACACAGCGGCGCATCCTGCCGTCAGTGTTGCAGGGGCCTCAGCAGGCCGGCGCGCAGGCATCCGGAGGGGGCGCCATCGCCACGGTGGCCGGCACGCCCTGCGGCGCGCTGGCCAGCGCGAGTGGTGCCACCGCCGGTGCCAGGCCCAGCCGCGGGCGGGTGACGGCGTCACGCCACCAGCTGACCAGGTTATCGGCCTGCATGGCCGGACTGAAGAGGTATCCCTGCATGAGCTGGCAGCCCAGGCCCTGCAGCACGCCCATCTGCTGCAGGTTTTCCACACCTTCGGCGATCACGCGCAGGCCCAGCGAACGCGCCAGCGCGATCACGGCGGCCACCACGGCCGAGCTCTGCCCGGACTGGCCCAGCTCGCACACGAAGCTGCGGTCGATCTTGACCTCGGCGATGGGCAGCGAGGTCAGGTAGGCCAGCGAGGAGTAGCCGGTGCCGAAGTCGTCGATCGAGATCGCCACACCGGCGTCGTGCAGGCGCAGCAGGGCCGGCACGACGTCGTGCAGGTTCTTCATCAGGCCGGTCTCGGTGATCTCCAGCTCGATGCTGCCCGGCGCCAGCCCGTGGATCGCGGCCGCTTCCAGCACACGGTCGATCAGGTCGCTGCGCTCGAACAGCCGCGCGGGCACATTGACCGCCACTGTCGTGACCAGGCCGTGATCGTCGCGCCAGGCGCGCAGCTGGCGCGCCGCCTCGCGCACCGCCCAGTCGCTCATGGGCAGGATGAGGCCGGACTCCTCCGCCAGCGGGATGAACTCGGCCGGCGACACCAGCTTGTCGCCGCGGCGCCAGCGCATCAGGGCCTCGACGCCCACCAGCGTGCCGGACTGGGTGTCGATCTTGGGCTGGTAGTGCAGCAGCAGCTCGCCGCGCTCGATCGCCTTGTGCAGCGCGCTTTCAAGCTCCAGGCGCTCCAGTCCCTTGCTGGCCAGGCTGGGCAGGTAGACCTGCAGGGCGTTGCGCCCGGCCGACTTGGCCGAATACATGGCCACGTCGGCATTGCGCAGCAGGTCGACCACGGTCAGTCCGTCGCGCGGGAACAGCGCCACGCCCACGCTGGCAGTGACGAAGAACTCGGCCCCGCCCAGCACGACCGGCTCGCGCATGGCCTCGAGGATGCGCTGGGCCACACCGGCGGCGTCATGCTCGTCATTCACCTCGGGCAGCAGGGCGACGAACTCGTCGCCGCCCAGCCGGCCGACGGCCTCGAGCGTGCGTGGCGCGCGCGCCAGCATCACGTCGATCGTGACCTCGCTGACCTGGTCGGAGTGGCGCACGCACGACCGCAGCCGGCGCGCCACCTCGACCAGCAGCTCGTCGCCGGCGTGGTGGCCCAGGGTGTCGTTGATGTCCTTGAAGCGGTCCAGGTCGATCAGCAGCAGGCCGCAGTGGTGGCCGCTGCGGCGCGCCTGCTCGAGCGCGCGTTCGGCGCGCCACATCAGCTGGCGCCGGTTGGGCAGGCCGGTGAGCGAATCGAAGTTGGCCAGGTGCTTGATCTTGTCCTCGATCAGGCGTCGGTCGGTCACGTCCTGCACGATGCCGGTATAGCCCACCAGCACGCCGGCGTCGTCGAACTCGGGCTCGGCCTCGACATGCAGCACACGCTGACGCGCGTCGCGCAGGTTGATCATCACGTCGGCGTCCAGCACCGTGGCATGGCTCCAGACCTGGCGCAGCAGGGCGCACATGCCGGCGCGCAGCCGCCTGGGCACCAGGCGGATGATGGCGCGCAGGCTGACCTCGTCGCGCAGCGCCTGGCCGACCACCCGCACGGCCTCGGGCGCCAGCATCAGGCCGCCAGCCTGTGGACGCCACTCGAAGCTGCCCATGCGTGCCAGATCCTGGGCCCGCGCGAGCTTGGCGCGGCTGCGCTGCAGCTCGAGGTTGGTGCGCGCCGCACGCAGCAGGTAGTGCAGCCGCCCGGCCAGCAGGCTCCACTGCGGCGACTTGACGAAGAAATCGGTCGCGCCGGCCTCGTAGGCGCGCTCGATCGAGGCGTCGTCGTCCAGCCCGGTGAGCATGAGCACGGGCAGGAACTCCCAGCTCGGCGTGGCACGCAGGCGTCGGCACAGCGTGAAGCCGTCCAGGCCCGGCATGACAGCGTCCAGCACCATCAGGTCGGGCAGCCCCTGGGCCAGGACCTGCAGGGCCTGCTCGCCGCCGCCGGCCTCGCGCACCACGAAGCCACGTTCGCGCAAGGCGGCAGAGGTCAGCATGAGGTTGACCTCGTCGTCGTCGACGAGCAGCACCCTCGGGTGGCTGAGCTCCTGTTGATCGACCCAGTACATCGACGCTCTCAGCCTGCCTGCGCCACGGCGCCCGGCAGACCGGTGGCCGGGCCGGCCGCGCTGGCCAGCAGATCCGGCATGGCGGCATGCACCCGCCGCATCTCGTCGAGCACCGCGTCCACGGTACCCATGTCGAAGCTGGCAGCCGCCATCGCCAGGCGTTCGTCGCAGGCGGCCGCGGCACCCGCGCCGGGCGCCGCAGCCGCCCGCCCCTGCACGGACGACGCCGCAGGCAGTCCGCGCAGCCGGGTCTCGACATCGGCGCACAGCTGGGCCAGGCGCAGCGCCCCGACACTGGCCGACGATGACTTGAGCGTATGCACGACGTGGCGCACCGCCGTCAGGTCGGCCTGGGCACGCCCGAGCTGGAGCTGGCCGGACAGGCGCTGCAGCGAGACCTCGAAGGCCTTGAGCACGCGCGCCAGCAGGTGGCTCTGTCCGTTCGGATCGAGCGCCTGCAGGCGCTGCAGGGCCTGGGCGTCAAACACCGGGGTGCCG
The DNA here is from genome assembly GCA_046045865.1 of Pseudomonadota bacterium. Classification (GTDB taxonomy): domain Bacteria; phylum Pseudomonadota; class Gammaproteobacteria; order Burkholderiales; family Burkholderiaceae_C; genus Sphaerotilus. The sequence goes on along the minus strand of JBJOKY010000092.1, from coordinate 5,175 downwards.
TGCGCACCCTGGCCGACCCGGGCCGGTTGAGCTTGGACTGGGGTATGCGTCGGATTCATCATGCGAGCCGCCTGGCCCTGTGGTCTGTGGTTCGGGGGAGGTGCGGCGAACCCAGCCTGGCCATGCCGGCCGGCCGTGCCGCGATCAACCCCATATCGGCCATGCGGGTGCCGGCTGGAGCCCCGCGCGCCTGGCAGGCCCAGGCCACCGGGGCGGCAGGTTCGGAAAGGCGGACGGACAACATCGACAACAGCAACTCGTTCAGGTGGACCGACATGAGCGGGCGGCGCGAGCATAGTCCAAGCCCGCCGGAGCCCGTCCGCCTGCAACTGGTAAATACACTGAAACAGGTAGCAAGGCGCACGCGCACGGCCGGCAGCACGCGACAGGCCTGCGGCCGCACCATCGTCGGGGCGCAGCGCCGGCCCGGACTTGACCGGGCGCCGGTCCGGGCCGACTTGCCGCGGCCGGCCCGGGTCGCTTCCCTAGAATGAGGCCATGCCGCAACGCCCCGTCGCGCCCCCGCCCTCGGCCCCAGCCAGCGTCGTGGCTCTGGCGGGCCTGGGCCTGCTGGCGCTCGTGACCCTGGGCGCCCTGCTCGCGCGACTGCTCGTCGACATCATGCCGGCACAGGCTGGCGGGGCGCCAGCGTCCGCCACCCTGGCTCAGGGCGGCAATGGCACCGTTGTGGCGCTGGTCCTGGCCACCCTGGCGGTGGTGGCAGGGCTGGCCCTGGCCGGTGCCTGGCGGCTGACCTGCCGTTCAGGCCGCACCCGGGCCACCCTGCCGGCTCTGGCTGAGCCGGGCTCGGCGCCGCCGCCCTCGGCGGCTGCAGGGGCATCGGTGCCAGCCGCGCCGGTGCTGCCGGCTACCCTGACAGCACCGGCCGGCACCGAGGCGCTGCCTGCCGCGGCGCTGCACATGGCCGCGCTGGCACCGCTGCTCACGCGGCTGATCGAAGCCCTGCCCGGCCGCGCCCTGCTGGTGTGGCGCGCGCAGGTCGGACGACCCTGGCAACTCGTGCAGGTGCACGATGTGGCGTCACAGGGCAGCGCACACGTGCTGCATCCGCTCGGCCCGCCCTACCCCGACCTGGCGATCTGGCTGGCCAGCCAGCCGCAGTGGCCGGGCGCCCAGGTGATCACCGCCCTGGCCGGCGGCGACGACCACGGCGTGCGCGTGCTGCCGCTGGACGGCTGCACCGCGGTGGTCTGGCTGGAACCCGCGCCGGCCGACGTGCCACCGGCACAACCGGGCGCCGAACCGGCCGCGACGGCCGACAGCGAGCGCGAGACCTTCCTGTACACCGTTTCGCACGACCTGCGCGCGCCCATCCGTGTCATCGAGGGCTTTACCCGCATCGTCAAGGAGGACTACGGCACCAGCCTGGATCGCGTGGGCAACGACCATCTGGACCGCGTGCTCGGCGCGTCGGCGCGCATGACGGCGATGATCGACGCGCTGCTCGGGCTGTCGCGGCTGTCGACCAGGGCCCTGCAGCGCGAGGCGGTCGACCTCTCGATGCTGGCCGGCCAGGTGCTGGACGAGCTGCGCCGCCAGTCGCCCGAGCGCCAGGCCGAGATCAGCATCGAGCCCGGCCTGGTCGCCCAGGGCGACCCCGCGCTGCTGCACCTGGTGCTGGACAACCTGCTGGGCAATGCCTGGAAGTACAGCGCCCGGCGCGAGCTGACCCGCATCAGCTTCGGTGCGCAGCCCGCCAGCCCCGGTGGCGCAGCCGGCCGGCGCATCTACACCGTGACCGACAACGGTGCGGGCTTCGACATGCGTTTTGCCGAGCGCCTGTTCGGCCCCTTCCAGCGCCTGCACAGCGCGAGCGAATTCGCCGGCACGGGCATAGGCCTGGCGACGGTGCGGCGCATCGTGCGTCGCCACGGCGGCGACGTCTGGGCCGACGCCGCGGTCGACCATGGCGCCAACTTCCACTTCACCCTCGATTGACGTCGCCCACGTGCGGGCGGCGCAGCTGCACCGCCGCAGCTCCGCCCTTCAGCCGCCCGACAGGCTGAGCTGTTCCACGGCCGCGACCAGCGCCGCACTGCTGTCGAGCAGGCTGCGGCCTTCACTGGCAGCCAGCTGTTCCAGCCGCGTCAGCGCCGCCGCACGCCTGAGCGAATAGCGGTGCATCACGATGCCCAGGGCGATGGCCACCGTCTGGTCCAGCACGGGCGCATGCACGGCAGGCAGATCGAACTGGGCCGCGGCCTGCACGGCCGTGCCGCTGCCGGCAGACGCCAGCCGGTTCAAGGGCACCGGGACAGGAACGGGCGCAGATGGCAACCGGACGGCGGCGCCGCCGGCACCGGTGGAAACCTCGCGCAACTGCACGGCCTGGGCGTGGGCAGCGGCCACGGCGGGCAGGATCTGCGCCATGTCCAGCGGCTTGACCAGCGAGGCCAGCGCGCCCAGCGCCTGAATCTGCGCCAGCGTGGCCGCGTCGGAAAACGCCGACAGGAACACGAAGGGGATGCGCAGGTGCTCGCGCAGGTAGGCCGCCACGTCGAAACCGCTCAGGCCGTCCATGCGGATGTCGAGCAGCGCCAGCTCGGGGCGATGCTGGCGCGCCAGCAGGATGGCGTCGTCGCCGTTGTCGGCGTCGATCACCTCGTAGCCCGCGTCCTCCAGGCCCTGCACCAGCGTGGCCAGCACCAGGCGGTCGTCGTCCACCACCAGCAGCCGCCCGCGTGGCGCCGGCCGGGAGGTGGTGGAACCCAGGCTGGCGGTGTCGCCGATGCGCGGCCCGCTGCCCGCAGCGGCCGGCGGCGGGCCGGCCGCTCCACCAGCGGGCGCGCCAGCAGTGGCAGTCACGACGTCGACCATGGCCGGCTGGCTGCCGGGCACAGGCATGGACTGGGAGGCGGTGTTCACGCTCGTCGCACCTTCATCGTATGTACGGGGCCAGCGGCCATTGTGCGGCAGGGGCCGTGCCTCAGCGCTCGTCGCCGGCAGGCGTGCGGCGCACCGCACGCACCACCGGCGGTGCCAGCGTCACGGTGGCGATCACCAGCTCGCCGCTCTGCATGAAGTGCAGGCTGGCGTTGCGCCGCGGCAGCAGCGAGCGCACCAGGCCCAGGCCGGAGATGGCCGACTGCCGGTGGTCGATGCGGAAGCCCTCGGGCAGGCGGCCGGGGTTGACGATGCTCAGGCTCACGCCGCCGGCCGTGCTTTCGAGCCGGCACTCGATCTCGCTGCCGGCCGGGCTGTGCTTGATCGCATTGGTGATCAGTTCATTGAGCGTGAGCGCGATCGGGATGGACTCGGCCTCGGGCAGGCTCCAGCCGCCGGCCGGCGCCTGGTTGTCGATCACCACGCTGGTGGCCTCGGCCGCACCGGGCAGCGGCGCGCCGTCCAGCCCCATGGGCTGGGTCGCCGGCTCGGACGGCATGGGCAGGAACAGCACGATGCTGCGGCCGAAGTTGCGCTGCAGCGAGCCGGCGATGGCCTCGAGCAGGCCCTGCACGCCCAGCGGCCCGACACCGCCGACCTGCAGGCCGTAGACCTGCGCGATGGCCTGCACCTGGCCGACCACCTCGGAGATGATGGGTCGCACCTCGGGGCGGCGCTGGCCGATCTGCTGCAGCAGGCCGGCCACGCCCTGCAGGTTGTTCTTGATGCGGTGGTGCACCTCCTGCACCAGCATCTCGCGCTGGGCGATGGCGGCCTCGAGCTCGGCGCGCTGGGCGGCGCGCTGCGCGCTCACGTCGCTGGCCACCATCAGGATCTGGCCGGCCGGCTCGCCCGGGCCTGCCAGGCTGAGGAAACGCGCATCCCAGACCTCCAGCACCGACTCGGCCGCGGCCGCGACTTCGGAGCCCGGCTCGGGCGGCGGCGGCGTGCGGCGCAGCCGGTATTCGCGCTGCAGCGCCGCATCGGGCGGGCGCGCGCGCGCGGCCTGCAGGTCGGCGCGCAGCTGCGCAGCCAGCAGCGGCGGCCACAGCTGCTCGGGCTCGCGCCCGGGTGCCTGCCCGGCCTCGACGCTGCACAGCGACGCGGCGACCTGGTTGAGCTGCAGCACTGTCAGCGCCGCCGCATCGAACAGGGCGATCGCCATGGGCGCGGCCTCGATGATGCGCTGCAGCGATTCGCGCGCCGCTGCCACACGTGCCTCGGCCTGGCGGCGCTGGTCGATGTCGAGGAAGGCGTAGGTCAGCTCGCGCCCGCCGTGGTGGGCCAGCGTGGCAACCACGTTGCCCACGACCCAGAACACGCGCCCGTCACGCCCGCGCAGGCGGCACTCGAACTGCTGAGCCTCGCCGTCGCCCAGCTCGGCCAGCTTGCGCGGCGCGGCGCGCAGCGGGTGGTCGGCCTCGTCGGTGGCGGCCGACGCGAGCGGCAGGCCGATGAAGTCGCCCAGGTCGCCGCCGAACATGCGCCGCGCCGAACGGTTCAGCCAGGTCACGTCGCCGCGCGGGCCGACCGTGACGATGCCGACCAGCACCGAGTCGAGCACCGCGCGGGTGCGGTCGGCCTGCTGGCCCAGCACCTGGGCCATGCCGGCACGCTCCAGCGCCAGCGCCTCCAGCTCGGCCTGCTGGGCCTTCAGGCGCGAGATGTCCACCAGCACGGCGATGGCGCGCGGCGCCTCGTGTTGCGGGCCGGTGCGGCGCACCGTGAGGGCGTACCAGCGTGGTGCGGCCCGGCCGGCCTTCACGCCGGCGCTGGCGGTGCCTGCCGCGGGCATGGCCGCAGCCGCCTGCGGATCGTCGACCAGCTCGCAGTCGAAGGACTCGCGCTCGGCCAGCGCGGCCTGCAGGCTGGCGCCCAGGTCGCTGCCGGCCTGCGTCGGCGGGCAGTGGCTGGCCAGCAGCGCGGCCAGCGACCCGCCCGCGCCGGCGCCCGGCGCCAGGCCCAGCATCGCCTCGAAACGCTGATTGCAGTGCACCAGGGTGTCGCCACGCAGGGCGGCGATGCCGGCCGGCGAGCTTTCAAGGATGGTGGTGAGCTCGGCCAGCAGCTGCTCGGCACGCTGGTGGGCGAGCTGCTGCTCGGTGATGTCCAGGGTCACGACCGAGGTGCTGGACTGGCCGGAGCTGAGCCGCCCGGGCTCCACCCGCGTGAGCAGCCAGCGCTCGCCCAGATCGGGGTGGACGATGGCGAACCGCACCTCGCAGGCCTCGCCCAGGCGCCGGGCGCGCTGCAGGCGCTCGAATTCGGGCA
>JBJOKY010000406.1:0-4139 GCA_046045865.1 Pseudomonadota bacterium | reverse complement strand
GTCGAGGTAGAAGCCGCCCGTCGTCCGCTCGGGGTAGGCGCTGAGCGTTCCGGGGATCGTGCGGACGATGCTGGCACCCCAGATCGAAGCCGAGGCGGAGATGTCGAAGGCCTGAGGGGTTCCCGAGACGACACCGGTTGCCGGGTTCAGCGAGATGCCTGGCGGCAGGGCCTGGCCGGCAGCCATCGAGTAGTTCACGGTGGCACCTGGCGCCAGTGTCAGCGTCGTCGGATTCGACTGAAAGGGCGTCACCCACCAATAGTCCCAGGCATGGTCGTAGTCGAAGGCCGGCATGCCGACGCTCACGAACAGGTTGGCCGGCGGGGTGTTCACCGTCAGGTTGCCTCGCACGAGCGTGGCCCGAACCACCAGGGGAAAGCTGCTTCCTGGCACCTGGTCGGTCGAACCCGAGAGTGCGCCGGTGTTGCCGTCGAAGTTCACGCCGCTCGGCAGGGGTGAGTCCAGCGAATAGGTGATCTGGTCATCTGCTCGGGTCGCGAAGTTGAGCGTCACCGCCGGCGACAGGTTGAATGGGGCTGCCCAGGTGACACCCGGTTGATCGTTGATGCCGACGCCCGTGACCGTCGGCCCGATGACGGTAAAGATGGCGGGGGCGCTCACTGAACCCTTGAAGCCATCCACCGTCAGGATCAAGGTGCCGCCCCAAAACCCGGGCGAGGTAGGTGATCCGGTTAGGCGGCAGCCGTTCGATTGAAGCGCCAAGCCTGGCGGCAGGTTCCCGTCCATCTGGCAAATCGGCGTGTTGCCATTCAGGCCGCCGATCTGCGGCGAGTAGTCTGTGGCTTCCCACAGATTGAACGAGGCGCTCACGTTGTCAAACGACACGAGGAGGTCACCCCCGCTCGAATTGCCACCCCCGCTACCACCACCGCCGCAGCCTGCCAGCGCCAGTACCCATCCCAACGCCAAACCGGCACCCATCCGCCGGACACGACTCTTCGGCACTTGCGTCATCTCATCCCCCCTTGCTCGCTCACAAACACGCCCACGTGGCCAACGGCGTTTCGCCGCTACCTTCTTAATCAGTTTATAGACGTGGGTGTTGCTTTTCGCCCACTGCAGATCGCACGAATCGAGAACGTCAGCGCGCGTCCGTCTGAAAAGTGCCAAATCCATTTCTTGGGATCCAATTTGGCTGAATTTCTTGATGGGATGGTCTTTCGAATAGACAATTGGATCCAATCCAGCGGAGTCGCCCATGTTCCCTCTCAATCACTGGTACGTTGCCTGCACGCCCGACGAGTTCGCCGACAAGCCCCTGGGCCGCACCATCTGCGGCCAGCGCATCGTCTTCTGGCGTGACGGCCAGGGTGAGGTGGTGGCGTTGGAGGACTTCTGCCCGCACCGCGGCGCGCCGCTTTCGCTAGGCCAGTGCAAGGACGGTCACCTGGTCTGCGGGTACCACGGCCTGGTGATGGGGGCCGAGGGCCGCACCATCGCCATGCCCGGGCAGAAGGTCGAGCGTTTTGCCGCCGTGCGGCGCTACCCGGTGCAGGAGCGCCATGGCTTCGTCTGGGTCTGGCCGGGGGAGGCGGCCCAGGCCGACGTGGCGGCCATTCCCGACTTCGAATGGTCGGACAGCCCCGAGTGGGCCTATGGCGGCGGGCTGTATCACATCGGCTGCGACTATCGCCTCATGATCGACAACCTGATGGACCTGACGCACGAGACCTATGTGCATTCCACCAGCATCGGCCAGCCGGAGATCGACGAAACCCCCTGCGAGACCCTGCGCGAGGGCGAGCACCAGGTCATCACCCGGCGCTTCATGAACGGCATCCAGCCGCCGCCCTTCTGGCAGATGGCCATGCGCATGAATGGCCAGGACCCCAGCGCCAAGGTGGACCGCTGGCAGATCTGCCGCTTCAGCCCGCCCAGCCACGTGATGGTGGACGTGGGCGTGGCCCTGGCCGGCCACGGCGGCTTCGATGCGCCGGCGGCGGTCAAGACCTCGGCCACCGTGGTGGACTTCATCACGCCGAGACCGAGACCTCGATCTGGTACTTCTGGGGCATGGCGCGCCACTTCAAGCCGCACGACGCCTCGCTCACCGCCCAGATCCGCGACGGCCAGGGCCGCATCTTTGCCGAGGACCGCGAGATGCTGGAGCGACAGCAGTCCAACCTCATCCACTGGCCGGAGCGCCGCCTCATGACGCTCAACATCGACGCCGGCGGCGCCCATGCCCGCCGCATCATCGACAAGTTGATCGCAGCCGAACGGGCGCCGGCTGCGGCAGCTACGGCGGCCACGGCGGCCACGGCGGCTTGACGAGGTGGGTGGCAAGATATATCTTTTTGATATCTACCATCTGAATCGAAAGCCGCTCGTGGATACCGCCAAGCTCTTCTGGACCGGCCGCTCGCAGGCGGTGCGGCTGCCCAAGGACTTCCGCTTCGATGGCAGCGAGGTGCGCATCCGCCGCCAGGGCCAGGCCGTGATCCTGGAGCCCCTGGCTGCCGACTGGGCCTGGCTGGACGCCCTGCCCGGCGCGCTGGACGCCGACTTCGAGCAGGCCGCCAGCGAGCGGGCGCCGGCCCAGGAGCGCCCGGAACTCGACCGCCTGTTCGGCTGAAGCTGCACCCGGCGGGCGCGGTCTGGCGACCGCCCCGGCGCGCAGCCCTGCACCAAGCCCCTCCCTCCCCCACCCGACCCCGATGCCCTACCTGCTGGACACCAACGTGGTGATCGCGGTGCTGAACGAGCCGCGCGGCCCGGTCGCGCAGCGCCTGCGGCGCCTGGCGCCGGCCGAGGTGGCGGTCAGCGCCGTCGTCATGCACGAGCTCTACTTCGGCGCCTGCAAGAGCGCACGTCGCGAGCACAACCTGGCCCTGGTGGATGCACTGCGCTTCGAGGTGCTGCCGCTGGACACCGAGGACGCGCGCCATGCCGGTGACATCCGCGCCGCATTGGCGGCCCAGGGCACACCCATCGGCGCCTACGACCTGCTCATCGCCGGCCAGGCGCGCGCCCGCGGCCTGACGCTGGTGACGCGCAATCTGCGCGAGCTCGAGCGCGTGGCCGGCCTCAGCACCGAGAACTGGCAGGATGAACCCATCGCCTGATCCTCAAGTGGGCACCGCGGCCAATGCGGCCACAGCGGGCGTCAGCGCCCTGCCGGACCCCGCGCCGCGCCAGCCCGGCACCAGCGTGGTCGCCGCGCTGCGCCAGCTCATCCTCGACGGGCGCTTCGCCGCGGGCGAGCGCATGGCCGAGATCCCGGTGGCGCAGGCGCTGGGCGTGTCGCGCACCCCCTTGCGGCTGGCCTTCCGCTCGCTGGAGCAGGAGGGCCTGCTGCAGCGCGTGGGGCCGCGCAGCCTGGTGGTGCGGCAGGTGTCGGACGACGACCTGCTGAGCGGCATCGAGGTGCGCGGCGTGCTCGAAGGCCTGGCCACGCGCCGCCTGGCCGAACGTGGTGCCGATGCCGCCACCCTGGCCGCCCTGCAGGCCTGCCTGGCCGAGGGGGACGACGTGCTGGCGGCGGGCCATCTGGACGAAGACCGCATCGACCGCTGGAGCGCGCTGAACCTGCGCTTTCACCACACCATCGTGGCGGCGGCGGGCAGCCGCGTGATTGCCGAGGCGGTGGGGCGCAACAACCATCTGCCCTTTGCCTCGCCCGATTCACTCGTCATCGACCGCCAGGCCCTGGACCGCGAATACGAGAAGCTGCGCCTGGCCCAGGTGCAGCACCGCCTCATCGTCGATGCCCTGCAGCGGCGCGAATCGGCCCGCGCCGAAGGGCTGATGCGCGAACACGCCTACATCGGCTTCCGCTACGCCGCGGTGTGTGCGCCCGCGATCACCGCACCAAGCACAACCGCCACCCCGACCCCCATCCCAAAACCCAACCCCGACCGCCCCACCAAGACCACGAAGGAGACACCATGACGACCCGCCCCAACCCACCCTTCCGCGCCGACCATGTCGGCAGCTTCCTGCGCCCCAAGTTCCTGCTCGACGCACGCGAGCAGTTCGCGCAGAAGGCCATCAGCGCCGCCCAGCTGCGCGAGGTGGAAGACCGCGCCATCACCGACATCGTGAAGTTCCAGGAGTCCATCGGCCTGAAGGGCATCACCGACGGCGAGTTCCGCCGCACCTACTTCCACATCGACTTC
>JBJOKY010000091.1:0-13086 GCA_046045865.1 Pseudomonadota bacterium | reverse complement strand
CCAGCTGGTCTTGTCGCCGACCTTCCAGCCGGGCACGACATACGCATCCTTGGCGCCGGACCAGGCCTGGGCGTCGGACTTGCGTCCGCTCGCGGTCTGCGGCTTTTCGCCGCAGGCAGCCAGCAGGGTGCTCAGGATGGCCGCAGCCAGGATCATCAACACGGGTTTGCTCATGACTTGCCCGGCTCCGTCTTGGTCTTGGGGGCTTCACCGCCGGCCGGCTTGCCGTAGGCGGTGCCCCAGCCCCATACCTCGCTGCCCTTGCCGCGGGTGAGCACGCGGGTACGGAAGATGTCGGCCACCACGTCGCCGTCGCCGCCCAGCAAGGCCTTGGTCGAGCACATCTCGGCGCAGGCCGGCAGCTTGCCCTCGGCCAGGCGGTTGCGGCCGTATTTCTCGTTCTCGGCCGCGCTGCCGTTTTCCTCGGGGCCACCGGCGCAGAAGGTGCACTTGTCCATCTTGCCGCGCAGGCCGAAGGTGCCGTTGCTCGGGAACTGCGGCGCGCCGAAGGGGCAGGCATAGCTGCAGTAGCCGCAGCCGATGCACACGTCCTTGTCGTGCAGCACCACGCCTTCGTCGGTGCGGTAGAAGCAGTCGACCGGGCAGACCGACATGCAGGGCGCGTCCGAGCAGTGCATGCAGGCCACCGAGATGCTCTTCTCGCCCGGCACACCGTCATTGAGGGTGACGACCCGGCGGCGGTTCACGCCCCAGGGCACGTCGTGTTCGGCCTTGCAGGCCGTGACGCAACCGTTGCATTCGATGCAGCGCTCGCTGTCGCAGATGAATTTCATTCGGGCCATGGACAACTCCTAGTGTTGGAACGTGCAGCCCCCTCGGGGCGCAGCCGCTGCAGCGCGGCCGGGGGCTGGCGTCAAGCCGTTGCCTTCTCGATCTGGCACAGCGTGGTCTTGGTCTCCTGCATCATGGTCACGCTGTCGTAGCCGTAGGTGGTGGCGGTGTTGATGGCCTCGCCGCGGATGACCGGCGCCGCCCCCTCGGGGTAGTAGGGCAGCAGGTCGATGCCGCCCCAGCGCCCGGAGAAGTGGAAGGGCAGGAAGACCGTCTCGGCGTCCACACGCTCGGTCACCAGGGCGCGCACGCGCAGGCCCTTGAACTCGGGCACCGCGGCCATGGGCGGGGTCTTGACCCACACGACGTCGCCGTTGCGGATGCCGCGGTCGTTCGCCGCCTTGGGGTTGATCTCGACGAACATCTCCTGCTGCAGCTCGGCCAGCCAGGGGTTGGAACGGGTCTCCTCGCCACCGCCCTCGTATTCGACCAGGCGGCCGCTGGTCATGATGAGCGGGAAGGTCTTGCCGATGTCCTTGTTCTTCTCCTGCACGCTCTTGTAAAGCGTGGGCAGGCGCCAGAAGCCCTTCTTGTCGTCGTGCGTCGGGTACTTGGCGATCAGGTCGGGGCGGTTGCTGTACAGCGGCTCGCGGTGCTGCGGAATCGGGTCGGGGAAGTTCCAGACGATGGCGCGCGCCTTGGCGTTGCCGAAGGGATGGCAGCCGTGGTTGACCATGGCCACGCGGATGATGCCGCCCGAGGCATCGGTCTTCCAGTTCTTGCCTTCGGCCGCCTTCTTCTCGTCCTCGGTCAGCTCGTCCCACCAGCCCAGCTTCTTGAGCAGCAGGTGGTCGAACTCGGGATAGCCGGTGGTCAGATCAGCGCCCTTGGAGTGCGAGCCGTCGGCCGCCAGCAGCGACACGCCTTCGCGCTCCACACCGAAGTTGGCGCGGAAGTTGCCGCCGCCCTCCATCACATGCTTGCTGGTGTCGTACAGATTGGGGCTGCCGGGGTGCTTCATCTCCTTGGTGCCCCAGCACGGCCAGGGCAGGCCGAAGTAGTCACCGTCGAGCTGGTAGCCGGTCTCCTTGTCGATGCCGCCCTTGGCCTTGAGCGTCTTGACGTCGAAGACGTTCATGTTGCGCATGTGCGCCTTCAGGCGCTCGGGGCTCTGGCCCGTGTAGCCGATGGTCCAGACGCACTTGTTGATCTCGCGCAGGATGTCCTCGGGCACGGGCTCGTCCATGCCCTTGACCTGCTGCAGCTTGTAGTTCTTGACCAGTTCCTTGCCGAAGCCGAGCTTGTCGGCCAGCTGGTACATGATCATGTGGTCGCTGCGGCTCTCCCACAGCGGGTCGATGACCTTCTCGCGCCACTGGAGCGAGCGGTTCGAGGCGGTGCACGAGCCGCTGGTCTCGAACTGCGTGGCCGCCGGCAGCAGGTAGACCGCGCGGTTGGGGTTCTGGTCCTCGGGCTTGCCGGGCAGGGCCGCCATGGCCGCGGTGGCCGAGGGGAAGGGATCGATCACGACCAGCAGGTCGAGCTTGTCCATCGCCTTCTTCATCTCCAGACCACGGGTCTGCGAGTTGGGCGCATGGCCCCAGAAGAACAGGCCGCGCAGATTGCTCTCCTGGTCGATCAGCTCGTTCTTCTCGAGCACACCGTCGACCCAGCGCGACACCGTCATGCCGGGCTTGCTCATCATGCCGGGCGCGTACTGCTTCTTGATCCACTCGAAGTCGACGCCCCAGGTCTTGGCGAAGTGCTTGAACGCGCCTTCGGCCAGGCCGTAGTAGCCCGGCAGCGAATCGGGATTGGGGCCGACGTCGGTCGCACCCTGCACGTTGTCGTGGCCGCGGAAGATGTTGGTGCCGCCGCCGCTCACGCCCACATTGCCCAGCGCCAGCTGCAGCAGGCAGGAGGCCCGCACGATGGCGTTGCCGATGGTGTGCTGGGTCTGGCCCATGCACCACACGATGGTGCTGGGGCGGTTCTGCGACATGATGGTCGCGACCTTGAGCGTGGTGGCCTCGTCGACGCCGCAGGCCTCCTGCACCTTGTCGGGCGTCCACTTGGCGAGGATCTCGTCCTTCACCTTGTCCATGCCGTAGACACGGTCGGCGAGGTACTTCTTGTCCTCCCAGCCGTTCTTGAAGATGTGGTACATCACCCCGAACAGGAAGGGGATGTCCGAGCCCGAGCGGATGCGCACGTACTCGTCGGCCTTGGCCGCCGTGCGCGTGAAGCGCGGGTCGACCACGATCATCTTGCAGCCGCTCTCCTTGGCATGCAGCATGTGCAGCATGGACACCGGATGCGCCTCGGCCGCATTGCTGCCGATGTACAGCGCAGCCCGGCTGTTCTGCATGTCGTTGTAGGAGTTGGTCATCGCGCCATACCCCCACGTGTTGGCCACGCCGGCCACGGTGGTGGAGTGGCAGATGCGCGCCTGGTGGTCGGTGTTGTTGCTGCCCCAGAAGCTGATCCACTTGCGCAGCAGGTAGGCCTGCTCGTTGTTGTGCTTGCTCGAACCGACCACGAAGATCGAGTCCGGGCCGCTCTGCTTCTTCAGCTCGAGCATCTTCGCACTGATCTCGGTGAGCGCCACGTCCCAGCTGATGCGCTGGTACTTGCCGTTCACCAGCTTCATGGGGTACTTGAGCCGGAACTCGCCGTGGCCGTGCTCGCGCAGCGCCGCACCCTTGGCGCAGTGCGCGCCCAGGTTGATGGGGCTGTCGAACACCGGCTCCTGGCGCACCCACACGCCGTTCTCGACCACCGCATCCACCGCGCAGCCCACCGAGCAGTGGCCGCAGATGGTGCGCTTGACCTCTATCTTGCCGGCGCCCTCGGCCGCCTTGGGTGCATCGGCCGCGTCGGCACGTTTCACCAGGGTGAGCTGCGAAGCTGCCAGACCGGCGCCCACGCCCAGGCCGGAACGGCGCAGGAAGGAGCGCCGGTCCATGGTCGGGATGGCGCGCGACACGCCACGCGCCAGGCTGGCCAGCAGGCCGGACGGCGTGCCGGCGCCAGCGGCGGGCGGGTTGGACGGGGTTCTGCGGGTGAGCAACATGGGCAACCTCTGCAGGCGCGACAGGCGCCGGGTTGAAGATGGTTCGATCAGACCTTGGCCGTCTGGTAGTAGCGCAGCACGTGCTGGGTGAGCTGGTAGCCCCCCGCGGCATCCGGGGCGGGCTTGACCGCCTCGGCCAGCGCCGGTGCCTGCGGCGCGCGCGGCAGCAGGGTGGCCAGGGTGGCCACGGCGCCGGCCGCACCGGCACCTGCGAAAAGGGTGCGGCGCGAAAGTGCCGCGGGCTGTTCTGGCTTGGACATCTGGCAGCTCCTTCGGGCTCGGCGTTTACCTGCCCGCAACGGTTGTTCCAGTGCAGTGTCAGTCCGATATGCAAGCTCGTTCAATAGGTGAAAACCGATAGGGATCAAGACGCGGCGCGGCGTGCCCCCAGGTTTCACCCGATGTCCCGGCGCGGTGTGGTCATGACCCCTGGGCCCTAAACTTTGTCGATACGCTGGCGCACCCCGCGCCTGGCCAGTCAACCACCGCATGACCCATCCTCCCGACCTGCACGTGGCCGTGCGCCTCGACCGTCTCAAGCAGCCCAGCCGCTGGGAGGAGTGGCGCCACCAGCTGGCCGACGTGCTGGTCGACGACGGCGGTTTCGGCAAGGCACCGCGCACCCTGCGCGACGACGGCCAGACCGCGCAGTTCCTCTTCCCGCAGCTGCCCGTATGGCTGCACAAGGACGAGGCCGAGGGCTACTACCTCAACCTCAGCTCGGGCGCGCCGGTCTGGTTCGTCATGTGGCGCATCGATGACGAGGACGCCTCGCGCGCCTGGCCCGAACTCGTCACCCTGTCGTACAACGAGGCCGGGCGCTGGCTCGACGCCCAGGAGCGGGTCGACAACCGCCCCCTGCCCGAGCCGGTGCGCGAACTGCTGCAGGCCTTTGCCGACGAGCACTACCGCCCCGAGCCCAAGCGGCGCAAGCGCCCGGTGTCCTTCCTGCCGCCCGAGCAGCGCTGAAGGCCGGACATGGCCGCACCGGACAGCTTCCTGTCGCGCTGGTCGCGACGCAAGGCCGAGGCGCGCCAGGCCGAGGCCGCGCCGCCCGTCACGGCCACGGCCACGGCCACATCACCCATCGTGCCAGCGGTCGCGCCGCCCGCCGCGACCGCGGCAATGCCCGTACCGACGCAGCTGGTGGATGGCGCGCCGCGCCCGGCTGCCAGCGACGCCGCCACGGCGCCTGTGGCGGGCAGCACCGGCGCGCCCGCCGAGCTGCCCTCGCTGGCCGATGTCGAGCAGCTCGGCCGCGAGTCGGACTACACCCGCTTCGTCGCCCCCGATGTCAGCCCCGAGGTGAAGAACGCCGCGCTGAAGAAGCTCTTCAGCGATCCGCACTTCAACGTCATGGACGGGCTGGACACCTACATCGAGGACTACGGCATCCCCAACCCCATCGAGCCGGCCATGCTGCGCCAGATGGCCCAGACGCACTTCCTCGGCCTGTTCACCGACGAGGCCAGGGCTGACGAGGCTGCGGCCGGCTCCGCTGCGGAGCCCGTCGCGGAACCCGTCGAGGGCTCAGCCACCGCATCCACCATCCCGCCTACCGCCCCCGCTGCTGCCGGAGCGCCTGACGACGCTGCGGCCACGCTGCCTCACCCATCAGGCACGGCCCACGACACGCCCCAGCCTGCCCAAACCGACGGCGCACAGGCTGGCCGGGCGGTCGACGGCTCCGGCGCCCGACCCACCCACACCGCCAGCGCCACGCCCGGCGCCAGCGCACACCATCCATGACCACCCTGCTCTGCGACTGCAACCACTCCATGCCCCTGGACGCGCCGGCCCTGGCGCGCGCCCTGGCGCAGACCCCGGGCGCCCGCAGCGCCGGCCTGGAGCAGGTGCACAGCCTGCTGTGCCGGCGCGAGGCCGGCGCCTTCCAGCGCGCCGCGCTGGCCACCAGCCGCACGGGTGACGACCTGCTGGTGGGCTGCACTCAGGAAAGCCGGCTCTTCCTCGAACTCAACGCCGGCACCGACGGGGCGGCGCGGGTCGAGGAACGCCCCATCCGCTTCGTCAACCTGCGCGAATCGGCCGGCTGGTCGCGCGACGGCGGGGCTGCCACACCCAAGATGGCGGCCCTCATCGCCGCCGCCCAGCTGCCTGCCGCGCCGCCGGTGGCCACCGTGAGCTACCGCTCGGGCGGGCGCTGCATCGTCATCGCCGCCCCCGGCCAGGCGGGCGCCGCCGAACGCGCCGCCGCGCTGCTGGAGGACAAGCTCGACGTCGAGCTGCTGGTGGCCGGCGGCGCGCTGGCCCAGGTCCACGCCCGTGCCGTGCACCAGGGCCGGCTCGCCTCGATCAGCGGCTGGCTGGGCGCCTTCCAGCTCGGCTGGACGCAGGACAACCCCATCGACCTGGACGTGTGCACGCGCTGCAATGCCTGCATCACCGCCTGCCCGGAAGGCGCCATCGACTTCAGCTACCAGGTCGACCTGGCGCGCTGCAAGGGCCACCGCGACTGCGTGGCCGCCTGCGACGCCGCCGGCGCGATCGACTTCCAGCGCAGCGCCGCCCCGGTGGCCGAACGCTACGACCTGGTGCTGGACCTGGGCGCCACGCCGGCCCTGGCCCTGCACCAGCCGCCGCAGGGCTATTTCCACGTGCCGCCCGGCGACGACGCGGCGCTGATGGACGCGGTGCTGCAGCTGCGCGAGCTCACCGGCGAGTTCGACAAGCCGAAGTTCTTCAACTACCAGCAGCGCCTGTGTGCGCACAGCCGCAACGAGCAGATCGGCTGCAGCGCCTGCATCGACGTGTGCTCGACCAAGGCCATCCGCAGCGACGCCTCGCTCAAGGGCAGGACGCGCCAGCGCGCCGCCGCCGGTGCGCCCGTCAGCCATGCCGGCGGCGGCATCGTCGTCGAGCCGCACCTGTGCGTGGGCTGCGGCGCGTGCAGCACCGTGTGCCCCAGCGGCGCCCTGAGCTTCGGCTACCCCGGCCCGGCCGACCAGGGCAAGCGCCTGCGCACCATGCTCACCGCCTACCGCCAGGCCGGCGGGCGCGACGCCGCCCTGCTCATCCACAGCGAAGGCGCGGGGCTGGCCCTGCTCGACCAGCTCGGCCGCGCCGCACGCACCGCCGCCGCACGCCATCCGGCGGTGCAGGCCTACGCGGGCCGGCCGGGTTCCGGGCCGGCGCCTGCAGCGGCAGCGGCGGCGGGCGACCCCGCCCCGGCCGGCACCGCGGCCGGCACGGCGGATGCGCCGACGTCGCGCAGCGCCAGCCTGGTCGCCGGTGTGGCCAGCCTGCTGGGCCTGGGCGGCAGCCGTGCCGGCAGCGCTGCGCCGGCGGCTGGCCTGCATGGCCTGCACGGCCTGCCGGCACGCGTGCTGCCGGTAGCGGTGTGGCACACCGCCAGCGTCGGCCTGGACCTCTGGCTGGCCGCCATCGCCCAGGGCGCCAGCCAGGTCTGGGTGCTGGTCACCGACGAGGAAGCGCCCGACTACCGCCGCGCCCTGGCTGAGCAGTTGGCCGTCGCCCAGGCCCTGCTCAGCGGCCTGGGCTACGGCGGCGAACACTTCCGGCTCATCGAGCCCGGCACCGACCTGGCCGCGCTCGACGCCGCCCTGCGCGCCGCGCCGGCCCAGGGCGTGGCCCAGGCAGCCGGCTTCAGCGCCCAGGCCGACAAGCGCAGCACGCTCGAACTGGCCCTCGACCACCTGGCGGCCCAGGCCCCCGTGGCAACCCCGCCGGCCGCGCTGCCCGACGCCATCGCCCTGCCCGCCGCCGGCTCGCCCTGGGGCAGCGTGAACGTGAACGCCGCCGCCTGCACCCTGTGCCTGAGCTGCGTGGGTGCCTGCCCGCAGTCCGCGCTGCTCGACAACGCCGACCAGCCGCAGCTGCGCTTCATCGAGAAGAACTGCGTGCAGTGCGGCCTGTGCGCCACCACCTGCCCCGAGGACGCCATCACCCTGCAGCCGCGCCTGTGGCTGGCCGACGGCGGCAAGGCGCGCAAGGCCGCCCGGGTCATCAACGAGGCCCAGCCCTTCCGTTGCGTGCGCTGCAGCAAGCCCTTCGGCACCCTGCGCGCCATCGAGAAGATGATCACCACCCTGGGTGCCCACGCCGCCTTCCAGGGCGCCGCCGCCGAGCGCCTGAAGATGTGCAGCGACTGCCGCGTCATCGACCTGCACAGCGCCAGCAACGAGGTGCGCATCACCGACCTGCCACGCTGAGCGTCACCGCCACCGCCGCCCCAGCCGGCCTGCGCCGGCACACCCCGGCATCGCCCGGCACAAGCCAGCACACGCCGCCCCGTAGCCCCATCGCCCGCCACGCCCCGCCATGAGCACCACCGCCCCGCCCTCCCCCGCCGGCGCCGCCGCAGCCGCTGCTGCTGCTGCTTCAAGCGCCGCGCCGATCCGTTTCGCGCCGGCCGACGACAGCGACGAACTTGCCCGCGCCGAGCTCTACGGCCTGCTTGCGCGCCTGTGGCTGGCGCCGCCGGACGCCGAGCTGCTGGGCCAGTTCAAGGTGGCAGTCACCGAGGCACCCACACCCGGCGGCCTGCTCGAAGCGCCCTGGGGCCAGCTCGTGGCCGCCATGCGCGCCACCAGCGCGCAGGCGGCGGCGGACGAGCACGAGGCGCTCTTCCATGGCGTGGGCAAGCCCGAGGTGTTCGCCTACGGCTCCTACTACCTCACCGGCTTCCTGAACGAGAAGCCGCTGGCCGCGCTGCGCCACGACCTGGCCGCCCTGGGCCTGACGCGCGACGCCGACCGCCTGGAGACCGAGGACCACATCGCCTACGGCCTGGAGGTGATGCGCTACCTCATCGCCGGCGACGAGGTGGCGGTGTGCAACCTGGAGCAGCAGCGGCGCTTCTTCCGCGCCCACCTGCAGCCCTGGGTCGAAGCGTTGTGCGACGCGGTCGAGGCCCATCCGCGCGCCCGCACCTGGCGCGCCGTGGCCGCGCTCACACGCGCCTTCGTGCAGGTCGAGACCCAGGGCTTCGACATGCTGGAGGCCTGAGCACCATGCACCCCACCCACACCAGCCCGAACCCGTCCACCACCGGTGCCGGCACTGGCGCAGACGCCGGCGCTGTCACCGGCACCACCATCCCGCCCGAGGCCATCACCGGCCTGGTGCTGGCCGGCGGGCGCGGCAGCCGCATGGGCGGCGTCGACAAGGGCCTGCAGAACCACCTGGGCCTGCCGCTGGCCCTGCACGCGCTCATGCGCCTGCAGCTGCAGGTGGGCCACACGATGATCAACGCCAACCGCAACCTGGCGGCCTATGAATCGATGGGCGTGCCGGTCTGGCCCGATCCCATCGACAACTACGCCGGCCCGCTGGCCGGCCTGCTGGCCGGACTGGAGCACTGCGAGACGCCCTGGCTGGTGACCGTGCCCTGCGACACGCCCAACTTCCCGGCCGACCTGGTCGAGCGCCTGGCCGCAGCCGCCGCCGCGCAGGACGCCGACATCGCCATGGCCGCCAGCATCCAGGACGGCCAGCCCCAGCGCCAGCCGGTGTTCTGCCTGGTGCGCGCCAGCCTGGTCGAGAGCCTGGTGGCCTTTCTGCACGCCGGCAACAGCAGGATCGTGCAGTGGGCGCGTCAGCACCGCCTGGTCGAGGTGGTGTTCGACGACCCGGCCGCCTTCTTCAACGCCAACACGCCGCAGGACCTGGCCGCGCTGCAGCCCGCGCGCGGCTGAGCGCCGCGGCGCCGGCCCAGGCTCAGGTCGTCAGTTCCCGGGCCGCGATGGTGTAGCGGAAGTTGTCCGGCGCCAGCTCGTCGAAGCGGCCGGTGGCGTTCTCGCCGTTGGGGTACATCAGGAAGGGCAGCGTGCCCTTGGCGGCGCTGCCGGGCAGGCTGACGTCGTGGCCGTTGTTCCAGCCCACCCAGTTGCCTTCCCAGGCGCCGAACAGGCCGGCCGCCACCGGCGCCACCAGCGGGTGGTTGCGGTCCTTGATCCAGTCGGGCGTTTCCTGGCGCATGACCTTGAGCACGTCGGCCGGGTCCATGGCCACCCAGCCGTGGCTGGCGAGAAAGACCTCGGCACGGCAGTGCTGCGCGCCCTTCAGGCTGGCCGGGTTGCCGCCCAGCTCCTTGTAGCCGAAGGCCGAGGGCGCCAGGCGCAGGCCGTAGATGTCGCGCGCCGGCACACCCGAGGCGCGGCACAGGCCGACGAAGAGCGCGTTCAGGTCGGCGCACTTGCCGCCCAGGTTGCCGGTCTCCAGCATGGTCTTGATGTCGCCGGTGCCGCAGCCGCGCGTCTTCGGCTCGCGGTGGGCGTTGGCCACCACCCAGTCGTACAGGGCGCGCACCTTGTCCAGATCGGTCTTCGCACCGCGCGTGGCCTCGTCGGCGGTCTTCTTGACGATGCCGTCGAGCTGCAGCAGCTCGGTGGCGGCCAGGGCCTTCTTCAGCACGGCCGGGTCTTCGCTCACGCTGCTGCTGCCGGCGGCACCGCCGCTGCGGCTCCAGTCGGTGGCGCGGTTGCGCGTCTGCACGGCGCTGGTCACCGTGAGGGTGGGCTCGAACTCGTCGGCCTTGAAGGTCGCGTGCAGCAGCGCCACGCCCGAGATCGGGTCGGTCACCACCTTGGCCGAGGCGGCATTGCCGGTCCAGCGCGTCTCGCCCGAGCGCTGGAAGTCGTTGTTGAGATTGGGCACCGGCAGCCAGAGCTGGGTCGCGCCCTTGATGTCGGCCACGGTGATGGTGGTCGTGACCTCGAAGCTGCGCCAGGCGCCCACCTGGGGCGCGAAACGGCGTGCCGGGGTCGTCGTCGGCGCCGCGGTGGCGGCGGGTGCGGCGGTCTGGGCACGGGCACCGGACAGCGGCAGCAGGCTCGAAGCCGCCAGGGCAGCGCCGCTGGCCAGCAGATGGCGACGGGTGGAAGGTGCAGACATGCGGAACTCCGGCAAAAGGTCAGGGAAGGAAGGCGGGCCAGGACGGCCAGAAAGGCGCGGCATCATAGAGACAACGCCGGCACCGGGCGACGACCGGCCAGCCGATCAGCGTCGGCCGGGTCTGGCCGGGCCAGGGCGGACGGTGCGGCGCAGCACTCGGGTCAGCACCACGCCGCACCGCGGCACTGCGCCCTGCGCCGTCAACCCTCAGCCCGCCAGCAGCGGCGCCAGCCAGCGGCCGGCCTGCGGGCCGGCCCAGTCCACTTCGCCGATGACGCTGAAGGCGGCCTGGCCCTGGCGGTCCACCACCACGGTGGTGGGGAAGATGCGCACGCCCCATTCCCTGGACGCCGCACCGTCGCGGTCGCGCAGCACCGGCAGGCCGAGCGGCTGGGCGTTCAGGAAGGACCTGAGCGCCCCGTCGGTCTCACGGTAGTTGACGCACACCACCCGCAGCCGCTGGTCGGCCGCGTGGCGGGCGGCCAGCCGTTCCAGCGACGGCAGTTCGGTGCGGCAGGGCTCGCACCAGCTGGCCCAGAAGTTGAGCACCACCACGTCGCCACGCAGCTGCGCCAGCTGCCACGGCGAGCCGTCCAGCGCCGGCAGCGCCAGCATCGGCGTGGCGCGCCCGCCGGGCCAGGGGCGCGGTTCGGGCATGGGTGTGGGCGTAGGCGTGGCAGAGGGCGGGGTCGGATCACCACCAGCCGGCTCGGCGGCCTGGGCGCGGCCGGCCGCTGCCAGCAGCAGTCCGCCCGCCACGCCAGTGGTGCTGCCGGCCAACGCCAGCGGCAGGCCCAGGGCGCGGCGCAGCAAGCCGCGGCGATGCAGGGTGGGTGACAGGGTCGTCATGAGGCCCGGCCCGCCATCAGACCCGCCGGCCTGCTGTAGGCCGCGGCGCGTTCACCCCGCACAAAACCCAGCAGGCACAGCCCAGCCGCCTCGGCCGTGCGGATGGCCAGGGCGGTGGGCGCATAGATGGCGGCCAGCAGGCCCACGCCGGCCTGCGCCACCTTGTGCACGATCTCGTAGCTGGCGCGGCTGGTCACGCAGATGAAGCCGGCCTCGGGCGCCTGGCCGCTGCGCGCCAGCCAGCCGGTCAGCTTGTCCACCGCGTTGTGGCAGCCGATGTCCTCGCGCAGCGCCAGCACACGGCCGTCCAGGGCGCAGAAGGCGGCGGCATGGCTGGCGCCGGTGGCCTGGTGCAGCTGCTGGCGCTCGCTCATCTCGTGCATGGCGCGCTGCAGCGCTGCGGGCGTGACCGCCACCGCGGGCAGGGCCGGCCGGTCGAGCGGGCGCACCAGCTCGTTGAGCGTCTCGATGCCGCACAGGCCGCAACCGCTGCGCCCCAGCAGGCTGCGGCGTTTGTCCTTCAGGCGCATGAAGCAGCGCAGCGTCACGCGCAGCTCCAGCGCCAGGCCCTCCACCCCGCCGGCCAGGGTGTGGGGTGTGATCTCGCAGTCCAGCAGGTCGTCGACGCTGTCGATCAGCCCTTCGGCCAGCGAAAAGCCCAGCGCAAAGTCCTCCAGGTCGATCGGGCTGGCCAGCATCACCGCATGCGAGATGCCGTTGTAGACCAGCGCCACCGGCACCTCGGCGGCCACGGCGTCGTGCTGCGCCGCGGCGGCGCTGTCACGGGGCGCATCAGCCATCGCCTCATCGGTCAGTTCCACGTCCGGGGCGGCGGCCGAGCGCCAGACCGGCAGCCGCACCAGGGGCGGCGGCAACGAGGGGGTCAGATCCAGTTCCATGCGGGGATTGTCACTGTGAGCCGCTGCATCAAGGCCCTGAAGGAACGGTGCGGCTCTCGGACTGCTGGACCGTGCTCGCCATGGCGGCCACGAGTGCTCGCATGTGCTGAGCCCTGATGCAAAAGGCAGCGGCCTTCAAGCTGCCGGATTGACCTGCCCATCACCCGCCGAGCAACCAGTCAGATCACATGAAAACACCAGCCCAGAACACTTGATTTGCCATCGCCAGACACCGTCTGCGGCGAAGACCAAAGTCCAGGAACCGTGCGCAACGCGGCCATCTGCCTAGTCGGTCAAATGGCTAGTCCGAAGTATATGCAAGTGCTGATGAATTCACTTCCAGTAGGGTGCAGCCAGCTTTTCTATAGATAGGGGCATATATGTATGACTCTTCATCCGGGCCTACCAACCAGACAGTTTCTGGCTGTGCATCTAGCATGGCATACCATTTTTTCGCGGAGTTAGTCGAAACGGAGTCTGCGGGTGCACCATTCGATAGACCACTAAACAACCACCAGCTAAAGCTGGTGGGTTTGGATTGCGGACTGAAAGTCCGGATACGCGTCGCCTAAACGACGCGTCCTAGTCAGGCTCAAGCTG
>JBJOKY010000008.1:0-28780 GCA_046045865.1 Pseudomonadota bacterium | reverse complement strand
ATACGAAGCGCGGGATTGTAGGAGGGGTGCCTGCCTAGAATCCCCGGCCATGCACAGCCCCTCAGTTCCGGTCCACCCGGCCGCCGTCGACGTCTGCATCCAGGGTGCCGGTCCGGTCGGCGCCTGCCTCGCCCTGGGCCTGGCGCACGAGGGCTGGAGCGTCGCCCTGGTCGACCCCGGCCGCCGCACCGGCACCGGCGCGGCCACCGCCTCCGCCGCCCGGCCCGCCGCACCCGACCTGCGCGCCTATGCGCTCAACGCCGCCTCGGTCGCCCTGCTGCAGCGCCTGCGCATCTGGGACGCCCTGCCCGCCGGTGCCGCCACGCCGGTGGCGCGCATGGCCATCCACGGCGACGGCGGCGGCCAGCTCGAGTTCACAGCCTGGCAGCAGACCGTCACCGCGTTGGCCTGGATCGTCGACGCCGGTGCGCTCGACGCCACGCTGGCACAGGCGCTGGCCTGGGCACCCAAGCTGCAGCGCGTGGCCGCACCGATGCCGGCTGCGCTCAAGGCGATCTGCGAGGGCCGCGCCTCGGCCAGCCGCGCCGAACTGGGCGTGCGCTTCGACGCCCAGGCCTACGGCCACCGCGGCATTGCCGCCTGGGTGCAGGCCGACCAGCCGCACGACGGCTGTGCCTGGCAATGGTTCCGCCAGCCCGACGTGCTGGCCCTGCTGCCCTTCGACCGCGCCGCGGCCGGTGACGACGCGCCCGGCCCCCTGCGCCGTGCCCCGGCGCTGGGCGGCTACGGCCTGGTCTGGTCGGTGCCCGACCGGCGTGCCGACGAGCTGCTGGCCCTGACCGACGCCGAGTTCGAGGCCGAGCTGATGGCCGCCAGCGGCGGCGCGGCCGGCGCGCTCGGCCTGGTCTCGCCGCGCGTGGCCTGGCCGCTGCAATACGCCCGCGCCAGCGCGGTGAGCGGGCCGGGCTGGGTGCTGGTGGGTGATGCGGCGCACGCGGTGCATCCCCTGTCGGGCCACGGCCTGAACCTGGGCCTGGGCGATGTCGAAGGCCTGGTGCGCGTGCTGGGCCAGGCCCATGCCGAGTCGCCCTGGCGCGACGCGGGTGATGCACGCACGCTGCGCCGCTACGCGCGCGAACGAGCCGTGCCGGTGTGGCTGATGGGCTCGACGACCGACGCGCTGTGGCAGCTGTTCGACCGCGAAGTGCCGCTGCTGCGCGAACTGCGCAACAAGGGCATGGATGTGGTGAACCAACTCACGCCGCTCAAGCGCTGGCTGGCCGGCCAGGCCCTGGGCTGAGGCAGGGCCGGCGGGCTTGGCCCATACTCCCGGCCGAGCTGACGCCCGCGTCACCTTTCCCATTCCCGTCCGCCGCCGCGCGCATCCAGACCGGTGCGGCCGCCCAGTCTTCGAGGATCCACCATGTCGCACGCCGCCTCCACCACCTCCTTCTGGCGCCCCAGCTGGCGCCGCCTCGCCGTGGCCCTGGCCGCCGGCGCCGCCCTGGCCAGCGGCCTGGTGTGGGCACAGGACGCCGACCTGAAGAAGGTCGACGCCGAGATCCGCAAGACCCTGGCCGAGCGCTACCCCGGCCTGAACATCGACGAGGTGCGCGCCACCCCCATGGCCAACCTGTACGAGGTGCGCATGGGCAACGAGGTGGTCTACACCGACGCCAAGGCCAACTACATCCTCCAGGGCGAGCTGGCCGAGACCGCCACGCACCGCAACCTGACGCAGGAGCGCATCAACAAGCTGACCCAGATCGACTTCGCCGCCCTGCCCGTGAAGGACTGCAAGAAGTTCGAGAAGGACCTGCTCAACGTGAAGGACGTGACGGTCTACACCTTCGTCATCCCCATCCTGGGCGGCGATTCGCCCGAGAAGAGCCGCGCCATCTGGTGCGCCAAGGACAACACCGCCGTGTGGCGCGACTGGATGACCAAGGGCGCGACCCCGCCGCGCGCCATGGGCGAGTGCGACAGCGCCGCCATCGAGCGCAACAAGGCGCTGGCCATGAAGTACAAGGTCAACGGCACGCCGGCCATCGTGTTCGAGGACGGCAGCCGCGCGCCCGGCGCCATCCCGGCGGCCGAGGTCGAACGACGCATGACGGCCAGCAAGGCGCCGGCCTGACGCGGGCACGCCTGCGCGCCGGGTCGAGCGGCGCCTGACATGACGAAGGCCGGGTCACCCCGGCCTTTTTGCTGCCCGCTCAGCGGTGCTGGAAGTTAGGCTTGCGCTTTTCCAGGAAGGCGCCCATGCCTTCCTTCTGGTCGGCGGTGCTGAACAGCGCATGGAACATGCGGCGCTCGAACAGCAGGCCCTCGGTGAGCGGCGCCTCGTAGGCACGGTTGATGCACTCCTTGGCCGCCAGGATGCTGGGCAGCGAGTAGCCGCAGATGGCGTCGGCGGCGCCAGCGGCCTCGGCGTGCAGCTGCTCGAGCGTTACCACGCGCGACACCAGGCCGGAACGTTCGGCCTCGGCCGCGTCCATCATGCGGCCGGTGAGCGCCAGGTCGAAGGCCTTGGCCTTGCCCACCGCACGCGGCAGGCGCTGCGTGCCACCGGCGCCAGGGATGATGCCCAGCTTGATCTCGGGCTGGCCGAACTTCGCGTTGTCGGCCGCGATGATCATGTCGCAGGCCATCGCCACTTCGCAGCCACCGCCCAGGGCGAAGCCGGCCACCGCGGCGATGACGGGTTTGCGCACCTCGCGGATGGTGTCCCAGTTGCGCGAGATCAGGCCCTTGCGCAGCGCGGTCGGGAAGTCGAAGGGATGCATCATGGCGATGTCGGCCCCGGCGGCGAAGGCCTTCTCGCTGCCCGTGACGACGATGGCGCCGATGCCGTCGTCGGCGTCGAAGGCCAGCAGGGCAGCGCCCAGCTCGTCCATCAGCGGGTCGTTGAGCGCGTTGAGCGCCTTGGGCCGGTTCAGCGTGATCCAGCCGTAGCGCAGCGGGCCGCTGCCACGCGTGTCGACGATGATGTTTTGATAGGCCTCGCTCATGGGCGCTTGCTCCTGTGGGATGGGTATGGGTCGGGGTTCGGGGCGATCGGTTCCTGGGTGGCGGCGACTATACGGAAGCGCGGCACCGCTGCGCCCAGGGTGACGCAAGACCCGGTCAACGCGCCGCCTGTTCGGGCGCCTGCAGCAGCAGCAGGTCGGCCCAGACCTCGTCGGTCTGCTCGATGCGGATGCGCGCCGGGAGCATCTGCAGGCTGGGCGCCAGCCACATCTGCACCGTCATGTCGCTGCCGCTGGCGCGCTGGCGCGGGCGCACGTGCACGGTCTCGACCGCGCCGACCGGCGTGGCCAGGGTCTCCAGGCCCACCATGTCGTAGGTCCAGCGGTCGATGCGGTGCGGCAGCGCCAGCGCAAACTCCACCACCGCGCCAGGGCGCGCCAGCTCGGGCCGGCGCGTGAGCAGGAAGACCATCTGCACGAACTGGCTGGCGGTGTCCTGCACGTCGGGCGGGCGCGGCAGGTTCTGGCCGGTGGCCAGGTGCACCGATTCGGGGGCGAACACCATGTCGGCCCGGCGCGTGCGGCCGATGATCTGCGCGGTCTCCTGCTCGTAGCGCTGCGGCCACAGGCCGTCGGGCACGATACGGCCCTCGCTGCTCATGCGCCGCGTCACCAGCGGCGCGAACGACGGGCCGATGCTCACCTCCAGGTGCACCTGGTAGCGCCGGCCCTGGCGCAGCCACTCGACCTGGGCGCTGCCCTGCACCTCGCCGCGGTACCAGCCGTTCAGGCGGTAGCGCAGCCGGGTCGAGGCCGGCCAGGCCACGCCGTCGAGCAGCTCGACACCGGTCGTGGCGGCCACTGCCGATGCAGCAGCCGATGCCGCCGCCACGGCAGACGACGCCGGTCTGGGCGCCGCGGCAGACGGCTGCCCTGCGGCGGCACTGAGGGCAGCGCCTGCACCGGCGGCCGCCGCGGCACTGGCGCCCGGGCGCGCCGGCGCGCCTGTGTCGACCGGCGCAGACGCGGGCACCCCGGGCTCGGCCGGCACGCCGTCGACCGCCGCGCTGCCCGCACTGGCCTGGAACGCGGCCCGGGTAGCGTCGCTGTCGACGCCCGTGTTGCCGCGCTGGTCCTGGTCCCGGTCAGCGACCACCTCGCCGGCGGCCGCGCTCGCAGACTCCTGCGGCGGCACTGCGGCGTCCTGCGCTGTCGAGGCCGGCCCGGCAGGACGCGCAGAGGCGGCAGCGGACGAGCCGGCGCTGCGCGCAGTGGCCGGCGTGACGGTGCCAGCGGCGGCAACCGGTGGCGGCGCAGGCGCAAGCACCCGGGTGTAGCTGGCGTGCATGCGCTGCAGGCCGGGCCGGCTGGCGTCGTCGAACTCGATGAGGGTGGCCGCCAGCCGCTCCGCCAGCCACAGGTGCAGGCCCAGCACCGTGGCCAGGGTGGCCCACCAGGCCAGCCGGCGGCGCGCCGGGCGCGCCGCGCGGGATTCAGGCACGGCCCAGCCAGGCGTCGCGGCGCCGCACCTGGGCTGCGCTGGCGTCGTCGTCCAGCGCCAGCTGCACGGTGCCGGCGGCGCCGTCGCCCAGGGCGGTGACGCTCGCCGGCCGTGCCTGGCGGCGGGCAGCCTGGCGCGTGCTGGCGCGGCCGCCCGCGCCGGCTCCGGTGTCGACCACGCCCAGGTCCAGCGTCAGATGGACCAGGCGGCGGTCGCGCGACACCAGCAGCACCAGGCCGTCGGCACCACGCGGCAGGCCGGCGGCCAGCACGATCAGGTCCTCGATGCGGCCGATGCGCCAGTCGCCCAGCGCCAGCAGTTCGTCACCCGCGGCCAGACCGGCGCGTTCACCCGCGCCGCCGCGCTGCACCGCCTGCACCTTCACGCCCTGGGGCGTGTCCTGCAGGCGCAGGCCCAGGCGCTGCGCCAGGCTGGGCGCGTCGTGCGACCAGCGCACGCCGAAATGGGCGAACAGCTCGGCCAGCGGCAGGTCGTCGTTGCCGTGCACCCAGGCGGCGATCTCGCCGGCGTACGAGCGCGCGCCGACCGCCTGCAGGGCACGCGCGATGTCGGCCTCGCTGACCGCGCCGTTGCCGCCGGCCGCCGCGCCGCTGTCGGCCCAGAGCTGCTGCATCAGCGCGTCCAGGCTGGGGCGGGCGTCGCCGCGGCGGCGTTCGCCATCGCGGCGCAGGGTCAGGTCCAGCGCCAGGGCCAGCAGGCTGCCCTTGGTGTAGTAGCTGACCGTGGCGTTGAGCGTGTTCTCGTCCGGGCGGTAGTACTTGATCCAGGCGTCGAAGCTGGCCTCGGCCAGGCTCTGCAGCTTGCGCCCGGGCGTGGCCAGCACCTGGGTGGCCGTCTTGGCCACGAGCTTGAGGTAGCGCGGCGGGTCGATCAGCCCGGCGCGCAGCAGGAAGACGTCGTCGTAGTACGAGGTGAAGCCCTCGAAGAACCACAGCAGCTCGCTGTAGTTCTCGCGCGTGAGGTCGTAGGGCGCGAACTCGGCCGGCTTGAGGCGCTTGACGTTCCAGGTGTGGAAGTACTCGTGGCTGACCAGGCCGAGCAGGGTCACGTAGCCGTCAGGCGAACCGCCCATGCCCACGCGCGGCAGGTCGACGCGCTTGCAGATCAGCGCCGTGCTGTTGCGGTGCTCCAGCCCGCCGTAGCCGTCATCGACGGCCCAGAGCATGAAGACGTAGCGCTCGAAGGGCGGCTTGCCGCCGCTGCCGTGCCAGAAGGCGATCTGGGCGGCGCAGATCTTCTGGGTGTCGGCCAGCAGGCGCGCACCGTCGAAGCCCGGCCAGGCGCCGGCGACGACGAACTCGTGCGTCACGCCGCCAGCCTCGAAGCTGCCGCGCCAGAAGTCGCCCAGCTCGAAGGGGTGGTCGATCAGGGCGTCGTAGTCGGGCGCGGTGTACTCGAGCTGGCCGACCTGGGGCAGGCCGGTCGCGACCTGCCAGCCGGCGGGCAGCGTGGCCAGGGCGACACGGTGCTCCTCGGCCTCGCGGCCGACCGCGCCCAGCAGCACGCTGGCCGGGTTGAAGAAGCAGCGCCGGCTGTCCAGCCAGGCGGTGCGCACCGAGGCGTCGAAGGCATAGACCTGGTAGCTCAGCACCAGCGCGGCGCGACCGGTGCAGGCGGCGCGCCAGCGGTGCTTGTCCAGCTGGGTCAGCGCGACGGGCTTGCCGCCCTGGCTGGCCACGAGCTGCGAGAGGTGGCGCGAGAACTCGCGCACCAGGTAGCTGCCGGGGATCCAGACCGGCAGCATCAGCTCCTGGTCGGGCGCCGGGGCCGGCAGGGTGAGCGTGACGCGCAGCAGGTGGGCGTTCAGGTCGGCGAGTTCGACGCGGTATCGGACCATGTGGTGGGCAGGGGAAGTGACTCAGGCGCCGGCGGCGCCGAGGAAACAGGCCAGCGTGGCCACGACGGTGAGGCGGAAACGCAGTGTCAGCCAGCCCGACAGGCCGTGGCGCGGGTAGACCTTGCGGTCGACCAGGTAGCACACGACCAGCATCAGGGCGTCGATCACCAGCCTGGCGTAGGCCGGCATCAGCACGGCGATCGACGCCACCAGCGAGGGCACGACCGCCCACACGTAGCGCGCCGGATCGGGCACCGTGGCGCGCATGGCCAGGCCCCAGTGGATGCCGCCCAGGAAGGACAGGATGGCCGTGGCGTAGGCCGCCAGGCCCAGCACGACGAAGGGATGGGCGTCCTCGCGCACCACCATGGCCAGCAGCGCGCCGATCACGAAGGGCGCCAGGCCGGCGTAGCCCAGCTTGAGCGCCACCGGGTTGACGACGGGCGCAGGATGGAATGCAGGGCGGGTGGACGAGGCGGCGGCGGACATGACAGGGCGGGCAAGGACAGGGGGCGATGGACTCGCCCGCATTGTCATGCACCCGTTGCCGCGGCGTCAGGGTGCCAGCCAGTCGGCGCCGCTGGCGGTGTAGCGCGCGCGCCGGTGCAGCGGCGCGCCCAGCTCCAGCCAGTCCATCACCTCGACATGCGCCGTCATGACGGCGAAATGGTGGTGCTCCAGCTCGGCGTGCGCGGGGCGCGGCGGCAGGCCGCCGTGGCCGTGCGGCAGCGTGGTGCCGGAGGCGATGGGAAACAGATAGTCCTGCGCCGCCGGCGTGCAGCGTATGCGCGCCCAGCGGCTGGCCACGCCCAGGCCGTGGGTGGCGACCTCGACCCGGCAGGTCAGGCGCAGCTGCCAGCCCAGCTCGGTCGACCAGGCGACCAGCATGGCGCGCGGCTGCTGGCGCAGCTGGGCCAGCTTGGGCGAGCGCGCATCGGTGTAGAAGACCAGGCTGCGGGCCACGTCGTCGCATTCGCGCAGCACGACGGTGCGGGCGTCGACACCGTCCGGCCCCTGGCTGGCCAGCACCATGTGGCGCCAGCCGTGCTCGCGCTGCAGCGGCGCGCGTGCCAGCTCGCGCCACAGCTCGAGCTCGATCTTGCGCAGGTCGCAGGCCACGCCGGCACGGGCGGGCAGGCCGTCCAGCTCGGCTGGACGCGTCCGTTCGGGGCTGGCAGGAGGGCTCACGGGGCCGCGCTCGTTCATGGTGCACCGATTGTGCGGTGAGCTGGCGCACCCTGGGCAAGTGTGCACTGCAGCAATCGCGCCAGGCCAACAGGTGATCGGTGCGGATTTGCTCTGCGACAATCCGGACACGCCCCGCGGCCCTGCCGCGAGGCGTTTTGTTTTGGCCGACCGGGTGTGCTCCCACCCGGCGGCACCCTGTCGCGGAGCCATGTCGAGGATCAACCATGACCAAAAACCTCAGTCGCGCCCTCGCGGGCGCGGGCCGCCGCTGCGCGACCCTGCTGCTGAACACCCCGTGCCTGGCCGGCGCCCTGCTGCTGGCCACCGGCTGCCCGGCTGCCGTGGCTGCCCCGCCGGCGGCACGGCCGGTGGCGTCTGTGGCCAGCGCTCCTGCAACGCCGGCCGCACCGCTGAAGGTGGGCTTCGTCTACGTCAGCCCGATAGGCAGCGCGGGCTGGACCTACCAGCACGACCAGGGCCGCCTCATCATGGAGCGCAAGCTGGGTGCGGCGGTCAAGACCACGGTGGTGGAAAACGTCGCCGAGGGCGCGGACTCGGAACGCGTCCTGCGTGACCTGGCCGCCACCGGCCACAAGCTCATCTTCGCGACCAGCTTCGGCTACCTCGACCCCGCGCTCAAGGTCGCGGCCGAATACCCGGACGTGAAGTTCGAGCACATGGGCGGCTACAAGACCGCCCCCAACCTCAACATCTACAACGCACGCTTCTACGAGGGGCGCTACCTGGCCGGCTACCTGGCCGGGCGCATGAGCAAGACGGGCAGCGCGGGCTACGTGGCGGGCTTCCCCATCCCGGAGGTGATCCAGGGCATCAACGCCTACACCCTGGGCATGCGTGCGGCCAACCCCAAGGCGGTCGTCAAGGTGGTCTGGCTCAACACCTGGTTCGACCCGGCACGCGAGCGCGAGGCAGCGCAGTCGCTGCTCAACCAGGGCGCGGACACCCTGACCTACCACAGCGGCTCCACCGCCATCCCCCAGCTGGCGCAGGAGAAGAAGGTCATGCTGCTGGGCTACCAGAGCGACATGCGTGACATCGCGCCCGATGTGCAGCTCACCAGCGTGACGCACCACTGGGGCGATCGCTACACCGCGGTGGCGAAATCGGTCATCGACGGCACGTGGAAGGTGCAGCCCTTCTGGGGCGGCGTGCGCGACAACGTCATCCACATCGCGCCGCTGCCGCGCAGCGTGCCCTACGACGTGGCCATGCAGCTCAAGGACCGCGAACGCGCCGTCGCCGCGCAGCGCCTGCACCCCTTCGCCGGCCGGCTGGTCGACCAGGCCGGCACGGTGCGCCAGCAGGGCGGCACCATGAAGGACGCCGACATCGCGCAGATGAACTGGTTCGTGACAGGCGTGCAGGGCCAGCTGCCCAGGCCCTGACGCGGCGGCGCCGGCACGCCCGGCAGTTCTGGCAGCATGGCCTGCAAGGAGAACCCTGCGATGACGACCGTGCGCCAGTTCCGCCAGAGCCTGCTCTGGCCGCTGCAGATCCTGCCCCGTGCGAACGCCGCCCAGGCCCGGCCCTGGGAGCTGCTGCTGGGCCACGCCGACGCCCGTGGCACCTGCGCCTGGCGCGAGGTGATCGACGAATACACCGGCGACGCCGAAGGTTTCCACGAGCGCCACTACAACGAGTTCGTCACCTTCCTGCCGCATGTGCAGCGCTTCGTCTACGGCGAAGGGCCGACCCGCGGCGGCCAGGGGCGCACCGGTGGTGCGTCGTCCATGCGGGTGCTGCGGCGCGGCGACGTGGCCGCGCTCGACGTCACGCTGGCGCCGGGCGACGCACCGATCCGCCTGCAGGTCGAGCACATCGACCTGATCTTCTTCCACGATGTCGACGTCATCGTGCTCAACGTCGAGCTGCATGCCAGCGAGCTGCCGCTGGCCCAGGTGCAGGAGCTGCTGTACCGACTGGGCCGCGCCTACCCGCCGGGCTGGGACGAGCTGGGCCGCGGCCTGCACTGCCCTGCCGACATGGCCTGGCTGGACGCGCAGGGCGGGGTGCTGGCGCGCTCGGACATGGGCGAACGCGAGCCCTACCTGGCCTTCGTCGGCCGCCACCGCGCGCCGCGTTTCGCCGCGCACTGGCGCTGGCTGCTGGCGCCGCTGCAGCCCGAGACCGACCTGTTCGAGGCCGGCACCGCCCCGCCCGAGGCCCGTGCCGCAGTGCCGGCGCCGCCGCAGCTGCCGGCTTGCGCACAGGTGTTGCACTACCGCCAGATCGAGTACCACCGCATGCCGCTGCTGGCCTGGCTGGCGCTGGACGACCCGCGCGCGCTGAGCCGGGCCGACTTCGTGCGCCTGGGCCTGGTATCGGGTCAGGCGGGCGCACCACCAGCCGACGCCAAGCCGCAGGCCGGACCGCCAGGGCAGGACATGCACGGCGACGCCGGTGCCGTCGCCCTGCCCTACGCCGAACGCCATCTGGCCGACTTCGAGGCACGCCACTGCTACGACCGCTTCTGGTGCGCCAGCGGGCCGGCGCCCCACACGCGCTACCTGGCCTGCGGCCACGCGCTGGTGGTGGTGGGGCAGGCCGGCTCGCGCTACTACACCGACCGCGAGCGCGGCGTGCTGGCGCAGTTCCGCCACCAGCATTTCATGCTCTTCCTGATCGCGCACTTCCAGAAGGCCGCGCTGCTGATGTTCAGCGACCGGCTGGTGGTGGCGCTGGACGCGCTGGACATCCACGACGCCAATTCGGTCAAGCGCTTCAAGCGCGCCATCCGCGGCAACTTCGAGAACTTCCTGCGCTTCACGCACCGCTACTGGTTCCACGACATCGCCGAGCAGGCCCAGGCGCGTGCGCTGTACCGCCTGTGCGCCGAGCACCTGGACGTCGAGACGCTGTACCGCGAGGTGCGCGAACGCGTGGGCGAGATGAACAACTACCTCGACACCGACAGCCTGCGCCGTCAGGCCAACACCGTGATCCGGCTGACCGTGGTGACCATCGCCGGGCTGATCGGCACGCTGTCGACCGGATTCCTCGGCATGAACCTGCTGGCCGAGGCCGACGCCAGCCTGGGCCGGCGCGCGGCCATCTTCGTGCTCACGGTGATCGCCTCGCTGGGCGTGACGGCGGTGTGCGTGGCCAAGTCCAAGCGCCTGTCCGACCTGCTCGACCTGCTGTCCGACGAACGCCTGGGCTGGCGCGAGAAGTTTTCCGTGTTCTGGGCCACGCGCGGCGGCTGAGGCCGGTGCCGGCTCGCACCGGCGTGGCTTGTGCACGGCACCAGCAACATCGGGAAATGAATCGCGTCAGACGCCTGAATAGCGTGGCGGCCCCCACAACATGTTCAGGTCGAGACAGATCCATGACGCCTACCAAGCACTTCAAGCACGCATCCCGTCTGCTCCAGCTGGCCCTGGCCGGCACCCTGCTGAGCGGCGCCTGGGCCGCCCGGGCCGAGGGCCACGGCCCGCACTGGGACTACAAGGGCGCACATGACCCGGCCCACTGGGCCGAGCTCGACCCGGCCTTCGAGGCCTGCGCCAAGGGCGGCGAACAAAGCTCGGTCAACATCGACAAGACCGTCAAGGTTGCCCTGCCGACGCTCGAATTCAGCTACGGCAAGGCGCAGGCCTCGGTCGTGAACAACGGCCACACCATCCAGGTGAACCTGCCGGCCGGCCACACGCTCAAGGTCGACGGCCAGACCTTCGAGCTGCTGCAGTTCCACTTCCACACGCCCAGCGAGGAAGCCCTGAAGGGCGAGCGCAAGCCGCTGGTCGCGCACTTCGTGCACAAGGACGGCGAGGGCAAGCTCGGCGTGGTGGCCGTGCTGTTCGACTTCGGCGCCAGCAACGCCGCCTTCAAGCCCGTGTTCGAGCACCTGCCGGCCAAGCCCGGCGAGACCCTGACGGCCGACGACCTGAGCCTGGACCTGGCCACGCTGCTTCCCACCGACAAGGGCTACTACAGCTTTGCCGGCTCGCTGACCACGCCGCCATGCTCGGAAGGCGTGAGCTGGATGGTGCTGAAGAACCCGGTCAGGCTCTCGGCCGCGCAGATCAACAGCTTCCGCCGCCTGTACCGCTACAACGCCCGCCCGGTGCAGGCGCTGCACGAGCGCACCATCAAGGAATCGCTCTGACCCGAGCACGGCGGGCCCGTCCACCGGGCCCGCGCGTCAATCGAACGCCAGCCACACCAGGCTGCCCAGCCCCAGGCCCAGGCTGGCGGGCAGGCCCCAGCGCTCCAGCCGCGAGACCCCGGCACCGGCCACCACCTCCACCGGCACGGGCGTCTTTTCCAGCACCGCGTTGGTGGTCGAATCCTCCAGCATGCGGGTGATGGAGTTCTTGCGCGCCGTGCCCATCACGATGTGGTGCACGCCCAGCTCGGTGGCGCTGCGGCAGATCTCGTCAGCGCGTTCGCCCACGCGCCAGTGGCTGTGGTGCGGGATGCCGGCGTTGTCCAGCAGCGCACGCGCCTGGGCCAGCGCACTGCCGGCCTGCTCGGCATAGAAGTCGTCGCGGTTGCGCCGCGCCACCCAGCGCGAGATGTGGCGCGACAGGCGTGGCTGCACGTTGAGCAGGTGCAGTTCGAGTTCATGGTGGCGGCGGTATTCGGCCATCGCGTGGTGCACCGCGGCGAGCGAATTGCCGGCGCCATCCACCGGGACGAGGACTTTGAGCATGGCGAGATCTCCTTGCGGGGTGGTGAGGAAGAGGGCCGCGCCTGCCGCGGCAGCGGGACGGGCATGGTCCGCGCCCCCCCCGGCGACGGTGGACTCCCCCG
This sequence comes from Pseudomonadota bacterium, assembly GCA_046045865.1. Taxonomy (GTDB): domain Bacteria; phylum Pseudomonadota; class Gammaproteobacteria; order Burkholderiales; family Burkholderiaceae_C; genus Sphaerotilus. The sequence continues at coordinate 16,530 of JBJOKY010000008.1, read as the reverse complement.
CCGGGCGGAGCGGTGCCATGTCGGCCAGGCGGGCGTGGATGCGCGATTCGAGCTGCCGGTGGTTGCGCACGAAGCCCAGCCACAGCACCAGCGGGATCGACAGGTAGGGCAGCACGCCCAGCAGCGGCGAGGCGGCAAACACCGGCTTGAGCAGCGGCTCGGCCAGCACCATCTTGGCGGCGGTCAGGCACAGCACGGCCGCACCGGCGTAGACGATGGCCGGGTAGCGCTCGACCCACTTGAGCACCAGCGTGCTGCCCCAAACCACCACCGGCACCGAGATGAGCAGGCCCAGCACCACCAGCAGGTAGCTGCCGTGCGCCGCGCCGGCCACGGCCAGCACGTTGTCCAGCCCCATCAGCGCGTCAGCGATGACGATGGTGCGCATGGCCCCCCAGAAGGTGGTGGCCGCCACGTCGTGGCCGTCCTCGTGCCCCTCGTCGGGCAGCAGGAGCTTGTAGGCGATCCACACCAGCAGGCTGCCACCCACGGCGAGCAGGCCGGGCAGCTGCAGCAGCCAGACGACCGCCGCCGTCATGGCCGTGCGCACGACGATGGCGCCCACCGTGCCCCACAGGATGGCGCGTTTCTGCAACTGCGGCGGCAGGCGGCGCGCCGCCAGGGCGATGACGATGGCGTTGTCGCCGGCCAGCACCAGGTCGATGACGACGATGGTGGCCAGCGCGGCCAGGAAGGTGGTTGCGTCCATGATGGTCGATCGTTGGGAGCATTGCAGCGCTACGGCGGTTCACCGTGCGCCTGGCGGCAGATGCCCCGATTGTGGGAAGCGCCGCGCACCACGGTATCGGGAGTCGCAATGACCCTATCGTGATTCGCGATGCTGCGCCGGGTGTTGCAGGCGCGCGCCCCCCCGAGGCCTGACGGCCACGGCCATCGCCCGCCGCAGCGCCCGCACCCGACAACCGTGCTACAAACGGGCCGTCGCGTCGGCGGATCCTTGCAGACCTGCCGGCCGGTCAACATCAGCAAAGCGGGAGTAGTTCCGCGCGGCACGAGGCGACCCGACCGGGGTCGCAGGCGCGCGCTGCAACGTCGTCAATACGGGCCGCAGGCCCCGGCGCTGCAGGCTGCCACGGCACGGCACCGTGACAGATGAGCAAGACCTTTGCCATCGGGGCGAGGCGAGTCCTCGCCGTGGTTCGGTAAAGGTCACCGCGCGCACGCATGTGGCGTCGCATCCGGTGCACCTCGTCGTGAGGACATCCAACATGCACACCCTGCAACTCGTACACCGCCTGGTCCGCCACGGCACCCTGCCCCAGCTCGCCGCCTTCGAGGCGGTCGTGCGCCTGGGCTCCGTCACCCGCGCGGCCGAGCGGCTGCACATGGCCCAGCCCACCGTGTCTGGCCACCTGCGCAAGCTCGCCGACAGCGTGGGCGAGCCGCTGCTGGAACTGCGCGACCGCCGCCAGCAGCCCACCGCCGCCGGCCTGGCGCTGCTGGAGGCGGCTCGCGACATCTTCGCCGCCCTGCAGCGCGCCGAGCAGACCCTGGCCGCGCTCAGGGCCGACGCGACTTGTGCCGACGGCGCCGACGCGCTGCAATCCACCCGGGCCGGCATATGGAGCGGCCTGCGCCTGCACGAGGCCACGCACGGGCCGGCGCACCGTCCGGCCGTGGCCGCACTGCAGGAAGCCCATCCATGACGTCCGACCGACCCAACACCACCCTCGCCGCCACCCTGGCCAGTGCGCTGCTGAGCTGCGCCGTCACGGCCGGCGCGGCCGAACGTGCGCTGGACAAGGAGGTCGTGGTGGCCGCCACGCCCGAGCAGGTCTGGGCCGCCTGGACCAGCCGCGACGGCATCCGCAGCTTCATGGCGCCCGATGGCGAGATCGATCCGCGCGTGGGCGGCGCCTTCCACATCCACTTCGACCCGCTCGCCCAGCCCGGCAGCAAGGGCGCGGACGACATGCGCTACATGGCGCTGCAGCCGCCGCGCATGCTCAGCTTCGACTGGAACGCACCGCCGCACCTGCCCGAGACGCGCGCCCAGCGCACCTTCGTCGTGCTGCGCTTCGAACCGGTGGACGCGACGCACACGCGCGTGCGCCTGCACCACACCGGCTGGGGCGACGGCGGCCAGTGGGACCAGACCTACACCTACTTCGACCGCGCCTGGGGCGTCGTGCTGGGCAACCTGGTCAAGCGCTACGCCGAGGGCCCGGTCGACTGGAGCAGCTGGATGGCGCAGCTGCGCCAGGTGCACGCCAAGGACCAGCCGGCCGCGCCGAAGTGAGGCGGGCGGCAGCCGCCGCCATCGTCACATGGCCTGCGGCACGGCCGGGGCTGGCGCCGGGGTCATGACGGAAATGGGGCCGGCTCAGCGCCGCGGCGGCCGGGCTGCTGCTGCGGCGGCGTAGGCGGCGGCCTCGCGCAGCTTGTCCTTCCTGCTCTTGCGCCGGGTGCTCTTCACGCCGCCGTCCGGGTCGCTCGGCGCGGTGGCCGGTGGCGCCTTGGGCTCGAAGCCCGGCACCTGCTCGCGCGGCACGGGCTGCTGCTGGCGTTTCTCGATCAGACGGAAATGCGCCTCGTTGCCCGGCAGGTCGGCGCAGACGAAGCTGATCGCCTGGCCGTGGTCGGCGGCGCGGCCGGTGCGGCCGATGCGGTGGGTGTAGTCTACCGTCGAGCGCGGCAGGTCGTGGTTGACGACGACGCCGAGCTGCGGCACGTCGATGCCGCGCGCGGCCAGGTCGGTGGCCACCAGCACGGCCAGCTTCCTGGCGTGGAAGTCGGCCAGCACCTGGGCGCGCCGGCCCTGGCTCAGGTCGCCGTGCAGCGCGGCGGCGGGCAGGCCGGCCTGGCGCAGCTTGTCGGCCACGTGTTCGCTGGCGTACTGGCTGGCGACGAAGACGAGCACGCGCTCCCAGCCCTCCTCGCGGATCATGTGGCGCAGCAGCGTGGTGCGCCGGGCGCTGTCGACCTCGATGGCGCGCTGCACGATGCCGGGCGCGGCGGTGGCGTCGGCGGCACCGCGCACGTCGACCTGCACCGGGTCGACCAGCGCCTGCCCGGCCAGGTGGCGCACCTCGGCCGGCATGGTGGCCGAGAACATCAGCGTCTGGCGGCGCGGCGGCAGCAGGTCGAGCAGCTCGTTCAGCTCGTCGGCAAAACCCAGGTCGAGCAGGCGGTCGGCCTCGTCCAGCACCAGGGTGTGCAGCTCGTCCAGGTGCAGGCCGTTGTGGTCGACCAGGTCGAGCAGCCGCCCGGGCGTGGCCACGACCAGGTGCGCGCCGCCGCGCAGCGCCATGAGCTGCGGATTGATGGACACGCCGCCCACGGCGACGACGCTGCGCAGCTCGGGGGCGAGCAGGTGGGCGACGTCGAAGATCTGCTGCGCCAGCTCGCGCGTGGGCGCCAGCACCAGCACGCGCAGCGGGCGCCAGCGCGGGCGCTCGTCCTGCAGCGCCTGTTCGATGAGCAGGCGCTGCAGCAGCGGCAGCAGGTAGGCCGCGGTCTTGCCGGAACCGGTGGGCGCCAGGCCCAGCACGTCACGGCGCGCCTGCACGGCCGGCAGGGCGGCGGCCTGCACCTCGGTCGGCGTGTGCCAGCCGGCGGCGGCGGCACGCTGCTGCAGGGCGGGGCTCAGGCCCAGGGCGGCAAAGCCGATGGCGGGCGCGGGTGCCGGGGGAGTGTGCGACATGGTGGGTGCGGACCGCGTTCAGACGGCGATGAGCTTGAGCAGGAAGGCGCGTTCGATGAACCAGATGCCGGCCAGCGCAGCGATCAGCAGCGAGCCGCCGATGAAGACACCCCAGCTGTAGAAGCGGCTGCGCCGCAGCTGGTAGGCCAGCGGCAGGAAGAGCACGACGATGACCAGCTGGCCCAGCTCCACGCCGACGTTGAAGCCCACCAGCGCCAGCGCGAGTGTGCCCTGCGCCAGCCCCAGGTCGGCCAGCACGCTGGCAAAACCGAAGCCGTGGATGAGGCCGAAGGCGAAGGCCACCGCCCAGCGCCGCTCGCCGACCACGGCGAACACGTTGTTGAGCGCGGCCAGCACGACCGAGGCGGCGATGGTCGCCTCCACCCAGCGCGTGGGCAGGGCCACGACGCCCAGGGTGGCGAGCGACAGGGTGATCGAATGCGCCACGGTGAAGGCGGTGACGATCTTGAGCACGTCCAGCGCCGCCGCGCCCAGGCTGCCGATCGGCGCCCAGTGCCCGCCACGCCGGCGCCCGCCCGCACCGGGCACCCGCAGCAGGACGGCCGGCAGCAGCAGGCTGAGCAGGAAGAGCACGTGGTCGAAGCCGATCCAGATGTGCCACACGCCTTCACGCACGTAGTCGACGAACTGTGTCCAGCGGCTCGCCTCGGCCAGGGTGAAGCTCTGGCGCGCCGCCTCGGGCGAGAAGATCGCGGTGCGCGACACGCCACCCGCGTCCAGCCGCAGCAGGCCGCGGTGCTGGGGGTCGATGTCGGCGAACAGGCGGTAGGCCAGGGTGAGCGCCTGCACGCCACCGCTGCCTGCACCGTTGGCGTCGGCCGGGCGCGGGCAGTCGACCGCGAAGTTCAGCACCGTGTAGGCGCCGTCGCTGTGCTGGTCCACCTGCTGGGCGCCGGCCTTCAGGGTGCAGGCGCGCCCGTCAGCCTCCACCGCCAGGCGCGCCAGCGCGTAGGCGGCGATGGCGTCGTGGCGCACGCGCACCTCGCCCCAGGTGATCTCGCCGTTGCCGTCGGCGTCCAGGCCGATGGCGAAGTCGAGGTCGCGCAGGGCGATGTCCCAGCGCCCGGCGAGGGGCGCGGCGGTGTCTGCGATGCTCAGGCTCAGGTAGCTGTCGGACGGCTTGTGGGCACGTGCCGGGCCGGCCGCCGCCACGGTCAGCAGGCTGGCGAGCAGCAGCAGGACGACGCGCAGCGGGCGACCGAGCCGGGTCAGGGACGCGGTGGCGCGGGATCGATTCATGACGAATGTGTACGCGTGCGTCATGAGCCGGCCTTGAGCTGGCGGGCCAGGGCACGCAGGGTGATGCTCTCGAGGCCGGAACTGTCCAGCCACTTGAGCGCCGGCTCGGCGGCGGCGGGCTGGCGGGCGGCGAGCGCGGCCTCGAACAACACGCGCGCGTCGGCTGGTTCGCGCTGCACGGCGAAGTTCTGGCTGGCCAGCGGCAGGGCGCGGCGGGCATCGCCCAGCACGGCCAGGGCGAAACGCGCTTCCTCCTTCTGGTGCACGGTGTCGCCGCGAAGGCGGGCGGCGTCGAAACGCGCCGTCAGGTCGGCACGCCAGGCAGCAGCTTCGGGCGCGCCGGCAGCCTTGGCGGCGATGGCCAGGCGCAGCAGCAGCAGGTCGGAGCGTTCCTTGCCACGCAGCAGGGTCAGCACCTCGGCCGGGCGGTTGGCGTCGAGCAGGAAATCGGCATACGCAGCGAGCAGGTAGCCGTCGGTCAGGTCCAGGGCCAGGGCTCGACGGAAGGCCTGCTCGGCGGCGGCGTGGTTGCCCAGGCGCTCCTCGGTCTCGGCCAGACGGGTCAGCACCCAGAGCTGCTCGGCGCTGCTGGCGCCAGGGTTGCGCTCCAGGCCGTGGCGCAGGGAGGCGGCTGCCGGCCCGGCCTGACCGGTGGCGGCGTCGACCTGGGCCAGGCAGGCCGGCCCGATCAGGCCGGGCGACAGCGCCTGCAGCCGCCCGCAGGCGGTGCGCGCGTCGGCATAACGCGCCTGCACCATGGCGATGGCAGCCAGCCATGCCCAGGCTTCGGCGTTGTCGGGCGCTTCCTGCACGGCGGACTGCAGGTCGGCCACCGCCACCTCGAACTCGTGGCTGAACTGGCGCAGCACCGCGCGCACCACGCGCACCTCGACCGGCGCCTGCGGGTGGGCCCACCAGGGCGCCAGCGCGGCCTGGGCGTAGCCGATGTAGCGCGGGTCGCCTTCGGCGGCGACTTCCTCGAAATAGCGACGCGCCAGCTGCACGGCCAGGTCGATGTCGCGCGGGCTGGCCGCGAGCTGCTGGCGCAGCCTGGCCATGTCGCGCGCCCTGGGGTCGGCGGCACGGGCGGGCAGGCGCTCCAGCACCTGCTGGTCGGAGCCCGGCACGAAGGGCGCGGCGCCCGACGACAGGCACACGGCCAGGCTCAGGGCCAGGCCCAGGGCTAGACGGGAAGACAGACGCATGGGCACCACGGGGCTAGGGCAAAGCCCGCGAGTATGCCGGCAGGGCAGCAGCGCCCGGGCGGCGCCCGCATCCTTGAAAAAGCTGTCGATCCGTGTCAACCGAGTCACCGCGGGGCTCGTTACAGCTGGACGTGTACCCCGCGGCGTGCGGCACAACGGGCTGGTCAGCAGCCTTCAAGGCCTCGAGTCGAGCACGTGTTCTCGTCAATCCAACCTGTCAAGAGATACCATGACCAAGACCCTGATCGTTGCCGCTTTCGCCATCTTCGCCTTCAACGCCCAAGCTGCTTCGCACGCCGCTGCCGCCCCGGCCGCCAGCGCTGCTCCGGCCAAGAAGGCCGAGGCCAAGGCCGACGCCAAGGCTGCCCCGAAGGCTGCTGCCAAGGCGGCTTCGGGCGCATCGAAGTAAGTACGACTCGGCAGGTTCGCGGCGACACCGCCCGGGCCTGTTCCACCGTACGGAAAGCCGGAGCTTGCTCCGGTTTTTTTTCGTCCCTGCTTTTCCGTGACACACAAGGCACCACGTCGCATGGGTTGCCGGCTAGCACGCTCATGGGATTTTTTATCAGTCAATTTGAAACAATTGGCATCCCCACGATACGAATTGCAAATGCACCCCTCGATCAGGTGCCAAATTTTCCCCGGCAGGGGAAAATTCCCCTCGTGATTCTCCAGATCCGGAGCAAGCCATCGAGTGAGGCACCTGTGAACAGTCATGATGCGCTGATCGAAGAAATCCTGAAGCTGCCCGGCGTCGCGCACATGAGCCGCGCGCCATCGCGACCGAAGATCAGCCTGGCGCCTGACGACGAGACGATGAACTGGGATTTCTACGACTCCAGCTACGCCCTGCGCGCCGGCCTGGAGGTGACCGAGCGCGAGGTGCCAGCTTCCTTGTGCAAGGCAGTCTGGCCGATGAGGCAGCGCTACCCGGTCAGGCGCTGACCGGAACCCATCATCCCGCCCCGGTCACGTGGCACCGGCCGGAGGGCTTGCCGTCACGCCTGCCCGTGCAGCGCGCCGCGGCGCACCTGGTCGCGCTCCAGCGATTCGAACAGTGCCTTGAAGTTGCCTTCGCCGAAGCCTTCGTCGCCGCGGCGCTGGATGAACTCGAAGAACACCGGCCCGAGCAGGGTGCGCGAGAAGATCTGCAGCAGCAGGCGCGGCTGGCCACCGACGGTCGAACCGTCGAGCAGGATGCCGCGCGCCTGCAGCTCGGCCACCGGCTGGCCGTGGCCGGGCAGGCGCTGGTCGAGCATCTCGTAATAGATGTCGTTGGGCGCACTCATGAGTTCGACGCCGGCCATCTGCAGGCTGTCCACCGTGGCCAGCAGGTCGTCGCAGATCAGGGCGACGTGCTGGATGCCTTCGCCGTTGAACTGCATGAGGAACTCCTCGATCTGGCCACCGCCCTGCCTGGACTCCTCGTTGAGCGGGATGCGGATCAGGCCATCGGGCGCCGTCATGGCCTTGGACGCCAAGCCGGTGTATTCGCCCCTGATGTCGAAATAGCGCAGTTCGCGGAAGTTGAACAGCTTCTCGTAAAAGTGCGCCCAGTAGCCCATGCGGCCGCGGTAGACGTTGTGCGTGAGGTGGTCGATGAGTTTGAGGCCATGCCCGACCGGGTGGCGCGGCACGCCATCGATGAAGGCGAAATCGATATCGTAGATGGACTTCCCGTCCTCGAAACGATCGATCAGATAAAGCGGTGCGCCGCCTATGCCCTTGATCGCCGGCAGCCGCAGTTCCATCGGCCCGGTGGCGATCTCTATAGGCTGGGCACCCAGTTCGAGCGCACGGTAGTAGGCGTGGTGCGAATCACGCACCCGGAAGGCCATGCCACAGGCGCAGGGCCCGTGCTCGGCGGCGAAATAGGCGGCCGGGCTCTTCGGCTCGCGATTGACGATGAAGTTGATGTCGCCCTGGCGGTAGAGCAGCACGTCCTTGGAGCGGTGGAGCGCCACCAGGGTGAAGCCGAGCTTCTCGAACAGCGGTTCAAGCACGTTCGGCGCGGGAGCGGCGAACTCGACGAACTCGAAACCGAGCAGGCCCATGGGGTTGTCGAACAGATCAGGCATGGCAGACCTCGCAACATGAGTTGCAGACACGGGAGAAAGACAGGAACGATGACGGGAAGGTGCTGCCGGCCAGTGGCCGGCGTGCAGGCGCACAGGCTCAGGCCGGCGGCGCGCCCGGGCGTCCACGCACGCTGCGCGCGAGGTGTTCGCCGACGATGAGCAGGAACCTGGCGTTCATCGTGCTGTCCGGTGGCTTTGCGTGCTTGTACGGCTTGATGCGTGACGACGGACGTGCCTGGCCCCGGTCGGCCTCAGCCGATCTGCTCCAGCGTGTCGCGGTATTGCCGGCTGCGCTCGACATAGTTCTGGGCCGTGCGCCGCAGGCCGGCGACCGCCTCGTCGCTGAGTTCGCGCACCACCTTTGCCGGCGATCCGACGATGATCGACCGATCCGGAAACTCCTTGCCCTCGGTGACCAGCGCGCCAGCGCCGACCAGGCAGTCCCGGCCGATGCGCGCGCCGTTGAGCACCACCGCCTGCATGCCCACGAGCGAGCCGTCACCGATCGTGCAGCCGTGCAGCATGGCCTGGTGGCCCACCGTCACGTGTTCACCCAGCACCATCGGATAGCCCGGGTCGGTGTGCAGCACGGCACCGTCCTGCACGTTGCTGTTCGGGCCGATGTTGATCGGCTCGTTGTCGCCGCGCAGCACGGTGCCGAACCACACGCTCGTGCCGGCAGCCAGCTTCACCTGTCCGACGACGGTGGCAGAAGGCGCGACGTAGGCACTGGCATCGATCTCGGGCACGGCATCACCCAGACGGTATATCGGCATCGGCAGTCTCCGGAGGCGGACGGCGAGGGTCGCGCCAAGACGCCCTCGGGCATGAGGGTACGGGCGCGATTGTGCGGTCTGCAGCCCGCACGCGGGTTGCGTCTTTCGTGCGTGACATGCCAGCGAGCAGTTTGCCCCTGGACCGCCACGTTCCGGCGGGCTTCGAATTTCCACGCCATCGACTCGACGCATCGTCAGGGTATATTCAGGCCAGCTGCACCATGACATGTCCGCCCCAGGCTCCAGCCAGAACGATCACGGTCATGACTGCCGGCACCAGCGGTACCGCGTATTGAAAACCAGACCCGGCGTCGACCGCCCAGGCAAGCGAGTTAACCCGCCAGCCTGGCCAGGCTGGCCTCGACGACGTTTCCTCGCGACAACGCCGGTTTTCCAGAGATAACGCCGCTAGCCAGAATGTCGATGTTGCAGCAACATTTGCTTACAACGCAAGCGCTCAGCGCAGCATATCCATACGCAGGGAGCTTTCGGTTACCGCCCGCAGGACAGTGACCGTTCGTAAAACACAAACCCCGATGAGCCGAGAAACCAACAGCAGCGATTTCCCGCCCGAGAAACTCGCCGCATTGCTCAAGATCCGAAAACTGATGGAGTTCTGGCGCATCACGCCAGGCGAATTGCGGCAGGCACCGCGCCCGGCGCCCCCTCCCCCGCCAGCGCCAGCACCTTATCGTTACCGTCATCCCCGCACCCTGCTGGGGTGGGACGGCCAGGGTGCCCAACCGGCCTGGCTGCGCATGGCACTGCTGCGCGAGGGATATACCGTCGACGAATTGCGCCGCTGCGCCCAGGACAACCCCGGGTTCTCCGACCCCGAGGCCGATCTCGCCGCCGAGGCCGCCGTGGCCGCCCAGGCTGCCGCCGACGCGGCCGCCCTGGCCCGCGCCGAAGAAGCCGCGCAGTCGGCCTGACGCAGCGGCGACGGCGCGCAGACTTGACGTCCCACCGGCCATCTGCCGTCAGGCACCCGACGGTGCGATCAGGCACGCGCCTGCAGCGCATGCTGGCGTGGCTGCAGGGTGGCCTGCTGTCGCTGCTGCTGGGCGCCGTCGTGCTGCTCTACCCGGGGGTCAGCGCCAGCTGGTGGGTCGAACTGCTGCGCTACCTGCCCTACCCGGCCTGGCTGGCTGCCGCCGGGTTCGCACTGTTGCTCAGCCTGGGCCTGGGCCGGCGGTGGCGTGTGGCCAGTGCCCTGACCTTGCTGCTGGTGCTGGGCAGTGTCATGGGCCTGGCAGTGGCCACGGGGGACTCAGGCAGCGGCCGCCTGCGCGTGATGACGTACAACATCAAGTCCTACCTGGCCAACGAGCGCAGCGACGCCTTTGCGCAGATCGCCTGGGAGGTGGTGCAGCACGATCCCGACGTCATCGTGATGCAGGACGCCGGCCACATCGACCTGCAGCGCCCGGCCGTGAGCGACACCGTGCGCGCCATGCTCAAGGACCGCACGGTCTACACCCACGGCCAGTACATCGTCGCCAGCCGGGTGCCGATGCGCGACTGCCAGCCCGGCGACATCGGTTTCCGCGACCGCGGCCACAGCTACGTGCGCTGCACGCTGACGGCGCAGGGCCGCGAGATCGACCTCTACACCGCCCACCTGCTGTCGCCGCGCGGCGGCCTGAACGCCACCCGCCACGAACGCCTGGACGGCCTGGACGACTGGCGCAGCAACTTCGCCGACCGGCTGCACCAGGCCCGCAAGCTCGTCACCGACCTGAGCCTGCGCCAGGCCGGCACCGGCGTGGCCGCACCGGCCCGGCCGACGCGCCCGGACACGCCACGCGCGGTCATCCTGGCCGGCGACCTGAACGCGTCGGAGGCCTCGCCCGTCGTGCAGGCCCTGCTCGGCGCCGGCCTGCGCGACGCCTTTTCGGCCGCCGGCCTGGGCTACGGCTACACCCACGGGCATTCGCTGCGCCCGGGCCTGTCCTTCCTGCGCATCGACCACATCCTGGTCAGCGCGGATCTGGGCGTGGCCAGCTGCCACACCGGCGGCGAGCAAGGCTCGGAACACCGCCCGGTGATCGCCGACCTGTGGCTCACGCGCCACTGATAGCCGCACGCGGGGCCGGGCCCGCATCACGACGCTTGCGGCCGCCAGCCGCCTGATCGAGCCGCTCAGGCCGCGCGCAGGCTGTCGACGATCCGCAGCCGCGCCGCCCGCCAGGCGGGGATGAAGCCGCCCACGAAGCCCATCACCAGCGCGAACACCAGCGTGTCGACCACGATGCCCGGCGTGAGCGTGAAGCGGAAGGCCAGCTCGGCAAAGGTCTGGAAGTTGGTGGTCGAGATGTTCACCGTCTGCATCAGGCTGGCCGCGCCCAGCCCCAGCACGCCGCCCACCAGGGCCAGCAGCAGTGATTCACTCATGAAGGCGATCAGGATCGCGCCGCGCCGGAACCCCAGCGCACGCAGCGTGCCGATCTCGCCGGTGCGCTGCGCCACCGCGGCGAACATGGTGATCATGGCGCCCACCACCGCGCCGATCGAGAAGATGACCGACAGCGCCGTGCCCAGCACGCTGATGAACCTGGCCAGTGCGCGGCTCTGCTCCTCGTAGAACTGCGCCTCGGGTTTCACCTCCACCGTCAGGCGCGGGTCGGCCGCGACCGCCGCCTGGAGTGTCTCGCCCGCCTGGCCGCCCGCGTCGGCCAGGCGCAGCACCAGGGTGGAAAACGCGTTGCGCCGGAAGGCCTGCATCATCACGTCGACATCGCCCCAGATCTCGGAGTCGAAGCCGGTGCGCCCGGCGTCGAACACGCCCACGATGAGCCACTGCCGCCCGCCGAAGCGCAGGCTCTGGCCCAGGCCGGTGCCGGCAAAACCCTCGTTCACCGCACGGCCGACGACGATCTCGGCGCTGCCCGGCCTGAACATGCGGCCCTGCACCAGCCTGACCTGGCTGCGCAGCGCCAGGCCGTTGGCGCCGGTGCCGCGCATCGTCACGTTGCTGGGCTTGCCGCTGGCCTTCATGAGCGAGTTGAGCACGACCGTCTCCTTGCTCACCAGGCGCTGGCCCTCGGCATTGGTGGCGATGCCGGGCAGGCTGGCCAGGATGTCGGCCTGGCTGCGCTCGATGCCGCTGTTGATCTCCGAACCCGCGCCCTTGCGCAGCGCCAGCAGGTTGTCGGGCTGCCCGGTGGCCACCAGCGTGGCGCGGATGCCCTCGCTCATCATCAGCACGGTGGCGAAGGTGTAGACCACCAGCGCCATGCCGCCGGCCGTGAGCAGCGTGGTGACACGGCGCACCCACAGGTTGCGGGCGATGTAGGACAGCGGCAGCTGGCGCATGTTCAGGCCCGCTCACTGCGGGGCCGCCCGACGGGCGCGCAACACGAGTGGCCGCCGTCACGCCACATGGCGCAGCCCCTGCACGATGTCGATGCGGCTCATGCGCCAGGCCGGCCAGGCCGCGGCGATCAGGCCCACCACCAGCGCCGCGCCCAGCTGCAGCAGCAGCGTGAGCGGCGAGATGGCAAACGCCGGCAGGAAGCTGCCGATCGCGCCGGCCAGCCCGGCCACCGCAGGGAAGGTCAGCGCCACGCCCAGGCCGCCGCCGATCAGGGCGATGAACAGGCTCTCGCCGAACAGCAGCCGCACCACGAAGCCGGGCGCGAAACCCAGGGCCTTGAGCGTGGCGTATTCGGCCAGGCGCTCGCGCGCGGTCATGGTCATGGTGTTGGCCATCACCGCCATGATGATGACGATGATGATGAAGCTCACCGCCTGGATGGCCGCCAATATCGTCTCGCTCATCGAGACGAAGCTGAGCTGGAAGGCCGCCTCGGTCTCGGTCAGCGTCTCGGCCAGCGAGTTGGCGAACTGCGCGTCGACGCGCTGCGAGATCAGCGCCGCGTTGGCCGGCTCGTCGATGCCGACGATGTAGACGCCGACGAAATCCGCCCGCGTGCCCCAGCGCTTGCGCATGGCCTCGTTCAGGTAGGCCCAGTGGAAGAGCAGCTGGTTCTCGTCGGTCCTGGCGTCGCGGCCGTCCCAGATGCCCCGCAGGGTGAAGGTCCAGGTGCCGGGGTAGATGGTGCCGCGCAGCGGGATCTGGTCGCCCAGCTTCCAGCCGAACTTGTCGGCCAGCTTGCGCCCGACCACCGCGCCGCCGCGGTCGCGCAGGAAGGCGAGCTTTTCCGCCTCGCTCAGCAGGTACTCGGGGTAGAGCTTGAGGTAGGTGGCCGGCTCGACCGCGAACTGCGGGAAGAAATTGCGCTCGCTCTGATAGATGCCGCCGAACCAGTTGGCCCACGAGATGGTCGTCACGCCGTCCACCGCGCGCAGCCGCTCGCGGTAGCTCAGCGGCAGCGGAAAGGTCAGCGACACCGCGCTGCGCGACACCAGCCGGGTGCTGGAGCTGGCCTCCACGCCGGCGTACCAGGCGTCCACCAGGGTGCGCAGCAGGCCGAAGGCGCAGATCGCCACCACCAGACCGACGATGGTGAGCGCGGTGCGCAGCTTGTGCCGGAAGGCGTTGCGCAACAGCAGCTTGAAGACGAACACGGTGGCGCAGCGGGCGGGTCGATGGGGGCGGCGATGTCTGCGGCGACAACGCGCCTCAGTGGCCCGCCAGCAACGGCGCGGCGTCCGGCTCGTCGACCAGCACGCCTTTTTCCAGGTGCACCAGGCGCTGGGCGCAGGCCGCCGCCTTGGGGTCGTGCGTCACCATCACGATGGTCTTGCCCTGCTGGCGCACCAGGCCGTCCATCAGCGCCAGCACCTCGGCGCCGGTGGCGCGGTCCAGGTCGCCGGTGGGCTCGTCGGCCACGATGATGCGCGGGTCGGTCACCAGGGCACGCGCGATGGCCACGCGTTGCTGCTGGCCACCCGACAGCTCGTTCGGGTAGTGATCGGCGCGCTCGCCCAGCCCCACCATGGCCAGCGCGGCAGCCACCCGTTCGCGCCGTTCGCGCGGGCGCAGATCGGTCAGCAGCAGCGGCAGCTCGACGTTCTCGGCCGCGTTGAGCACCGGCATCAGGTTGTAGAACTGGAAGATGAAGCCGACGTTGGCGGCGCGCCAGTCGGCCAGTTCGCCTTCGTCGAGGCTGGCAATGTCCACACCTTCGACCTCGATGCGCCCGCTGGTGGGCTGGTCGATGCCGGCGACGAGGTTGAGCAGCGTGGACTTGCCCGAGCCGCTCGGCCCCATCAGGGCGATGAACTCGCCCTCGCGCACGTCGAGGTTGATGTCGACCAGCACGTGGATGGGCTGCGCGCCGCGGTGGTAGGTCTTGCTCAGGTGCTCGATGCGGATGAGCGGCGGCGCTGCGCCCGCCGTGGCGCCGGCCCCGGGCTGGCTCACTTGGCCCCCCCGGCGGCGGCGATCTTCACCTTCATGCCAGGCTGCAGCTTGGCGTCGGGCGCCAGCACCAGGCGGTCGCCGGACCTGAGCGGCGTACCGGGCGCCGCTGCGGCCGCGGCGGCGCCGGTCGTCGCGGTTGCCGTCGCTGCGGCCGTCGCCGTGGTTGCCGCCGCAGACGCCTGGCTGGCCGCGACGGCCGGCGCCGCCCCGTCGAGCTGCTGCAGCTCGACCAGTTCGCCCAGCGTGCGCAGGCGGCGCACGGCGATGGCCTCCACCGTGTCGTCGCGGCTGATGCGCAGCACCTGGGTCTGACCGCCGCGCTCGACCACCGCGCGCGGGTTCACCGCCAGCACGGCCTGCAGGTCGGCGTCGCTCGGACGCCGGGCCAGCAGGCTGACCTTGGCGCTCATCTCGGGCAGGATGCGCGGGTCGATCCGGTCGAAGCGCACCTTGGTCATCACCGTGGCCTTGGCGCGGTCCACCGTGGGCACGATGCGCGCCACGCTGCCGCGCAGGCGCAGGTCGGCAAAGGCGTCGAGCGTGATCTCGACCGGCTGGTCGATCTTCACCAGCGCGACCTTGCTCTCGGACACATCGGCCTCGACCTCCAGCGTGGCCATGTCGGCCATGGTCACGACCGCGCCCGAGGTGCCCGAGGCGCTGGAAAACGGCGTGATCATGTCGCCCACGTTGGCGTTCTTGACCAGCACCACGCCGTCGAAGGGCGCGCGGATCTCGGTGCTGGCCAGGGTGACCTGCTGCACGGCGATCTGCGCCTGGGCCAGCACGACGGCGGCCTCGGCCTGCCTGCGCGCCGCCTCGGCCGCGGCCACGCCGGACTGCGCCGCCACCACCGCCACGCGTGCGGCGTCGACGCGGCGCTGCACGGCATCGAGCGCCTGGGGCGAGACGAAGCCGCCGTCCTTCAGCCCCTGGGCGCGCACCAGCTCGGCCTGGGCGTTGACCTGCTCGACCTCGGCCTGGCGCACCGCGGCCTGGGCCTGCTGCGCCGCCGCGTCGGCCTGGGCCACGCCCACACGCGCCTGGGCCAGACCGGCCTGCGCGGCGGCGATGGCGGCGGTGACGTCGGCGGCGTCGATGCGCCCGATCAGTTCACCGCGCCTGACCTCGCTGCCCTCGCGCACCTTGAGTTCGACCAGCCGGCCGGTCGCCTTGCTGGCCACGGCCGCGCGGCGCTGCGCCACGACGTAGCCCGAGGCGGTGAGCAGCGCGTCCTGCTGGCTGGCGGTGGTGGACACGACCGAGGCGGCGGCGACCTCCATCGGCCGCGGCGCCAGCACGAAGGCCGCCACGCCGGCCAGCCCGAGCGCGGCGACGACCCAGCGCTTCCAGCGCCGCCGCCGGCCTGCGCCGGCAGCCTGGCCTGCGCCGCGGCGCAGGCGCAGGGAGGTCAACAGACTGGGGACAGGCGCGTCTTTGCTCATCGTGATCAGGGGCTCGCTGGGGGGCGGGCCATTGTGTCCGAATGTCACCGGCCCGGCGGGGGGGTGTCGTCGCCGCTGTCGGTGTAGCGGCGCCAGCGCCCCATGGCGCGGTTCATCAGGTCCAGCTGCTGGTTGAAACGGCTGCAGGCCCCGCAGGCCAGCAGGTGCAGACGCACGCGCACCCGCTCGCCCACGGTGGCGGGGCGGTCCTGCGCGGCCAGGATGAGGCCGGTCGCCTCGCGGCAGCGCAGGCGAAACGGCGGCCACAGCGGCGGCAGCGGCGGCAGCGGCGGTTCGGGGTGGACGTCTGGCGGGGGGGCGGTCGGGCGCTGTGCCATGGCGGGTGAGGGTCGATCCGGGTGGCCGATCGGGGTGGACGTGTCGGTCGGCACTCAGGTGCGCGCGAACCAGTTCAGCTGCAGGCAGTCGCGCAGGCGCAGCCGGGCGCGGTGCAGCAGCACGAACAGGTTGGTCGAGCTGATGGCCAGTTGCTTACAGATCTCGTCGGTCTCCAGCTCCAGCCACTCGCGCATCATGAAGACCTGGCCCTGCAGCCCCGGCAGGCGCTCCACACAGGCGTCGAGCACCGTCATCAACTGGCGCTGCCCCAGGCTGGCCTGCGGGTCGCCCCAGGCCTGCGGTGCTTCGCGCCAGTGGCCGTCGGCGGCGAAAAGCAGCGCGTCGATGTCCTGCTCGTCGTCCTCGGAGGTGAGCGACATCTCGCGGCCATGCTTGCGGATCTGGTCGATCACCTTGTGCTTGAGGATGCCGGT
>JBJOKY010000405.1:0-4147 GCA_046045865.1 Pseudomonadota bacterium | reverse complement strand
GCACTTGCCGCAGCGCAGGCAGTCCTTGATGCTGTCGCTGATGGCGCCGATGTCGCTCTGCTGCATGATGAGCGACTCGTGGCCCATCAGGCCGAAGCTGGGCGTGTAGGCGTCGCTCAGGTCGGCATTCAGGGCGTCGCTGCCCAGGGCGGCGGTGCGGTCGCTCTTCCTCAGCAGCTTGCCCTTGTTGAAGCGGCCCTCGGGGTCGACGCGCGCCTTGTAGGCGGCGAAGTCGGCCATCTCGGCGTCGCTCAGGAATTCCAGCTTGGTGATGCCGATGCCGTGTTCGCCCGAGATCACGCCGTTCAGGCTGCGCGCCAGCGCCATGATGCGCGCCACGGCCTCGTGCGCCGTCTGCAGCATCTCGTAGTTGTCGCTGTTGACGGGGATGTTGGTGTGCACATTGCCGTCGCCGGCATGCATGTGCAGGGCCACCCAGACACGCCCGCGCAGCACCTCCTTGTGGATGCGCTGGCATTCGGCCAGCAGCGGCGCAAAGGCGGCGCCGCTGAAGATGGCCTGCAGGGGCTTGAGGATCTGCGTCTTCCACGAGGCGCGCAGGCTGGCTTCCTGGATCTGCTCGAAGACGCTGCGGCCGGCCGGCTGCTGCACCACGTCCAGGCCGTTCAGCCAGCCTTGCCAGAGCGCACGCACCTCGTCCAGCAGGGCCAGGGCCTGGGCGACGCGGTCTTCCAGCAGTTCGGCGCTGGGGATGTCGTTGGCGTCGTCGGTCTTGCCCAGGGGCAGGGCGCCGGCGCTGAACAGGGTGGTGAGGCGCTCGACCAGAGCCAGCTTGTTGCGCAGGCTGAGTTCGATGTTGATGCGCTCGATGCCCAGGGTGTATTCACCCATGCGCTCCAGCGGGATCACCACGTCCTCGTTCACCTTGAAGGCGTTGGTGTGCTTGCTGATGGCCGCGGTGCGCTTGCGGTCGAGCCAGAACTTCTTGCGCGCATCGGCGCTCACCGCCACGAAACCCTCGCCGCTGCGGCCGTTGGCCAGGCGGATGACCTCGCTGGTGGCGCGCGCCACGGCGTCCTCGTCGTCGCCGACGATGTCGCCGATGAGCACCATCTTCGGGAAGCCGCCGCGCTTGCTCTTGGTGGCGTAGCCCACGGCCTTGAGGTAACGATCGTCCAGGTGCTCCAGGCCGGCCAGCAGCACCGGCGAGGCGGCGCCGGCCTCGATGGCCGCGCCGTTGCTGCCCCTGGACAACGAGAACATGTAGTCCTTGATGTCGACGATGCTGGGCACACAGTCGCGCGGGTTGCCGAAGAACTCCAGGCAGACCGTGCGCACATGCTTGGGCATGCGGTGCACCACCCAGCGCGCGCTGGTGATCAGGCCGTCGCAGCCTTCCTTCTGGATGCCTGGCAGGCCGGCGAGGAACTTGTCGGTGACGTCCTTGCCCAGGCCTTCCTTGCGGAACACGCGGCCGGGGATGGTGAGCGTCTCGCTGCGCTCCAGATGTTTGCCGCTGGCGTCGAAGTAGCGCAGCTCGAAGCTGGCGTTCTCCACGTCGTGGATCTTGCCCAGGTTGTGGTTCAGGCGCGTGACTTCGAGCCACTTGGCCTCGGGTGTGACCATGCGCCAGCTGGCCAGGTTGTCCAGCGCCGTGCCCCACAGCACGGCCTTCTTGCCGCCGGCGTTCATGGCGATGTTGCCGCCGATGCAGCTGGCCTCGGCCGAGGTCGGGTCGACCGCGAAGACGTAGCCGCCGCGCTCGGCCGCATCCGCCACGCGCTGCGTCACCACGCCGGCGCCGGTCCAGATGGTCGCCACCTTGTGGTTCACGCCGGGCAGCTCGACCAGTTCGACCTCGGTCATCGCCTCCAGCTTCTCGGTGTTGATGACCGCGCTCTTCCAGGTCAGCGGCACGGCGCCGCCGGTGTAGCCGGTGCCGCCGCCGCGCGGGATGATGGTCAGTCCCAGCTCGACGCAGCCTGCCACCAGGGCGGCCATCTCGGCCTCGGTGTCGGGCGTGAGCACGACGAAGGGGTACTCGACGCGCCAGTCGGTGGCGTCGGTCACATGGGCGACGCGGCTCAGGCCGTCGAACTTGATGTTGTCCTTGGCGGTGTTGCGGCCCAGCACCTTGCGCGTGCGCGCCCGCAGGTCGTAGACATTGCGAAAGCGCGCCGAGAACGCCTCGACCGCCGCACTGGCCGCCGTGACCAGTTCACCCACCGCCGCGTCGCGTTCACCGTCCTCGGCCGGGGTGCGGCGCTTGCCAATCTCGGCCAGGCGGTGGTGCAGGGCGTCGACCAGCAGCTGGCGCCGCCTGGGGTTGTCGATCAGGTCGTCTTCAAGATAGGGGTTGCGCTGCACCACCCAGATGTCGCCCAGCACCTCGTACAACATGCGCGCCGAGCGGCCGGTGCGGCGCTCGGCGCGCAGGCGCTCCAGCAGGCTCCAGGCGCGTGCGCCGAGCAGGCGCAGCACGATCTCGCGATCGGAGAACGAGGTGTAGTTGTAGGGGATCTCGCGCAGGCGCGGTGCAGTGGCCTGATCACCTTGCAAGGCGGCGGCGAGCTGATTCAGGGCGATCGGTGCATTCATGAGGGCAGGGCGCGGCGAGCAGGCCTACGCTGGAAGGAAGGCGCTGGAGACAGTGGACAGTGCGCGCGCGAGGGGCGGCAATGCTAACGCAGGGGGTAACTCCGGATGGACCGCAAGCTCTTGCCTGATCCACCCCTGTGCGCCGCTGGCCATGAGCTGAAACCCCGATGGCCGCGCCGCCCGAGCTGTGCAAAAAACGACGGGTTGACACCAACTTGTCACAGCTGCCGGCCAGAGTGCGCCGGCTCGCGTGGCGAGCACGCCCACAGATCACCCGGAGCCCTGCATGACAACGTCCCGCCGTACCCTAGGCCGTCACTTCGCGCTGGCCGGCGCCAGCCTGCTGCTGGGCCTGGCCGCCCTGCCGGCGCAGGCGCAGACCGAGATCCAGTGGTGGCACTCCATGGGCGGCGCCCTGGGCGAATGGGTCAACGACCTGGCCAAGGACTTCAACGCCAGCCAGGCCGAGTTCAAGATCGTGCCCTCGTTCAAGGGCACCTACGACGAGTCCATGACCGCAGCCATCGCCGCCTTCCGGGCCGGCAATGCGCCGCACATCCTGCAGGTCTTCGAGGTCGGCACCGCCACCATGATGGCCAGCAAGGGCGCCATCGTGCCGGTGGGCAAGGTGATGGCCGATGCCGGCGAGAAGTTCGACCCGGCGGTGTACGTGCCCGCCGTGGCCGGCTACTACACCGCGCCCAACGGGCAGATGCTGAGCTTTCCGTTCAACAGCTCGACGACCGTCTTTCACTACAACAAGGACGCCTTCAAGGCCGCCGGCCTGGACCCGGACAAGCCGCCCACCACCTGGCCCGAGGTGGCCCTGGCGGCGGCCAAGCTCAAGGCCAGCGGCCACAAATGCCCCTTCAGCACCAGCTGGATCAGCTGGACTCAGCTGGAAAGTTTCTCGGCCTGGCACAACACCCTCTTTGCCACGAAGAACAACGGCTTTGGCGGCACCGACACCCGCCTGGCCTTCAACACGCCGCTGCACCTGCGCCACTTCGAGAACCTGGCCAACATGGCCAAGGGCGGCCTGTTCGTCTACAAGGGCCGCGGCAACGCGCCGGACGGCACCTTTGTCTCGGGTGAATGCGCCATGCTGACCGGCTCGTCGGGCCTGTACGCCAACGTCAAGCGCAACGCCAAGTTCGCCGCCGGCATCACGGCCCTGCCGTATTACCCGGACGTGGCCGGCGCGCCGCAGAACACCGTCATCGGCGGTGCCAGCCTGTGGGTGATGTCGGGCAAGAAGCCGGCCGAATACAAGGGCATCGCGCAGTTCTTCAGCTACCTGTCGAAGGCCGAGGTGGCCTCGGCCAGCCACAAGCTGACCGGCTATCTGCCGGTCACCAAGGCGGCCTACGAGCTGACCGAGAAGAGCGGCTTCTACAAGGCCAACCCCGGCACCGACGTGGCGGTGACGCAGATGATCCGCAAGACCACCGACAAGTCGCGCGGCGTGCGCCTGGGCAACTTCGTGCAGATCCGCACCATCATCGACGAGGAAACCGAGCAGATCTGGGCCGGCAAGAAGGCGCCCAAGGAGGCGCTGGAGGCTGCCATGGCGCGCGGCAACGAGCAG
>JBJOKY010000090.1:0-13116 GCA_046045865.1 Pseudomonadota bacterium | reverse complement strand
CCGGGCGCCACGACATTGGGGGAACGCTCGTCCAGCGTGAAACCGTAGCCGCGGTTCTGCAGGCTCACCCCAGTGCCCGGCACCACGATACCGCTGCCGAAGCCCATGTAGTTGGACTGGATCAGGCTCACCATCATGCCGCTCTCGTCGGCGGTGCTGAGGTAGATCGTGCCGCCCTTGGGCGGCTGACCATGCTTCGGGTCACAGGCGCGCTGCGGGTCGATCAGCTTCACGCGCTCGCTCAGGTAGGCGTCGCTCAGCAGGTCCTCGGCCGTCACGCCGGTCATGGAGCGGCTGTCGGCCACCCAGTGGTAGGTGTCGGCGAAGGCCAGCTTCATGGCCTCGATCTGCAGGTGCTGGCTGGCCACGCTGTCGACCGGCAGGCTGGCGAGGTCGAGCTTGTCGAGCATGCCCAGCGCCATCAGCGCGGCGATGCCCTGGCCGTTGGGCGGGATCTCGTGCACCGTGTAGCCGGCATAGTCCTTGCGGATGGGCGTGACCCATTCGGGCGTGTAGCCGGCCAGGTCGGCCTCGGTCATGGCGCCGCCATGGGCGCGTGCATGCGCCGCCAGGGCCGCCGCCACCTCGCCGCGGTAGTAGGCCTCGCCCTGGGTCAGGGCGATCTTGCGCAGCGTGGCACCGGCTTCCTTGAACACGAACCGCTCACCCGGCAAGGGCGCACGACCGCGCGGCATGAAGGCCTGGGCAAAGCCGGGCTGGTCGTGCAGCACGGACGTCTGCCGGCCCCACTTGTCCGACACGATGCGGCCCACACCATGGCCGCGCTCGGCCAGCTCGATCGCAGGCTCCAGCAGGTCGGCGAAGGGCAGCTTGCCGAAGCGTGTGGACAGCGCCACCCAGCCTGCCACGGCGCCCGGCGTGGTGACGCTGTCCCAGCCGCGCATGGGCATCTGGCCGTCGCCGTACTTGCGCCTGAAATAGGCCGGGTTCCAGGCCGCCGGGGCGACGCCCGACGAGTTCAGGCCGTGCAGTTCCCTGCCGTCCCACAGGATGGCGAACAGGTCGCTGCCCAGCCCGTTGGACACCGGCTCCACGATGGTCAGCGCCGCCGCCGCAGCCACCGCCGCGTCGACCGCGTTGCCGCCCTTGAGCAGCATGCGCAGACCCGCCTGCGAGGCCAGCGCCTGCGAGGTCGAGACGATGTTGCGTGCCATCAGGGGGCTGCGCACGGTGGGGTAGGGATTGGACCAGTCGAAGTTCATGGGCTCTGTCTCGATCGAGTCGTTCTGAAGGTAGGCGGGCGTGTCGACGACCTCAACGCTGGCGCGGATCCAGTGCATCGCGCAGGCCGTCACCCAGCAGGTTGAAGCTCAGCACCAGCGCGAAGATGGCCAGGCCCGGGAACAAGGCCATCCATGCGGCGTTGTCGACGTAGTTCTTCGCCGTGTTGAGCATGCTGCCCCAGCTGGGCGCGGGCGGCTGCTGGCCCAGGCCGAGGAAGGACAGGCTGGCCTCGGCGATCACGGCAGCAGCGATCGCCAGCGTGGCCTGCACCATCAGCGGCGCCAGGATGTTGGGCAGCACATGGCGCAGGGCGATGCGCAGAGGCGGGTTGCCCACCGCGCGCGCCGCCTCGATGTAGTCCTCCACCTTCACGTTGATCACCTGCGCACGTGTGAGCCGCACGAAGATGGGCGTGGCGGACACGCCGATGGCGATCATGGCGTTCGTGAGGCTGGGGCCAAGGAAGGCTGCCAGCGCAATGGCCAGGATGAGGAACGGACAGGCCAGGAAGGCATCCGTCAGGCGCGAGATGAAGCCATCGACCGCGCCCCCGATGTAGCCCGCCGCCATGCCGATGGGCACGCCCAGCAGCAGCGAGATGCTGACCGACACCACGCCGGCCAGCAGCGAGGCGCGTGTGCCCCAGACCACCCGGGCGAACACGTCGCGGCCGATCTCGTCGGTGCCGAACCAGTGCTCGGCGCCGGGTGCCTGGCGGATGGCGCTCCAGCTGGTGGCGATCGGGTCCTGCGGCGCCAGCCAGGGCGCGAATAGCGCCAGGACGACGAAGCACAGCACGACCACCAGGCCGAACATCGCGGCACGCCGTCTGCGCAGCCGCAGCCAGGCGCGTCGCCACGGGCCGGCGGGTGGTGCGCCGATGGACCAGGCACCTGGTGCAGCGGTGGACGCAGGCAACACGCTCGCCACGGTCGGTGCGCCCTTCATCGCCGCAGCCGCGGGTTGACCAGCACATAGGCCAGATCCGCCAGCAGATTGAGCAGCATGTAGCTCGTCGCCGTCACCAGCACCACGCCCTGCACCACGGCGTAGTCGCGGTTGAACACGGCATCGACGATCAGCTTGCCGAAGCCCGGGATGGTGAAGACCTGCTCGGTCAGCACCGCGCCCGACAGCAGGGTGCCGAACTCCAGCGCGCCCAGCGTGATGATGGGCGTGAGCGCATTGCGCAGTGCGTGCTTGAGCACCACGGTGGGTTCGTCCAGCCCCTTGGCGCGCGCGGTGCGCACATAGTCGGCCGAGAGCACCTGCAGCATCGAGCTGCGTGTGTGGCGCATCAGCACCGCCGCGATCGCGTTGCCCAGCACGAAGGCCGGCATCACCATCGCGGCCAGGTTGGCGCCCAGATCCTCGACAGGGCTCACATAACCCGAGGCCGGCAGCCAGCCCAGTTGCACCGAGAACAGCAGGATCATCAGGATGCCGAGCCAGAAGTTGGGCGTGGACAGGCCCCAGAGCGCGAACACGTTGGCCGCCGCGTCCCAGGCGGTGCCGCGCCCCACCGCGGCCACGATGCCGGCCGGGATGCCGATCAGCAGCGCGATGGCAAAGGCCAGCACCGCCAGTTCCAGCGTGACCGGCAGCTTCTGCAGCACGAGATCGAGTACCGGCTGCTGGGTGCGCACCGACTCGCCCAGATCGCCCTGCAGCACCCCGCCCACCCAGTGCGCGTAGCGCAGAGGCAGTGGATCGTCGAGGTGCAGCTTGGCGCGCAGATGCGCCACCACGGTCGGATCCTGCTCCTCGCCGGCCAGGATCTTGGCCGGGTCACCCGGCAGCAGTTGCTGCAGGCCGAAGATCAGCATCGAGACGAACACCAGCGTGGGCAGCAAGGCCGCCAGCCGGCGCAGCAGGTGGTCAAGCATGGCTGCCCACGGTGGGTGGTGGTAAGACCGGCCTCACTTGCCCAGGCTCAGCCCGCTCACGCGCAGCAGGCCGTCGGGGATGTTGCGCACGCCGGCGAGCTTGGCGTTGTAGGCCCACAGCCAGTTGCGGTGATACAGGTAGACGATGGGCTTGTCCTTCAGCACCCGCGCGGTGATCTGCTCAAAGATCCGGGCGCGCTCCGCCGGGTCGCGCGCCTCGCGCGAGGCGGCGAGCAGCTTGTCGGTCTCGGTGTCGCAGTAGCCGGCGTAGTTGAGCGGCTGCTTGCAGCCGTGGAAGCTGAAGAGGTTGCCGTCCGGGTCGGCCCGGCCGCTCCAGGCCAGCACATAGGCCTCGAAGTCGCCCTTGTCGGCCAGGTTGAGCGAGGTGGCGAACTCGGCTGCCTGGATCTTGACGTCGAAGCCCGCCTCGCGCGACATGGCTTGCACCACCAGGGCCAGGCGCTGCGCGTCCGACGTGGTGGGCGTGAGCAGCGTGAAGCTCGGGCTGGTCACGCCCGCCTCCTTCAGCAAGGCCTTGGCCCTGGCGATGTCGCGTCTGGGCACGGGCTGGCCCTTCACGTAATAGCGGTTGTTCGGCGCCACCCACTGGTTGCCGGGCGTGGCCTCCAGGTCCATCACCACCTGCACCAGGCCCTGGCGGTCGAGCGAGAGCTCGAAGGCCTCGCGCACCCGCGCATCGCGCCCGAGCGGGTTCTTCTGCGCCTGCTCGCTCTTGCCGATGTTGATGGTGATGCCTTGGTAGCCGATCTCGGTGATGCGCGAGGTCTTGAGCTTCCTGTCGCTCTTGAGTTTCTCGATGTCGCTCGCCGCCACCCGCTCGATGAAGTCCAGCTGGCCGGCCTTGAGGTTGGCCAGCCGCACCGTCGCATCCGGGATGGGCGTGTAGACGATCTTGTCGAAGTGGATGTCCCTGGCGTTCCAGTAGCCCGCAAAACGCTCGAAGACGATGCGGTCCTGCGCCACACGCTCGACGAATTTGTAGGGTCCCGAGCACACCGGCTTCGTGCCGAACTTGTCGCCCGCGGTCTGCGCCGCCTTGGGTGACACCATCATGCCGGCGCGGTCCGCCAGCTGGGCCAGCAGGGGCGAGAAGGGCGCGCTCAGGTTGAGCTTCACCGTCAGTGGGTCGACCACGTCCACGCTGGCCACCGGCGCCAGTTCGCCGCGCCGGTTCGAGCCCGGCATCGTCTTGTGGCGTTCGAGGTTGAACTTCACCGCCGCGGCATCGAATTTCTCGCCGTCATGGAAGGTGACGCCCGGGCGCAGCCTGAGCGTGAGCGTCCTGCTGTCAGCCGACCAGTCGTAGCCGGACGCCAGCTGCGGCACGATGGCCAGCTTCTCGTCGATGTCGAACAGCTTGTCGCACAGGGCCGAGAAGACGATGCGGCCCACGAAGCTGCGCGCCAGCGTGGGGTCCAGCACGTCCGGATCCTCGGCCAGGCCGACCCTGAACGTGGTTGATTGAGCCTGGGCGGCCAGCGGGCCGAGCAAGGCTGTGGCCAGCAGCGCGGGCAGCAGGGCAGGCAGGGCAGCGAGCGTCTTGAGTCGCATGGGCAAAGCTCCGTGGCAGGAAGAAGTTCAACTGGTTCAGGTCGGATCGGGCGTGGTTGCGGGCGCCGGGTTGACGAAGGCCTGCTGCAGCCACTCCAGCCGCTGGCGTGCCGGCGTCGTCACGCTGCGCTGGCCCGGCAGGGCGGGCGGGGGCAGTTCGCGCCAGTAGTGGCAGGCCACCGCATGTGGCGGCCCGCCTGTGTCGGCACTGGTGCCGGCATCGGCCTGCAGCGTCGGGCTGTCCTGCGCGCACCGCGCCCGGGCATGCGGGCAGCGCGTGTGGAAGTGGCAGCCGCCGGGCGGGTTCACCGGGCTGGGCACGTCGCCGCCCAGCACCTGGCGCGTGGCGGCGGCGCGTCCGCCCGGGTCGGGCACGGGGATGGCCGCCAGCAGGGCCTGGGTGTAGGGGTGGCGCGGCGCGGCAAACAGGCTGGCCTTGTCGGTGATCTCGACGATGCGGCCCAGGTACATCACCGCCACGCGGTCGGCGATGTGTTTCACCACCGCGAGGTCGTGCGCGATGAAGAGGTAGGCCAGGCCCAGGCGCTGCTGCAGATCCTGCAGCAGGTTGACCACCTGGGCCTGCACGGAGACGTCCAGCGCCGACACCGCCTCGTCGCACACGATCAGCTGCGGCTCCACCGCCAGCGCGCGCGCGATGCCGATGCGCTGGCGCTGCCCGCCGGAGAACTCGTGCGGGTAGCGCAGCGCGTGCTCCGGCGCCAGGCCCACGGTGCGCAGCAGTTCGGCCACGCGTTCCTCGTGGCGACCGGCGTGCAGGCCATGCAGTGCCAGCGGCTCGGCCAGGGTCTGGCCCACCGTCATGCGCGGGTTGAGCGATGAATACGGATCCTGGAAGATGATCTGCAGCGCGCGGCGGCGCTGGCGCAGTGCGGCGGCGTCCAGCGTGGCCAGGTCGGTGCCGTCGACGATCACCTGCCCGGCGCTGACCTCGATCAGGCGCAGCGCCAGGCGCCCCAGGGTCGACTTGCCGCAGCCTGATTCGCCCACCAGGCCCAGCGTCTCGCCGCGGTGCAGCACCAGGTCGACGCCGTCGACCGCCCGCACCGCCTGGGTCGACCGGCGCAACAGGCCGCCGCGCACGGGGTAGTGCTTGATCACGCCCTGCAGTTGCAGCAGCGGCAAGGTGGGCGGCTTCATGGGGTCGTGGCCATGGGCTGCGGGGGGCTCGATGGCGGGGTCGTGACGCGCCCGGCCATCAGCACGGCCGGATCCAGCGGTGCCTTCCAGCAGGCCGAGGCATGCCCGCCGTCGCTGTCCACCGGCGCCAGCACCGGCGCGTCGCTGCGGCAGCGGGCATCCGCGAACGGGCAGCGTGCCGCGAAGCTGCAGCCCGGCGGGCGGCGCAGTGGATCCGGCACCTGGCCGTCGATGGAGGCCAGCCGCGCCCGTTCGCTGTCCAGGCGCGCTATCGAGCCCAGCAGGCCGATGGTGTAGGGGTGCTGCGGCAGGGCGAACAGCGTTGCCACGGGTGCACGTTCCACCACCCGGCCGGCGTACATCACCAGCACCTCGTCGGCCACCTCGGCGACCACGCCCAGATCGTGGGTGATGAGGATGACGGCGGCGCCGGTCTCGGCCTGCAGCGTGCGCATCAGGGCCAGGATCTGCGCCTGGATGGTCACGTCCAGCGCGGTGGTGGGTTCGTCGGCGATCAGCAGGCGCGGCGCGCAGGCCAGCGCCATGGCGATCATGGCGCGCTGGCGCATGCCGCCGGAGAGCTGGTGCGGGTGTTCGTCGAAGCGCTGCTCGGGCGCGGGCATGCGCACCTGGCGCAGCATGGCCAGAGCGCGCTCGCGCGCCTCGGTGCGGCCGATGCGACGGTGGCGCAGCAGGCCTTCCATGATCTGCTCGCCGATCGTGAACACCGGGTTGAGTGAGCTCATGGGCTCCTGGAAGATCATGGCCAGGCCGTTGCCGCGCAGGTCCTGCAGTTCGCGCGCCGACGCGCCGACCAGTTCGCGGTCCTCGAAGCGGATCGAGCCGCCGACGATGCGCCCCGGCGGATCGGGCACCAGGCCCATGACGGACAGCGAGGTCACGCTCTTGCCGCAGCCCGATTCGCCCACGATGGCCAGGGTGCGCCCGGCGTGCACCTCGAAGCTCACGCCGTCCACGGCCGGGAATTCGCCGTCCTCGGTGCGGAAATGGGTGCGCAGGTCGCGCACTTCCAGCAGGGCGCTCATGTGGCCTGTTCCCGCGCCCGTGCGGCATGGAAGGCCTCGATCCGCGCCTCGATCGCGGCGCGGTCGGTCAGGCCGGTCGGATCGTGCCGGCCGGCCAGGCAGGCGGTGAAGGGCTGGAAACGCGCCAGGCTCTTGTCATATAGGCGCTGCAGTTCCAGGAAGGGCTCGGCGTGGTCATCCACCCGCAGGTCGAGCGCGGGGTGGTCCTCGTCGGCATGGATGCGCAGCGCGGCCGACTGCCTGCCGCGCTTGTCGCCGCCCGCCGAGTCGCCCGCATGCAGCGCCGCCAGCAGGCGCTCCGCCAGCGGCAGACCGGCCGTGGCGCGATAGGCGTCGGCGGTCGCGGCAATCACCTGCGGGCCGGCGAGCATGTTGCCGGCCACGCTGAAGTGCTCGTCCAGCCACTGGCCGTACCAGTCGATGCATGCCCCGCCGGTGTGCGCGGCCGGCGCACCGTGCGCGGGCAGCACATGCAGCTGGCGGTGCGCCTGGCCGGCGTCGGCGCCGGTGAGCCTGGCCACAACCTCCGTGGCCGGCAGGCCGCCGGCCAGCAGCTCCAGGCCGGCTGCGCCATAGGTCGGGTTCATCAGTGCCTGGGTCGCCAGCGCGCCCACGCCGCGGCGCGTGTGCACACACAGGGCGCCAACGGCGAAGAAGCGGCTGGCGATGGCCACGCCCAGGCGGCCCTGCGCATCGCGCGCCAGGATGGACCAGGTCATGCCACGATGCCGTCGGCGCGCCAGCCCGGCGCGCGCAGACCGGCGGCGGAGGCAATGGCGGGGCGCGGGCGAGGGGACATGGTGATGCCAGCGTAGCCCAGTCGACGCATCGGCGCAGCGCGTGGAACTACCCGGGTCGGGCACGCATGGGCCTGCTGCGCCGTCAGGCGGTGCAGCGCGGCGCCGACCGCCGCGGGGCGGCCCGGATCGGTGTGCTGGCGGGGTCGCATGGCGCTTGCCTACGCAAGTTTCCGGCCCGCCCTGCGCCGGTAAACTGCCTTCATGCAACCGGCCAACCCGACCTCACCACCCTGTGCCGGCACGCCCGGCAGCTGCCAGCCCGACATCGCCACCGTGCGCGTCGCCCTGGCCGACCGCAGCTACGACATCCTCATCGGGGCCGGTCTGTTCGATGCGCCCGGCGCCTGGGCCGGCCTGCCGAAGTCCTCCACCGCGCTGGTGGTGAGCAATACCACTGTTGCGCCGCTGTACGCAGAACGGTTGAAGGCCGCGCTGGCGCCGCACTACAAGCGGGTGCTGACGGTGGTGCTGCCCGACGGCGAGGAGCACAAGACCGCCGAGGTGCTGGGCCTCATCTACGACGAGCTGCTGGCCCAGGCCTGCGACCGCAAGACCGTGCTCTTCGCCCTGGGCGGCGGCGTGGTGGGCGACATGACCGGCTTTGCCGCTGCCTGCTACATGCGCGGCGTGCCCTTCGTGCAGGTGCCGACCACGCTGCTGGCGCAGGTGGATTCGTCGGTGGGCGGCAAGACCGCCATCAACCACCCGCTGGGCAAGAACATGATCGGCGCCTTCTACCAGCCGGCGCGGGTGATCTGCGACCTCGACAGCCTGGCCACGCTGCCGGCGCGCGAGTTCTCGGCCGGTCTGGCCGAGGTGATCAAGTACGGGCCGATCGCCGACGCCAGCTTTCTCGACTGGATCGAATCCAGCCTGGACGCGCTCATGGCGCGTGACCGCGCCGCGCTGATGTTCGCCATCCAGCGCTCGTGCGAGATCAAGGCCGAGGTGGTGGGCGAGGACGAGCGTGAAGGTGGCCGCCGCGCCATCCTCAACTACGGCCACACCTTCGGCCACGCCATCGAGGCCGGCATGGGCTACGGCGAGTGGCTGCACGGCGAGGCCGTGGGCTGCGGCATGGTGATGGCCGCGGCACTGTCGCAGCGCCTGGGCCTGGTGGACGCGGCCTTCGTGGCGCGCATCGAGCGCCTGTGCCGGCGCGCCGGCCTGCCGGTGCGTGCGCCGGATCTGGGGGCCGAGCGCTGGCTGCAGCTCATGCGGGTGGACAAGAAGGCGGAAGGCGGCGAGATCCGCTTCGTGCTGATCGATGGCCAGGGCACCGGCCAGGTCGGCCAGGCCCGCATGGGCCCGGCGCCGGATGCGCTGGTGCGCGACGTCATCGCTGCCTGCGTCGATCCGGCGCTGCGCCCGTCGGCCGCGGCACTGGCTGGCGCGCACGCCTGAGCGGCGTCCTGCCGTCGCCTCAATCCCGCCCCGCCCCCGTCCCCGTCCCCGATCGTCCGCGCGTGACCACCCTGGCCCCCTACGCCTGCGACCCGGCCGCCAGCCGGGGCCGGCGCATCGCCGAGGCAGCGGCGCCCACGCGCAACGACTTCCAGCGCGACCGCGACCGCATCGTGCACAGCACGGCCTTCCGGCGCCTGGTCTACAAGACCCAGGTCTTCCTGAACCACGAGGGCGACCTGTTCCGCACCCGGCTCACGCACAGCCTGGAGGTGGCGCAGCTCGGCCGCTCCATCGGCCGCAGCCTGGGGCTGAACGAGGACCTGATCGAGGCCATCGCCCTGGCCCACGACCTGGGCCACACGCCCTTCGGCCATGCCGGGCAGGACGTGCTGGCCGACTGCATGAAACCGCACGGCGGCTTCGAGCACAACCTGCAGAGCCTGCGCGTGGTGGATGTGCTCGAAGAGCGCTACGCGCGCTACGACGGCCTGAACCTGTGCTTCGAGACGCGCGAGGGCCTGCTCAAGCGCTGCCCGCTGCCGGTGGCGCGCTGGATCGAGCGTTTCGAGCCCGGCGGCATCGGCGCGCGCTTCCTGGTGCGTCAGCAGCCCGGGCTGGAGGCCCAGCTCACCAACCTGGCCGACGAGATTGCCTACAACGCGCATGACGTGGACGACGGCGTGCGCTCCGGCCTCATCAGCTTCGATCAGGTGGGGCGCGTGCCGCTCATCGCGCGCTACCGCGACGACGCCCTGGCCGAACATCCCGAGCTGGCCGGCATGAAGGGCCGGCGCCTGTTGTTCGAGACGCTGCGGCGCATGCTCTCGGCCCAGGTCTACGACGTGATCGGCGAGACGCGCCGCCGCCTGGCCGAACACCGGCCGGACAGCGTCGACGCGGTGCGCCGTGCGCCGCCGCTGGTGGCCTTCAGCGATGCGATGCGGCGCGAGAGCGCGCAGCTGAAGCAGTTCCTCTTCCGCAAGCTCTATCGCCATCCGCGCGTGAGTGCCACCACGGTGCTGGCACGCCAGGTTGTCACCGACCTGTTCGAGGCCTACGCGACCGACACGCGCCTGCTGCCCGCCGACTACGCGCAGGCACCGGACACGTATCGCGCCGTGGCCGACTACATCGCCGGCATGACCGACCGTTTTGCGCTGCGCGAACACGAGCGCATCACCGGCCGGCGTATCTTCGACAACGCGCCGGCGCCTTGAGCCGGGATGCTCAGGTCTCCGACGGCAGGAAGCCTTCGATCGACAGGTAACGCTCGCCCGTGTCGTAGTTGAAGCCCAGCACCCTGGCGCCGGCCGGCAGATCCGGCAGCTTCTGGGCGATGGCGGCCAGGGTCGCGCCGCTGGAGATGCCCACCAGCAGGCCTTCCTCGCGTGCGCTGCGCCGCGCCATCTCGCGCGCGGCCTCGGCCTCGACCTGGATCACGCCGTCCAGCAGTTGCGTGTGCAGGTTCTTCGGAATGAAGCCGGCGCCTATGCCCTGGATGGGGTGGGGCGAGGGCTTGCCGCCGCTGATGACGGGTGAGGCGGTGGGCTCGACCGCGAACACCTTGAGCTGCGGCCAGCGCGCCTTGAGCACCTGGGCGCAGCCGGTGATGTGGCCGCCGGTGCCCACGCCGGTGATGAGGGCATCCAGGCCGTCCGGAAAGTCGGCCGCGATCTCCTCGGCCGTGGTGCGCACATGCACGGCGATGTTGGCCTCGTTCTCGAACTGCTGCGGCATCCAGGCGCCGGGCGTGGTGGCGACCAGTTCCTGGGCCTTGGCAATGGCGCCCTTCATGCCTTCGGCGCGCGGCGTGAGCACGAAGCTCGCGCCATAGGCCAGCATCAGGCGGCGGCGCTCGACGCTCATGCTGTCGGGCATGACCAGCACCAGCTTGTAGCCCTTCACCGCGGCCACCATGGCCAGGCCGATGCCGGTGTTGCCCGAGGTGGGCTCGACGATGGTGCCGCCGGCCTTGAGCGCGCCGCCGGCCTCGGCCGCCTCGACCATGGACAGGGCGATGCGGTCCTTGATCGAGCCACCCGGGTTGCTGCGCTCGGACTTGATCCAGACTGACGCGGTCGGCCCGAAGAGGCGGTTGATGCGAATGTGCGGCGTGTTGCCGATGGTGGCGAGGACGTTGTCGGCGCGCATGGTGCGGTCTCCTGCGGATGAAGTAGGGGGAAGCCGATGCATTCTGGCCCAGGGCCGCAGGCCCTGCCCCGTCGCCGCCGGCGCCTATGATGGCCGCGCTGCCCGCTACCCCTGCATGGCCCGCCTGCCCCGACTCGCCTTTGCCCACCTCGCGCACCACATCGTGCTGCGCGGGCACAACCGCGAGGCCGTCTTTGTCGATGACGTCGACCGCCAGGCCTGGCTCGGCGCCATGCGCGAAGCGGCCGCCACGCTGTCGGTCGCCCTGCACGCCTATGTGCTGCTGGCCGACCATGTGCACCTGCTGGTCACGCCGCGCAGCGCCGAGGCCCTGGGCCAGCTGGTGCAGGCGCTCGGGCGGCGTTACGTGGTGGCCTTCAACCGCCGCCATGGCCGCAGCGGCACGCTGTGGGACGGGCGCTTTCGCGCCAGCGTCATCGAGCCCGGCGCACCGCTGCTGGGCTGTCTGCGCTACATCGAGCAGAACCCGGTGCGCGCCGGCCTGGTGGCGCGAGCGGTCGACTGGCCCTGGTCGAGCGCCGCGCACCATCTCGGGCGCAAGGCGGACGGCCTTGTCACCGGCCTGCCCGAATACTGGGCGCTGGGCAACACGCCCTTCGAGCGCGAGGCCGCCTGGGCGCATCTGCTCGACGAGCCGCTGGCACCGGCCGAGGTCGAGGCCTACACCCGCAACGCCCTGGCGGGCTGGGCGCATGGCTCCGGCGCATTTCTTGCCCGTCTGCAGGAGACGACCGGTCGACCGCTGCAACCGCGCCCGCGCGGCAGGCCGCCCGGCACCAGATCGGAACGCGACCGTCCACCCCGCGCACCAGAAGCGGACAAGGGCCGGCGCGGCTGAGCGTCGGCCATCCGTTGTGGGCCGTCGCGCCAGGCTGTGGCGCGTCGTCGCTGTGGCTGGCCTGGCACGCTTTCTGTGTCGTCCCGCACGCGCGCTGTGGTGGAAGTGATGTGTCCCTAATTAATTGACGAGCGCGACTGTTGGGTAAATTAATTTGCTCTGACCCCTTTTTATATCGATGGCCATCCTCGCTGCAGTGCAGTAAATTCCCGCCGTTTCGCTGTTTCCATGATCCCCTATTCCCAGGAGTGCGCCATGACCCAGGCTGCCTCGGGCCCCGCCGGCCTGCCTTCCTCCTCGATGAGCCCCTTGATGCAAGACACCACGAACCATCCGACCGCCGACCAGATGCGCGCCGAAGCCGCGGGTGGCTTGTATGACGCGAGCAACGAACACGACGCCTGCGGTGTCGGCTTCGTCGCCCACATCAAGGGCCAGAAGGCGCACTCCATCGTCGAGCAGGGCCTGCTGATCCTGGAAAACCTCGACCACCGCGGCGCCGTCGGTGCCGACGCGCTGATGGGCGACGGCGCGGGCATCCTGATCCAGATCCCCGACGACTTCTTCCGTGCCGAACTGGCCGAGCAGGGCGTCAAGCTGCCGCCGCCCGGCGAATACGGCGTGGGCATGATCTTCCTGCCCAAGGAACACGCCAGCCGCCTGGCCTGCGAGCAGGAACTCGAACGCGCCGTCAAGGCCGAAGGCCAGGTGCTGCTGGGTTGGCGCGACGTGCCGGTCGACCGCGCCATGCCCATGTCGCCCACAGTGCGCACCACGGAGCCGGTGATCCGCCAGATCTTCATCGGCCGCGGTGCCGACGTCATCGTGCCGGACGCGCTGGAACGCAAGCTCTACGTGATCCGCAAGACCGCTTCGGCGGCGATCCAGAAGCTCAAGCTCACGCACAGCCGCGAGTACTACGTGCCCAGCATGAGCTGCCGCACCATCATCTACAAGGGCCTGCTGCTGGCCGACCAGGTCGGCAAGTA
>JBJOKY010000404.1:0-4157 GCA_046045865.1 Pseudomonadota bacterium | reverse complement strand
GCCAGCGCCGGCCGCCGCGGCCGTGGATGTGGCGTCTGGTCGTCGGCCACCTGCTGCTGGCGCTGCTGGTGCCGGCCCTGGCGGCCTGGATGTCGTGGACCAGCTACCAGACCCAGCAGGAGCGCGCCCTGATGGCGGTGCGCAACCTGGCCGCCGAGATGAGCCATGACGTGGCCACCGAGTTCGGCCGCATCGACCTGGCGCTGCTCAACGTCAAGGCGCGCCTGGAGGATCCGGCCAGCCCGGCCTACCTCGGGGCCGACAGCGCCGCCACCGCCCGCCTGCTGGACGAGCAGCGCCTGCTCGCGCCCGAGATCGACGCGCTGCGCCTGACCGACGCAGCCGGCATCGTGCGCCACGGCCTGGGCCCCGGCCTGGCCGGCCGGCCCGCGGCACCGGTCGACCTGAGCGACCGCGACTACGTCATCAGTGCGCGCGACCAGCCGCACCAGCGGCTCATCGTCGCCGGGCCGCTGGCCAGCCGCATCAACGGCCTGCACATGCTCATCCTGGCGCGGCGCGTGCAGGCGCGCGACGGGCGCTTTGCCGGCGTGCTCTACGCCGCCGTGTCCAGCGAGCGGCTGCGCCAGATCTTCGCCAAGGTCGACGTCGGCGCACGCGGCGCCATCAGCCTGCGCACCACCGACCTGCGCCTGGTGGCGCGCCACACGCCCGAGCTCACGACCCCGCCGCCGATCGGCAGCACCAAGGTCTCGGCCGAGCTGGCGGCGCGGCTGGCTGCCGCGCCGATGGAGGGCAGCTACATCGCCCCGACCGCCCTGGACGGCATCGAACGCGCCAACGCCTACACCGTCGTCACGCCCTACCCGCTGGTCGTCATCGCCGGGCTGGCGACCGGCGACTTCCTGGCCGGCTGGTTCAACCAGGCGTGGCAGGCCGGCCTGTTCGTGTGCCTGCTGTGGGCCGGTCTGGGCCTGTCGGCCTACGGCCTGCAGCGCGCCTGGCGCAGCGAGGAAAGCAGCGCCCGCGCCCTGCTCGCCGCCAGCCAGCGCAGCGCCAGCCTGCTGCTCACCGCCAGCGACGGCATCCACGTGCTCGACCGCGGCGGCCGGCTGGTCGAGCTCAGCGCATCCTTCGCCGCCATGCTGGGCGCCACGCGCGAGCAGCTGCTGGGCCGCCACGTCACGAGCTGGGACACCGGCATCGCGCCCACGGTGATCGAGGGCTGGCTGCAGCATCTGGCAGTGGGCGCACACCTGCGCTTCGAGACCCGCCACCGCCGCAGCGACGGCAGCGAGCTCGACGTCGAGGTGGCCGGCACCGCCATCGCCATCGACGGCAGCGAGTTCCTGTACTGCAGCGCGCGCGACGTCAGCGCGCGCCGCCAGGCCCAGCGCGAGCTGGCCCAGGCCCACGCCGACCTGCAGGACCTGTACGACCACGCACCCTGCGGCTATCACCAGCTCGACGGCGCGGGCCGCTTCGTCAAGATCAACCAGACCGAGGCCGACTGGCTGGGGGCGAGCCCGCAGGCGCTGATCGGGCGCGCGCTGCGCGACTTTCTCGACCCGGCGTCGCGCCCGCACTACGACGAGCACTTCGCCCGCTTCAAGGCCGAGGGCCAGGTGCGCGACGTCGAATACACCCTGCTGCCGCTGCACGAGGGTGGCGCGGCACGGCGCGTGAGTGCCAGCGCCAGCGCGCTGTACGCGCCCGACGGCAGCTACCTCACCAGCCGTTCGGTGCTGTACGACATCACCGAGCTGCACGCCGCGCGCGAGGCCGAGCGCCGCATCGGCCAGGACCTGCGCGCCATGCTCGACAACCGCCTGGTCGGCATCGTCAAGCTCGACGCCCGGCGCCGCATCCTGTGGGTGAACCGTGCCATGACCACGCTGTTCGGCCACGGCGAGGCCGAGCTGCTCGGGCGCAGCACCCGGATGCTCTATGCCAGCCCGGACACCTGGCGCGAGATCGGCGCCTGCCACGCCGCCAGCCTGGCGCGCGGCGAGGTCGCGCGCGCACAGGTGCAGATGGTCACGCGCGGCGGCGAGCTGCGCTGGATCGAGCTCAGCGGCATGCCGCTCGAAGGCGGCCGGGGCGAGTCGATCTGGGTGCTGTCGGACGTCACCGCCCAGCACATCACGCAGGACCGCATCGCCTTCCTGGGCCACCACGACGAGCTCACCGGCCTGCCCAACCGCCGCCTGCTCGACGACCGGCTGGCCCAGAGCCTGGCGCAGGCCGGGCGCAGCGGCCAGCCGCAGGCGCTGTGCTACCTCGACCTGGACGGCTTCAAGGCCGTCAACGACCTGCACGGCCACGCTGCCGGCGACGCCCTGCTGCGCGAGGTGGCCCAGCGCCTGACCCGGGTGCTGCGCGCCGCCGACACCGCCAGCCGCGTGGGCGGCGACGAGTTCGTGCTGCTGCTCAGCCCGCTGGAAGACACCGACGCCTGGCAGCCCATCGTGCAGCGCGTGCTGGACGAGCTCGCCCGCCCCTGCCAGCTGACGCTGCCGTGCGCTCGCGCAGGCGACCGCGCCGCGCAGCCGCTGCCGCTGCAGCTGCAGCTGCAGATCCACGCCAGCGTCGGCGTGGCCGTCTACCCGGCGGACGCCCGCGAGGCGCGCAGCCTGATGCAGCTGGCCGACGCGGCGCTGTACCAGGCCAAGGCGGCCGGCAAGGGGTGTGCGCGCCGGCATGGTGACGCCCGGCGCTGCCCGCACGCGTGAACGCGGGGCCGGGGGCGGTGCCGCTGCCGTAGTTCACCACCATTCACCACCATCTACTGGGCCATGTCCCCTGGCCCGGGGATCTCCCGGCCTCACGGGGTCTCTGCCCTCGCATACAGTGGCCGGGCGGGTCGCGCGACACGCACCACACATATACAAGCAGCGGACAACAGCAGGCGGGCTGGGGCGTCTCCGCCACCCAGGGAGCATGACGCAGGTCTTCCTCAGCTACAGCCGTCCGGACGACGCGTGTTTCGGCAGGAACACGCGCGGCTGGGTGACGGCGTTTGCGGACAACCTCGAAAAGCTCCTGCGCCAGCAGCCCGGCGGCCGCGCTGCTGGCCATGTTGTCGCCCACCTGGCTGGATTCCGAATGGTGCCGCGGCGAGCTGGATCACTACCTCACCCGCTTCGGCGGCCGCACGGATGAGCGCGTCTTCTTCGGCGAATGCATGCGCACCGAGCGCCACGCCCTGCCGCTGGCCGTGCAGGGCCTGGTGCCCGTGGCCTTCTGGGAGCAGGCCACCGAACACGCCGCGCCCATGACCCTGGGCTGGCCCAGCCCGGGTGACGACGACCGGCTCTACTGGACCCTGCTGCGCGAGCTGGCCCACGCCATCGGCCGCCGCCTGGGGCGCGACGCCAGCGCGGCGGCCGAGGCCGCACCCACCCGCAAGGTCTGGATCGCCACGCCCACCGACGACCTGCGCCAGCAGGCCGTGGAACTGGCCGGCTATTTGCGCCAGCAGGGCCTGGAGGTGATCGACACCGAAGACGCGCTCTACACCCGCCGCGGCGCGGATGCCGAGGCGGAACTCGCCACCGCCCTGGCCGGCGCCGACCTGCTGCTGCAGTGTTTCGGCCCGCACGCCGGGCGGGTGTATGCCGACGTGGGCGAATCCGTCACCGCCCTGCAGCACCGCGTCGCCCGCCAGGTGGCGCAGGCCAAGGGCGTACCCCTGCTGGCCTGGCGCGCGCCCGAGCTGGTGCTGGACGAGGTCACCGATACGGCCTACCGCGCCCTGCTCACCGGCAGCCTGGCCTGCGGTTTCGAGGCCTTCAAGCGCCAGGTGGCTGATCAGCTGCAGCCGCGCGCCAAGGCGGCCGCGCCAGCAGCCGGCGCATCAGCCGCCGCGTCAGCATCACCCGCCCAGGCCGCCGACAGCCCAGGCGCCACGAACGCCGACCCCGGCCTGCCCCCGCTCATCTGCGTCAGCGCCGACGCGGTGGACCAGCAGCTCGGCCAGGACGTGATGGGCCTGCTGGGCGAACTGGGTGCCGAGGCCCTGCTTGCGCCAGAGCCCAGCCCCGACCTGCCGGCCGACCAATGGCGCCAGCACTACGAGCAGGCCCTGGTGGAAAGCGATGGCCTGCTGGTGGTCTACGGCCGCACGCAACCGCTGTGGGTGCAGAGCCGCCTGGCCGCCAGCCGCCGCATGATTGCCAGCCGCCGCGCCGCCACCC
>JBJOKY010000403.1:0-4164 GCA_046045865.1 Pseudomonadota bacterium | reverse complement strand
CTGCGTCACGAGCTTGTGGGTGCCGGGGCCGAACACGTCTGCCACCTGGCCTTCGTTGACGAAGACCGCGACCTGCGACTCACGCACCACGAGCGCGGCGCCGTACTGGATCTCGCGGTCGGTGGCCGGGTAACGCCAGGCCAGCACGCCGTCGCCGGGCTCGACCCACTCGATGATGTCGATGAACTGCTTCTTGATGAAGCTCATGAGCGTCATGTACGGCCTCCACTCACCCGTGCGCAGTTGCAGGTGTGGCTGAATGATATGTCGCCCAGGTGTGGGGGCCGGCCGGCAAGTCGTCACGGCAAAGCGCGCAGTGCCATGCCTGCTTCACAGCCGGACATCCGCCCGGAGGGTGCTGGCGGTTAGCCTTACGACTTTGCATCACTCCAAGGGAAGCAACGCGTGGATCTGATCTTGCTGGCCAAGGCCGCCGTCATGGGTGTGGTCGAAGGCCTGACCGAATTCCTGCCCATCTCCAGCACCGGCCACCTCATCCTGGCCGGCTCGCTGCTCGGCTTCTCGGACGCCAAGGCCAAGGTGTTCGACATCGCCATCCAGACCGGCGCGATCTTCGCGGTCATCCTGGTCTACGCCCAGCGCATCAGGGACACGCTGGCCGGCCTGACCAGCCAGCCGGCGGCGCAGCGTTTCGGGCTCAACGTGCTGATCGGATTCCTGCCGGCAGCGGTGTTCGGCCTGCTGCTGGGCAAGATCATCAAGGCGCACCTGTTCACGCCCCAGGTGGTGGCGGCCACCTTCATCCTGGGCGGCTTCATCATCCTGTGGGCCGAGAAACGCGCCGCGGCACGACCCGCCGCACCGCAGAAGGCCGACGTCAAGTGGGGCGACCAGCCGAGCACGCCGACGGCGCGCCGCGTCATCGCCACGGTGGACGACATGGGCCCGCTGGACGCGCTCAAGGTCGGCCTGGTGCAGTGCCTGGCCATGGTGCCGGGCACCAGCCGCTCGGGCGCCACCATCATCGGCGGCATGCTGCTGGGCCTGTCGCGCCAGGCGGCGACGGACTTCAGCTTCTTCCTGGCCATCCCGACGCTGATCGGCGCGGGCGCCTACAGCCTGTACAAGGAACGCGCGCTGCTGTCGCTGGCCGACGCGCCCATGTTCCTGGTCGGGCTGGTGTTCTCCTTCATCTCGGCCTGGGTCTGCGTGCGCTGGCTGCTGCGCTACGTGGCCACGCACAACTTCGTGCCCTTCGCCTGGTACCGCATCGGCTTCGGCATCCTGGTGCTGGTGACGGCCTACAGCGGCGTGATCGTCTGGGCGGATTGAGCCACATGCCACGCATCGGCCGGGGCCGCCCGGCTGGCTGCCGGCATGGCGCGCGGCGCCGGGCCTAGCGCCGGCGGAACACCAGATCCCACACGCCGTGGCCCAGGCGGATGCCGCGGGCCTCGAACTTGGTGAGCGGGCGGTAGTCGGGCCGCGGCGCATAGCCGCCCTCGGCCACGCTGTTGGCCAGCCCGGGCTCGGCGCCCAGCACCTCGAGCATCTGCTCGGCATAGGGCTGCCAGTCGGTGGCGCAGTGCAGGTAGCCGCCGGGCGCGAGCCGGCTGGTCAGCAGGGCCACCAGCGGTGGCTGGATGAGGCGGCGCTTGTTGTGCTTCTTCTTGT
The DNA here is from genome assembly GCA_046045865.1 of Pseudomonadota bacterium. Taxonomy (GTDB): domain Bacteria; phylum Pseudomonadota; class Gammaproteobacteria; order Burkholderiales; family Burkholderiaceae_C; genus Sphaerotilus. The sequence continues at coordinate 2,529 of JBJOKY010000403.1, read as the reverse complement.
GCCAGGGGTCGGGGAAGAAGACATGCACGCCGGCCAGCGAGCCGGGCGCCAGCATGTGCGCCAGCACCTGCACGGCGTCGTGCTGCACGATGCGCAGGTTGGCCAGGTCGCGTTCGCCGATCTGGCGCAGCAGCGCGCCCACGCCGGGCTGGTGCACTTCCACGCCCAGGAAATCGGTGCCGGGCAGGCCGGCAGCGATCTGCGCCGTGGCATCACCCATGCCGAAGCCGATCTCCAGCACGACCGGGGCGCTGCGCCCGAAGCTGGCGGCCAGGTCGACGGGCTGCGCCTGGTAGGGCAGCACGAACTGCGGGCCGAGTTCGGCCAGCGCACGTTCCTGGCCCGAGCCCATGCGCCCTGCGCGCAGCACGTAGCTGCGGATGGCCCGGTGGTGCGGGTGGGCGGCGTCGCGCTGGTCGGTGCAGGCAGGCACGGAGGGGTCGCTGCCCGCAGGCAGGTCGGTCGGATCGGTGTGGTTCATGGCGGGGTGGCGAGCAAGGCGCGCATTGTGCCGGCGCGCATGGCTAGAATGCGTCGGCGCGATGCGGGTGTAGCTCAATGGCAGAGCTGAAGCTTCCCAAGCTTAAGACGAGGGTTCGATTCCCTTCACCCGCTCCACGTCAAGGAATCACAAGGCACCAAGAAGCCTCAAGCCCCTAAGTAAATCAAGCACTTAGGGGCTTTTTTCTTGTCACGTCCACTCAGTGGGGCGCAGTAAATTGCGACGTATCATGTGGGTAATATGTGGGGCAAATTGACTGCTCTACAGCGCCAGCGGAGATTACCCACATGCTGACCGATGTCGATTGCCGCAGTGCCACATGCCCACCCGACCGACGGTGCGTGCGTCTGACCGACGCAGGCGGGCTGTTCCTGGAGGTGACGCCCAACGGGTCAAAGCGCTGGTTCTGGCGCTTCCCCATGGCGGGCAAGGTGCGGGCGCTGCCGCTGGGCAACTACTGCAAGCCTGGCAGCAAGGTGGTGCTTGTGAGCCTCAAGGCAGCCAGGCTGGCACGCGACAAGGCCCGGGCTGAGCAACAGGCCGGCTTCGACCCCATTCAGCAGCGCCGCGCGGAGCGCGCCGAGAAGGCCCGGACGGCTGCGGTGACCTATGAGGCCGTGGCGCGCGAGTTCCACACCCTCAAGGCCCCGGGATGGAGCGAGGACCACGCCGCGAAGTGGCTGCGGATGAACGAACTGCACCTGTTTCCAGAGCTTGGCGGGCTGCCGCTGGACGCCGTCAAGACGCACATCCTGCTGGCCACGCTGCGCAAGGTCGAGGCGCGCGGCACCCTGAGCACGGCGCAGGATCTGCAGCAGATGGCCGGGCAGGTGTTCCGCTACGGCGTGCAGAGCGGCAAGTGCACCATCAACCCGGCTACTGACCTGAAGGGCGCCCTTGCGCCCCACGTCGCCCGGCATCGGGCCGCAGTGCTTGAGCCATTGCGCGTGGGCGAGCTGCTGCGCGCCATCGACGGGTATCACGGGCAACCTGCCACGCGTGCCGCCCTGCGCCTGGCTGCGCTGCTGTTCCAACGCCCGGGCAACATCCGCACCATGGAGTGGTGCGAGGTGGACATGGGCGCAGCCCTGTGGACGATCCCGTCCGGGAAGATGAAGCGCACCAAGGCGGAGAAGCTCAACGGCCGCCCGCACCTGGTGCCGCTGGCGCTGCAGGCCCTGGGCATCCTGGCCGAGCTGCGGCCGCTGACCGGCGCAGGCCGCTACGTCTTCCCCGGTGCGCGCAGCCATGCCCGGCCCATGAGCGACAACACCCTGAACGCCGCGCTGCGCCGGCTGGACTTCGGCACAGATGAGCACGTCGCCCACGGCTTTCGAGCCATGGCGCGCACCCTCATGGTGGAACGCCTGCCGGGCGTGTCGCCTGACGTGATCGAGGCCCAGCTTGCCCACGGCAAGGCCGGTCCGCTGGGCATGGCCTACGACCGCGCCGAGTTCCTGGAACAGCGCCGCCAGATGATGCAGCAGTGGGCCGACTACCTGGACCGTCTGCGTGATGGCGCCCAGGTGCTGGCGTTCAGGGCTGCATGATGAATCACATGGATTCAGTTCCTGCCTATACTGGTCGCCTAAGCAGCGCACCAGCGAAAGCCCCGTAAGTCCACCGGCCACGGCAGCAGCGAAGCGCAACGAGACATCAGCCAGTCGCCCCGCCTGAGCCGCGCGACCTCCAAGGCTGATCGAGACCCCGAGGCGACAACACCGGGGGTAGGACGCGGAGAAATGCCGCTGGCGAGGACGGAAGCCAGCCGCACCGAGTCCTGCGAGGCGAGCAACTCGCCATAAAAGCAATCCGCCGGGGGCATCCCGGACAGCAACGAGAAGTCCGCGCGTGTGGCCCTGCCAGCGCGTGCATTCAGTTTCGCTGAGCTTTCAACCATGCAGCCATTCACGCAACCCACGGCATCTATCCGTGCCTTTGGAGCGAACCTTACCGCGCAGCCGCAGCAAGCCACCCCGGTTGATGACGCGCTGCTGACCATGAAGACAGCCAGCGCGAGGGCGAGC
>JBJOKY010000402.1:0-4164 GCA_046045865.1 Pseudomonadota bacterium | reverse complement strand
CGACACGGTGCGCGGGAACTCGTGCGACATCGGCCCTTCGGTGTAGAGCTGCTCCGGCGGCACGGCGGCCGAGATGACGAGCTTGACGCGCCGGTCGTACAGCACGTCGACCAGCCAGGTGAAGCGACGTGCCTCCGACGCCAGCTTGGGCGGCATGAGCGGCACGTTGCCCAGGATGAGGGTGTGGAACTGCGTGGCCAGCTCCAGGTAGTCGTTCTGCGAACGCGGGCCGCCACACAGTTCCTTGAAGTCGAACCACACCACGCCGCCGGCCTTGCGCCTGGCGTGGATGACGCGGGCCTCGATGTGCAGCGCCGGCTCCTCGTCACGCGTCTCGGCCAGGCCCTCGAAGGCGCGCGTGAGTGCGGCATCCGCCTCGGGCCCGAGCGGCTGGTGGTACAGCTCCACCTGCTCCAGCGTGCGGCGCCGGTAGTCGGTGCCGTTGTCGACGTTGATCACTTCCAGCCTGGCCTTGAGCAACTCGATGGCCGGCAGCACGCGGTCGCGGTGCAGGCCGTTGGGGTACAGGCCGTCCGGGTGGAAGTTGCTCGTCGTGATGATCGAGACGCGGTGGCGGAACATGGCGTCCAGCAGCCGGTGCAGGATCATGGCGTCGGTCACGTCCGCCACGTGGAACTCGTCGAAGCAGATCAGGCGGAAGCGCCGCGCGATGCGCTTTCCCAGCTCTTCCAGCGGGTTGGCGATGCCCTTCAGGTCCTGCAGCTCGCGGTGCACCTCGCGCATGAACTCGTGGAAGTGCAGCCGCGTCTTGCGCTGCAATGGCACGGCCTGGAAGAAGGCGTCCATCAGGAAGCTCTTGCCCCGCCCCACCCCGCCGTACATGTAGACACCGCGCGGCAGCGCCGGGCGCACCAGCGCCTTGGTGATCGCGTTGCTGCGCCGGGCCTTGTAGGCCGCCCATTCGTCCTGGCAGCGCTGCAGCGCCGCCACGGCACGCAGCTGGGCCGGGTCGGCGCTGTAGCCGCGTTCGGCCAGGGTCTGGTGATAGAGCTCGGTGACGGTGGTCATCGGATCCAGGTGTCGGGCAGTGGGTCGGGCGGTCGTACGGGCAGTCGTACGGGCTGAAGCGAAAAAGGGGCGACTCTCGTCGCCCCTTGCAGGTCGGTCTCAGGCGGGCTGGACGATCAGAAGTTCAGGGTGCGCTTGTCCACCGCCAGGGCGGCTTCCTTGGTCGCTTCGCTCAAGGATGGGTGAGCGTGGCAGATGCGCGCGATGTCCTCGGCCGAGGCCTTGAACTCCATCGCCACCACGGCTTCGGAGATCAGCTCCGACGCAAACGGGCCGACGATGTGCACGCCCAGGATCTCGTCCGTCGCGGCATCGGCCAGGAACTTGACGAAGCCGGTGGTGTCGCCCAGCGCCCGTGCACGGCCGTTGGCCATGAAGGGGAACTGGCCGGCCTTGTAGGCCACGCCGTCGGCCTTGAGCTGCTGCTCGGTGCGGCCGACCCAGGCGATTTCCGGCGAGGTGTAGATCACCCAGGGGATGGTGCCGAAGTTGACATGGCCGTGCTGGCCGGCGATGCGCTCGGCCACCGCCACGCCTTCTTCCTCGGCCTTGTGCGCCAGCATGGGGCCGCGCACCACGTCGCCCACCGCCCACACGCCGGGCAGGTTGGTCTTGCAGTCGCCGTCCACGACGATGGCGCCGCGCTCGTCGAGCTGCAGGCCCACGGCCTCGGGGTTCAGGCCGATGGTGTTGGGCACCCGGCCGATGGAGACGATGAGCTTGTCGACCGCCAGGGTCTGCTCGGCGCCCTTGGCATCGGTGTAGCTCACGGCCACGCCGACGCCGGACGTGTCGACCGCGCTGATCTTCACGCCGAACTCGAACTTCAGGCCCTGCTTGGTGAAGGCCTTGAGGGCTTCCTTGGCCACGCCTTCGTCGGCAGCGCCGAGGAAGCTGGGCAGGGCCTCCAGGATGGTGACCTCGGAGCCCAGGCGACGCCAGACCGAGCCCATCTCCAGGCCGATCACGCCCGAGCCGATCACGCCGAGCTTGGCGGGAACAGCGCCGATGCGCAGCGCGCCGTCGTTGGACAGCACCTTGTCTTCGTCGAACGCGGCACCCGGCAGCGCACGGGCGTTGGAGCCGGTGGCCAGGATGACCTGCTTGGCCGTCAGCACCTCGGCGGCGGCACCGGCGACATTGATCTCGTAGCCGCCCTCGACCGCCTTGGTGAACGAGCCACGGCCATGGAAGAAGCTGACCTTGTTCTTCTTGAACAGGTAGAGGATGCCGTCGTTGTTCTGCTTCACGACGGTATTCTTGCGGCCCACCATCTTGCTGACGTCCATCTTCAGGTTGTCCAGCGTGATGCCGTGGTCGCCGAAGTGGTGGGCCGCGTGTTCGTAGTGCTCGCTCGACTGCAGCAGGGCCTTGGACGGAATGCAGCCGACGTTGGTGCAGGTGCCGCCGGGCGCAGGGCCGCCCTTGTCGTTCTTCCACTCGTCGATGCAGGCGACGTTGAAACCCAGTTGCGCTGCGCGGATGGCTGCGATGTAGCCGCCGGGGCCACCGCCGATGACAACGACGTCGAATTGTTTGGACATGATGGGGTGTGTGAGGTTCGGTTCAGGGCTGGTGCGAAGACGTCAGACCAAAGGCGTGTCGCCCTCGACCGGCACGAGGATCCACAGCAGCAGGTAAAGCAGGACGCCGGTGCCACCCAGCAGCACGAGCAGGGCGAGGGCCAGGCGCCAGAGCCAGGATTCGGTGCCCGTCAACCGGGCCAGGCCGCCGCAGACACCGGCGAGCCAACGGTCGTTGACGGTTCGGCGCAAGCGGTTCAGACCAGCGCCGACCACCGGTGCCGGCGCGGCCAGCAGACGCGCCTTGGCACGGGCGAACTCCTCGGCGCTGAGCGCACCGCGCTGATGCAGTTGTTCAAGGCGCTGGAGTTCGTCGGCAAGGCTCACGTTCGCTTCCGGTAGGCTGGGGCCACGAAGAAACGCCCCGTATGGCCAGGCCGCACGGGGCGTTCAGCTCGATCAGATGTCGAACAACAGGCGCGCGGGATCTTCCAGCGCTTCCTTCATCGTCACCAGGCCAAGCACGGCTTCGCGGCCGTCGATGATGCGGTGGTCATACGACATGGCGAGGTAGTTGATCGGGCGCACCACGACCTGGCCGTTCTCGACCACGGCGCGGTCCTTGGTGGCGTGCACGCCCAGGATGGCCGACTGCGGCGGGTTGATGATGGGCGTGGACAGCATGGAGCCGAAGGTGCCGCCGTTGCTGATGGAGAAGGTGCCGCCGGTGAGGTCGTCGATGGAGATCTTGCCTTCCTTGGCCTTCTGGCCGAACTCGGCGATCTTCTTCTCGATGTCGGCAAAGCTGAGCTGGTCGGCGTTGCGGATGATGGGCACGACCAGGCCGCGCGGCGAGCCCACGGCGATGCCGATGTCGAAGTAGCCGTGGTAGACGATGTCGTTGCCGTCGACCGAGGCGTTGAGCACCGGGAACTTCTTCAGCGCGGCCACGGCGGCCTTGACGAAGAAGCTCATGAAGCCCAGCTTGACGCCGTGTTCCTTCTCGAACTTGTCCTGGAACTTCTTGCGCATCTCCATCACCGGGGCCATGTTCACTTCGTTGAACGTGGTCAGGATGGCGTTGGTCGACTGCGACTGCAGCAGACGCTCGGCCACGCGGGCGCGCAGGCGGCTCATGGGCACACGCTGTTCGGGGCGGTCGCCCAGGTTGGCGGCCACGGGCGCGGCCACGGCCGGCAGCGGCTTGGCAACCGACGGTGCGGCCGGGGCCTTGACGGCCGCCACGGCGGGCGCGGGGGCTGCCGCACCGGCGGCGACGGCGCCGAGCACGTCACCCTTGGTGATGCGGCCGTCCTTGCCGGTGCCGGCCACGGCACCGGCGGCGAGGTTGTTGTCGGCCAGCAGCTTGGCGGCGGCAGGCATGGCCACGCCGGCCTTGCTGGCAGCGGCGGGGGCAGCTGCAGCGGCGGCCGGGGCGGCTGCAGCGGGAGCAGCAGCGGCCGGGGCGGCCGCAGCGCCGGCCTTGGCGTCGGTGTCGATGCGGGCGATGACCTGCTCGCTGGCGACGGTGGCACCGTCGGCCTGCACCAGTTCAGCCAGCACGCCGGCGGACGGCGCCGGCACTTCGAGCACGACCTTGTCGGTCTCGATC
>JBJOKY010000089.1:0-13202 GCA_046045865.1 Pseudomonadota bacterium | reverse complement strand
GTGCAGGCCTTCATCGACAAGCGCGCGCCGGCCTGGCGCTGAGTGGCCGGGCCGGCCCCGCGGGCGAAAAAAAGCCGCCCGGCTTGCGCGGGGCGGCAGGCCGTCAGGCTGTCACGACGGCTGATCTGTGCAGGCAGGCCGGTTCGCGGGCCTGATGTTGCGCCTGCCTGGGTGGTACTTGCCTGCGCGCCCTTACTGGGTGACGACCGTGCTGGTGGCGCTGAAGCCGCTCACCAGCCCCGTGCCTGCACCGCCGACCGAGCGCAGCCGGTAGGTGTAGCTCGTGCCACGTGCCACCGTGGTGTCGTTGAACGACAAGGTGGCCCGCCCGTCGACCGTGCCGGCCGTCCTGACCGCCGTGCCGGGCAGCTTGGCGTAGCTGGTGCAACCCACGCCGGCACAGCGCTGCACCTCGAAGCCACCCACCCCGGTGTTCGGTGCACCCAGCGTCCAGTTGACGGCCACGCGTGCCGCGTTGTTGACCAGCGAGCGCGTCAGGGTCGGGCGACCCGGCGCCGTCAGGCCGCCGGCGGTCGCCACGGTGTAGGCCGATGCCAGGGCACCGACCGTGGCGCCGTTGAGCGCCGCGACGTCGTACAGGTAGACCGTGTTGCGCGTGGCGGTGGTGTCGGTGTAGGTGGCCGTGTTGGCGGCCAGCGTGCCGGTGCGCACGACCGGAGCACTGGTCGTCACGCTGCCGTCGGTGTTGACGACCACCGTGGTGCGGCGCACGCGGTAGGCGGTCTCGCCGGTCGAGGCGTCGGTCCAGTTCAGCACCGGTTGCAGCGCGGCGGATGCGCTCAGCCCGGTCGGCGCGTTCAGCACCACGGCCGGCGGCTGCGGCGCGCTCGAGGGCGTGGTCACCGCAGCCGACAGGGCCGACTGCAGCGTGGCGGCCCAGTTGCTCACGTCGACCCGGTAGGTGTAGGTGGTGCCCGGCGTGGTGGTGCTGTCGACGAAGCTGGTGCTGTTCGCCGCGAGCAGCCCGCTCACGGCGCTGAAGGTGCCGGTGCCGATACGGCGGTAGACCTGGAAGCCGAGTTCATTGCTGCTGCGGTCGGCCCAGCTCACCGTGACCTGGGTGCCACCCGGTGCGGCGACCAGGGTGGGCTGGCCGGGCGAAGAGGGCGCGGCCGGTGTGGTCAGGCTGGCGGCGGCGGACGGTGCGCTCAGTTCCGTGCCGCGCACGGCCACGACCTTGTAGAAATACTGCGTGTTGGGCGACGCCGAGGTGTCGGTGCCTGAGGTGGCGCCGGCCGGCGCGGTGCCCACCTGGGTGTAGGTGCCCGCCAGGGTGGTCGAACGCAGGATGCGGAAGCCGCTCTCGTCGGCCGAGTTGTCCGTCCACGTCAGGGTGACGGTGCGGGTCGGTGCGGCGCTGGCCGTGCCGATGGTCGGGCTGACCGGCAGTGCCAGGGTGCGGGCGTCCAGCGTGGGCGAGGCCGTCTGACCCTGCAGGTTGACCGCGAACACCTGGTAGGTATAGGTGGTCGACGCCGTCAGCCCGGTGTCGACCACGCTGGCGATGTTGGCGCCCACGCTGCGCACCAGGACGCCGTTGCGGTAGACGTCGTAGCGCGTCTCGTTGGTCGCGTTGTCGTTCCAGCTCAGGGTGATGCTGCTGGCGGTGGCGGCCGAGACGGCCAGGTTGTCCGCACCCAGCGGCGCCGCGGACGGCGCCACGCGCACCAGGGCCGTGTCGCTGCCGCCGTGCGAGGACACGATGGTGACGCTGGCCGGCGGCGCCGTGGTGGTGATGGGCACGCCGGCAGGCTGGTTGTATTCGCGCAACGTCAGGGTGGGCGGCACGCGCTTGTCGCCCGATTCGGCGTTGACCACCAGGGTCTGCGACGCGGGGTCGTATTCGGCCGATGTGATCTTGACGAAGTCGACCAGGGCGTGGATGAGCGTGGTCGGGTCGGTGGCCGGGTTGGTGCCGCTGTCGGTGGCCGTGACAGCCAGCACCGCGGGCAGGGCGTCGGTGTCGGCGCCGGTGACGGCCGTGCTGGCGAAGTCCAGCCCGCCGCCCTGGGCCGAGGTGGCGCGCGCCAGCGTCACGGGGCTGGGCAGGCGCGAACTGCCGGCGGCGATGGTGGGGCCGTCCTGCACCGTCACCACGGCGTTGGCGGTGGAGGTGGCGAAGGTGTCGATCTGCCCCAGCGCGCCGGCGGCACGGCTGTAGGTCAGCCGCGAGGTGGTCAGCGGCGTCTGCACCCGGCCGTCGTAGTACTGGCCCTGCACGTCGAACTCGTTGGTCGTGAGCACGTTGCCGCCCAGGCCGTCGAGGTTGAGCGGGTTGCCCTGGAAGTCGGTGCCGGTCAACGTCACCGAGTTCACGCCGCAGGGGCTGCCCTTGACCGTGTGCAGCGCGCCGGCGGCGCCACCGTTGCCGGCAAAGCCGGCCGGTGCGTCGGCGTCCCAGATCAGGAAGGGGCCGACCGGACCGGTGAAGGTCGACGACGGCGCGAAGCCGCGGTCGATGGTGTTGAACACGTCGCGCCCGCCGCTGGCGACGTCGACCGTGAAGGTCTCGGTGCCGTAGGGGTGGACCAGGGTGTAGTTGCCCGCCAGCGGTGCCTTGAACACCAGGCGGAAACGCAGGAAGGGGAACTGCGAGCCGTCGATCGGCGCGCCGGTGACCGGGTCGGCCTGCAGGAAGGCGGTCTCGGCGCCCATGACCAGGGTGAGCCGGCCCGCGTTGGTCGGGTCGCGCAGGGTCGCCGTGGCGGCCCAGTAGAAGGCCTCGCCGCCCGAGCGGATCTGCACCGAGAACGGGTCGGTCGCCACGATGGGGTCGAAGAAGCACAGCTCCGGGTCCAGGCAGCGCTGCATGCTCAGGCCGTTGGAATCGGTGACGTACTCGGGGAAGCCGTCGATCGGGTTGACCGGGCCGGAGGTGACCGGCGTGGCGCCGTTGGCCAGGCAGGCTGCCTGGGCCAGCGAGCTGCCGTACAGCTCCAGGGCCGTGGCGATCAGGGTGACGATGAGTTTGTGTTTCATGGGGTAGCTCCCGATCACTGGTTGACGACGGTCACCGGCTTGGAGGCCGAGCCTCCGGCCGAGGAGATCACGGTGACCGAGCCGGGCAGAGCGGCTGCGTTGGTGACGGTGACGCTGCCGTTCACCAGCGCGGTGGCGGTGTGCGCCAGGGTCAGGGTGGGGGGCACGATCGAGTCGCTGGACTGGGCGTCGACCACCAGCGTGCACAGCCGCGTGGCCAGCGAGCAGGTGGCGTCGGCGCGGCTGATCACGACCAGGTCGCGCAGTGCCACGTTGGGCTGGTCGTTGGGCAGGGTGGGCTTGCTGCTGTCCGACGCCAGCACCTGCACGGTGGCCGGCAGGGTGGCGCCGGTGTAGGCCGTGCTGACGTAGAAGCGGCCGTTGCCGTCGGTGCTCATGACGCCGCCTGGCGTGGCGGTGACGGTGGCTGCTGGCGAGGATTGCGCCATCACCGTGATGCTGGTGCCCGCCGCACTGCGGCTGTAGTAGGCATTGCCCACCGCCAGCGGCGTGACGCTGGTCGGCGCAAGCTTGCCCATCACCGTGAACAGCGCACTGGTGTAGCTGGCGGTGGAGCCGTCGCCGTCGGTGTTGGCCGGGTCGATGGCCAGGGGCGTCACGCCGTCCAGCGCGGTGGCGCTGATGCGCACGAAGTTGTTGCCGCAGGGGCTGCCCAGCACGCGGTGCAGGGTCACGCCGTCACCCAGGTAGCCGGCCGGTGCGGCCGGTGCCTGCGCCGGATCCCAGCGCAGGAAGGGCGTGACCATGCCGGGCACGGCGCTGGACGGGGCGAAGGACACGTCGACGGTGTCGTTGATCTCGCGTGCGCCGCCGCCACCCTTGGTGCTGACCGTGGTGACGGTGTAGGACTTCCTGCCCCAGGGGTGCTCGACCGTGTAGATGCCCGGCGCAGCGACGTTGACGCGCACGCGCAGGCGCTGGAACTGGGTCTGGTAGCCATCCGTCACCGTGGGGCTGAGGAAGGCCGATTCGAGCGCCATCACCACCACGGCGTCGACGGCGGCCGCACCGGTGGTGGTGAAGACGTTGTCGGCCAGGAAGTAGAAGGCCTCGCCGCCGCGGCCCAGGGCCTCGGACAGGGGGTTGCCGACCTCGACCGGGTCGTAGAAGCACGGCGGCGGGTTGCCCTGGCCGTCCACGCTGTCGGTGCAGACCTGCAGGCCCACGCCATTGGAGTCCACCACCCATTGCGGGAACTGGCTGACCGGGTCGACCGGCCCGGCGGTGAAGGGTGTGGCCGGGTCACTGGCACAGACCGCCGCGGACAGGGCCGTGGAGGCGCCCAGCAGTGCCACGGCAATGGCGGCACGGGTTTTCTTGGTCATCATCAACACTCCTGGAAACTAGGCGGAACAAATCACCGATACAAATTGATCGGGCGCACTACGCCAGCCTGCCAACCCTGGGTCAGGCATGAATGAACTTTCACGGGATATAGCGCGCCGAGTCTGCGTGGCTTACGGCGGCATAACGAACCGGCAAACCCGAGGCGAGGTGGCACGGCTCGGGCGGGTCTGGTTTGCACAATTCATGAGCTGAGTTTAGGTTAATGAAAGGCAGGCACAAGCGAGATTAAGGATGAACCCGCTGGTGGGCGGCCTGCCAAGGTTGTGCAGGCATGCCGCAGCTGGATTAATCCTGGTTAATCTGGTGCATCAGGCGCGCTTAGCCTTTTCGACCGCGGCATGCCACAACTTGAATGGCGCGGCCCTGATCCGGCGGGAAGTGCGGAAAAGTGCTGAAGTCGATGTGCTGGCCTGGCCTGAAGTGGCAAATATGCGCAAGACGCTCAGTGGCCGGGTTGGAGCAGGTTGCCTGGTGTCCTGACGCCGGATGATGTGTCGTGTTCGGCCAGTTCCTGGGAAATGTATGAATTACCCATTTTTCCCCTGCTCAGGCGGTGCAGGTGCATGGACGACGTCGTTCCGAAACCGGAGGAATCGTGAAATCCTTCGTGGTCAGCTTGCAACTGCAACCTGTCCATGGGGGTCTGTGACCTTGCCAGACGTTAATCAGCCTTAATTCGGCGGGCCGCGGCCGCCGCCGTGGCTTGCGCGCCCACCGCCGATGTGCCAAGCAAGACGGCCGGCACCCTGGTGGGATGCCGGCCGTTCTGGTGCCGTCCGCGCTGTGCGGCGCTGCCGCTCAGCGCTGCATCACATGCCCACGTAGTTCGGGCCGCCGCCACCTTCTGGCGTCACCCAGACGATGTTCTGGGTCGGGTCCTTGATGTCGCAGGTCTTGCAGTGCACGCAGTTCTGGGCGTTGATCTGCAGTTTCTGGGCGCCCGCGCCGTCGTCGATGAACTCGTACACCCCTGCCGGGCAATAGCGGCTTTCCGGCCCGCCATAGATCGCCAGGTTGGTCTTGACGGGCACCTCGGCATTCTGCAGCGTGAGGTGCGCAGGTTGATTTTCCTCATGGTTCACATTGCCCACGAAGACCGAACTCAGGCGGTCGAAGGTGAGCTTGTTGTCGGGTTTCGGATAGTCGATCGGCGTGCATTCGGCGGCCGGGCGCAGATAGGTATGGTCGGCGTTCGTGCGGTGGATGGTCCAGGGCGGCGCCTTCATGCCCAGGCGCGGCAGCAGCCAGTGCTCGATGCCGGTCATGAGCGAGCCCACCAGCACGCCCTTCTTGAACCAGGACTTGAAATTGCGCGCCTGGTTGAGTTCGTCGTACAGCCAGCTCTTCTCGAAGGCGGCCGGATAGGCGTCGAGCGTGTCGGCGCTGCGGCCGGCGGCCAGGGCCTCGAAGGCCGCCTCGGCCGCCAGCATGCCGCTCTTGATGGCGGCGTGGCTGCCCTTGATGCGCGCGGCATTGAGGAAACCCGCGTCGCAGCCCACCAGGGCGCCGCCCGGAAACACCATCTTGGGCAGCGACATCAGGCCGCCTGCGGTGATGGCGCGTGCGCCATAGCCGATGCGCTTGCCGCCCTCGATGTGCGCACGCACGGCCGGATGGGTCTTCCAGCGCTGCATTTCCTCGAAGGGGCTGAGCCAGGGGTTCCTGTAGTCCAGGCCGGTGACGAAACCCAGGGTGACCTTGTTGTCCTCCTGGTGGTAGAGGAAGCCGCCGCCGTAGGTCGAGTTGTCCATGGGCCAGCCGGCGGTGTGCACCACCTTGCCGGGCTGTGCCTTGGCCGGGTCGATCTCCCACAGCTCCTTGATGCCGATGGCGTAGCCCTGAGGGTCGCGGCCTTCGTCGAGCTTGTATTTCGCGATCAGCTGCTTGCCCAGGTGGCCGCGCGAACCTTCGGCAAAGACGGTGTATCTGCCGACCAGCTCCATGCCGATCTGGAAGCCGTCGTGCGGCTCGCCGTCCTTGCCGATGCCCAGGTTGCCGGTGGCCACGCCGCGCACGGCGCCTTTGTCGTTGTACAGCACCTCGGCGGCAGTGAAGCCGGGGAAGATCTCCACGCCGAGTGCTTCAGCCTGCTCGCCCATCCACTTGGTCAGCAGGCCCAGGCTGATGACGTAGTTGCCGTGGTTGTGGAAGCAGTTGGGCACCAGCCATTCGGGCGTGCGGGTGGCGCCTGTGGGCGACAGGAAGAGCACGTCGTCGCCGGTGACCGGCTGCTTGAGCGGCGCGCCCTGGGCCTGCCAGTCCGGAATCAGCTCGTTCAAGGCGATCGGGTCCATCACGGCGCCCGACAGGATGTGGGCGCCCGGCTCGGCGCCCTTTTCCAGCACCACGACACTCAGCTCGCTGCCCTTGGCCGCCGCCAGCTGCTTGAGCCGGATGGCGGTGGCCAGGCCGGCCGGGCCGGCGCCGACGATGACGACGTCGTACTCCATGGCCTCACGGGGGCCGAATTGCTCGAGGATGTCTTGCGCGTTCATGGATGAGTCCTGAGGGTGTCGTGTGTATCAAAAATCATTCTAGCGGCCGGAGTGCCTAAAAAAGCACGATCGTTCGTTCTTGTTTTCCCCTCACCGGAACGGGCTGATCCACCGCAGCACGCTGTCGTGGCCGTGACCGGAAGCCGCAATCCTGCGTGCTATCGTGCCCGCCCGCTTCATCCACAACCTCACCCACAACGATGCGCAGCCGGCCGCCCGGCCACCCGCTGCGCCGGAGCCCAACATGAGTTACAGCATCGACCTGTCCGGCCGCGTGGCCCTGGTCACGGGCGCGTCCAGCGGCCTGGGCGCGCAGTTCGCACGCACCCTGGCGCAGGCGGGCGCGGCCGTGGTGCTGGCCGGCCGCCGCACCGACCGGCTGAAGGAACTGCGTGCCGAGATCGAGGCGCACGACGGTGACGCCCACGTGGTCGAGCTCGACGTGACCGACGTCGACAGCATCAAGGCGGCCGTCGCGCATGCCGAGACCGAGGTCGGCACGCTCGACATCCTGATCAACAATTCGGGCGTGAGCACGACGCAGAAGCTGCTCGACGTCACGCCCGAGGACTACGACTTCGTGATGGACACCAACACGCGGGGTGCCTTCTTCGTGGCGCAGGAGGTCGGCAAGCGCATGGTGGCGCGCGCGCGTGGTGCCGCACCGGGCACCTTCACGGGCGGGCGCATCGTCAACATCGCCTCGATGGCCGGCCTGCGTGTGCTCAGCCAGATCGGCGTGTACGCCATGAGCAAGGCCGCGGTCATCCACATGACACGTGCCATGGCGCTGGAATGGGGCCGTTTCGGCATCAACGTCAACGCCATCTGCCCGGGTTATATCGATACCGAGATCAACCACCACCACTGGGAAACCGAGGCCGGCCAGAAACTCGTGAGCATGTTGCCGCGCAAGCGCATCGGCAAACCCGCCGACCTGGACAGCACCTTGATGATGCTGTGCGCCAACCAGAGCCATTTCGTGAACGGCGCGGTGATCCAGGCCGACGACGGTTTCGGCCTGTAACAGGCGGGGGTATCCGAGGACATGAGTCTGCCCATACTCTCGCCGCTGCAGGCGCGCATCGTGGCCGTGCTGGTGGAAAAGGCGGCCACGGTGCCTGACACGTATCCGATGTCGCTCAACGCCCTGGTGGGCGGGTGCAACCAGAAGACCGCACGTGATCCGGTGATGGCGGTCAGCGAGGCCGAGGTGCTGCTCGAACTCGACCAGCTCAAGGCGCTGAACCTGGTGTTCCAGCAAAGCGGCAACCGCGTGGCGCGGTATGAGCACAACATGGCGCGCGTGCTCGGCATACCCGGCGCAGCCGTGGCGCTGCTGGCCACGCTGATATTGCGCGGTCCGCAGACCGCGGCCGAACTGCGTACCCACAGCGAACGCCTGCACCGGTTTGCCGACATTTCTTCGGTCGAGGGTTTCCTTGACGAACTGGCCGAGAAGACGCCGGCACGTGTGGTGAAACTCGCCCGCGCCCCCGGTGCACGCGAGGCGCGCTGGGCCCATCTGCTGTGCGGCGAGGTGGCCCTGGCGCGCTGGGACGACACGGCCAGCGCGTCGGCCGCGTCCGCCCAGGGTTTCGACCTCGGCGAACTGTCGGCCGTGCGCGCCGAACTGGCGCGCCAGGCGGCCGAGATCAACGAACTGCGCACCCTCGTGCAGCGCATGGCCAGCGAGCTGGGCCTGAGCTGAATACCCGCACCATCGAGAGTTTTCCGAGCACCGCCCGATGAGATTCGAGATTCCCGAGCAGAAGATCCTGACCTGCGAGATGGTCGTGCCCGTCCGTTGGGGCGACATGGACGCGATGGGCCATGTGAACAACACGATCTATTTCAGGTATTTCGAGATCGTCCGCCTGGAATGGTTTGGTCGCCTGGGCCTGATGCCGGGGCCGGACGCCGTCGGCCCGGTCATCGTGAATGCCTTCTGCAATTTCTACCGGCAGCTCGAATATCCTGGCGACGTGCTGCTCAGACACTATGCCTGCAACCCCGGGCGCACCAGTTTCGACACCTATGTGACGATGGAGCGCGCCGCGCAGCCCGGCGAGATCTACGCCGCCGGCGGCGCGACCGTCGTGTGGGTGGATTTCCCGAAGCAGAAATCGGTGCCGCTGCCGGACAACATCCGGGCGCTGCTCGGCTGACGCCGGCAGCAGTGCGTGCTGTTGCGGCCGACCCAGGCGCTGCTGTCTGGCGGGCCGTGGGTCGTCAGGCGCTCAGCAGCTTGTGCACCAGCTCGGCGGTGGTGGCGGCCTCGTACTTGCGCATCAGGCGGGCGCGGTAGACGTCCACCGTGCGCGGGCTGATGACGAGCTGCTTGCCGATCTGCTTGCTGGTCAGGCCGGCGATCAGCAGCGCGGCGATCTCGCGTTCACGCGCCGTCAGGTCGGACTTCACCGGGCGCAGCGCCGACAGATCCTCGAAGGCCCAGATGCCGGCCGCATGCGGCTGGCTCGGGTCCAGGGCGCGGCCGCTCACGTGGCACCAGAACAGCTCGGCGCCACGCGGGCCACCCAGGCGCTTCATGACGCGTTCGTCGGCGTAGCGGCCGGTGGCGTCCAGGCTGGCGACGATGCGCGCGCCGGTGCGCACGAACTCGTCGGGCGTTGGGTAGAGCACCTCGAAGCTCAGGCCGAGCAGCTGTTCGCGTGCGGCGCCGAACATGGTGAGCACCTGGCGGTTGCAGTCCACCATCTGGCGGTTGCGCGACAGGATCAGGCCGATGGGCGCGAGGTCGAAGGCGGTGCGGTAGTCGAGATCGTGCATGGGGCCTGAGGCGAGGTGAGGGCGGTGGCCCCAGTGTGCCAGCGCTCGGGATTAACCCTAGGCTATTTTGCTTAACGGCTTACGTAGTAGCCGGCCGTATGCTCGCGGCCTTCCCCCTGCGCACCATGGAGTTGCACGCATGAACAAGGTATATCCGAGCGCGGCCGCCGCGCTCGAAGGCATCGTCCGCGACGGCCAGCTCATCGCCGTCGGCGGTTTCGGCCTGTGTGGCATCCCCGAGGCGCTCATCGACGCGCTGGCCGCGTCGGGCGTCAAGGATCTGACGGCCATCTCCAACAACGCCGGCGTGGACGGCTTCGGCCTGGGCAAGCTGCTCAACACGCGCCAGATCAGGAAGATGATCAGCAGCTACGTGGGCGAGAACAAGGAGTTCGAGCGCCAGTACCTGGCCGGCGAGCTGGAGCTGGAATTCACGCCCCAGGGCACGCTGGCCGAGAAGCTGCGCGCTGGCGGCGCCGGCATCCCGGCCTTCTTCACCAAGACCGGCGTGGGCACCCTGGTGGCCGAGGGCAAGGAACTGCGCGAGTTCGACGGCGAGACCTATGTGATGGAACGCGCGCTCATGCCCGAGATCTCGCTGGTGAAGGCTGATGTGGCCGACATGTCGGGCAACCTGCGCTTCAACAAGACGGCGCGCAACTTCAACCCGGCCATGGCCATGGCCGGCAGGATCTGCATCGTGGAAGTGGAACGCATCGTTGCCACCGGCGACATCGATCCGGACGACGTGCACCTGCCCGGCATCTACGTGCAGCGCATCGTGCTCAACGCCACGCCCGAGAAGCGCATCGAGAAGCGCACCACCCGCGACCGCAAGTAAGCAGCAGCACAAGGAATCATCACCATGGCTTGGACCCAAGACCAGATGGCCGCACGCGCGGCGCAGGAACTGCAGGACGGCTTCTACGTCAACCTCGGCATCGGCATCCCGACGCTGGTGGCCAACCACGTGCCCGATCACGTCGAGGTGTGGCTGCAGAGCGAGAACGGCATGCTGGGCATCGGCCCCTTCCCGTATGAGGACGAGGTCGACGCCGACCTCATCAACGCCGGCAAGCAGACCGTCACCACGATCAAGGGCTCGTCGATCTTCGGCAGCCACGACAGCTTCGCCATGATCCGCGGCGGCAAGATCAACCTCTCGATCCTGGGCGCCATGCAGGTCACCGCCACCGGCGACCTGGCCAACTGGATGATCCCGGGCAAGATGGTCAAGGGCATGGGCGGCGCCATGGATCTGGTGGCCGGCGTCAAGCGCGTCATCGTGCTGATGGAGCACGTCGCGAAGAAGAAGGACGGCACGACCGACCTGAAGATCCTGCCGCAATGCACCCTGCCGCTCACTGGCGTGGGCGTGGTGAACCGCATCATCACCGACCTGGCGGTGATGGACGTGACGCCCGAGGGGCTGAAGGTGGTGGAGATTGCGCCGGGCGTGAGCTTCGACGAACTGCAATCCAAGACGGGTGTGCCGTTGTTGAACTGATCCACTGATGCCATGAATAACAGACCGCCCGGGCTGTGAAGCTGCGGGCGGCTTGTTCTTTGGGACTCAAAGAAATGGGTGGCTTGGTTCGCTGTGTGATTTATAGTTAATTATCTGGAGGTAATCAGCCCCCGATTATTCGGCGAGTAAGCCTAGTAGTCGATTTGACCTGCATTATTCTACACGGTGAACCAATATGAGACTGGATTTTCGAATATCTGGCTATTGGACTAGATTCGTCTACGCCTTGAGGCTTGCTTAATACCTTGGGGAGCACGTGGCTTCTTCCTTGGAGGTGCGGGAACGGACGCAGGAACGGCTTTCTTGAAGCTTTTCCCAATGTCTAATGCTTTAGCAACTCCGGGATTGATGACTAACATTGCAGCTGATTTTACTTTTGGCGCGATGTCTATGAGTGTTCGTTCTCTGTAGGACCAGTGATAGTAGGTCTCGCGATCATCTACAACCGATTCAGTATAGCCAATGATATTGACGTCGTAAAAAAACTGAAGAAGAGCCTCGGCATCCCGAAGGAATGATTTTGCTTTGAATTCCTCGCCATCTGCCCAGTTAATAAAATCTGCATATGCTTTGCTAAATATTTCGAATGAGAATCGATTATTTCCATCTAAATACTGAAAAAATTTTAAATAGTTCTGAAAATCTGCTTGCGTCATGTAGAACGTGGCGTAGTTCTTTGTCTCGCCAAGTAGGTACTCGGAGAACTTTCGTGTGAAAGCAGGCTGATTCAGTACGTCTTCAGGGAATTGATTTTCATCGCCATGCCCCGTTCGAATTCTTGCTTCACGGGTCAGTCGAATGAAGGTAAGCACATCGCGGGGTTTCTGGAATGTTAGCTTCAAGAGGCGCTTGAACGTCGCACCGTCGCGTCGATCATCTTGATAGTAGTGATTCCATGCAATTTCGTATAAGTCGTCGACGCCGTTTTGTTTTGAGAAATATCTTCCGCTTACTTTGAATAAGTTCGAGTCACGATACTCTTTCTCATTTGTTGACCAGTCGAGAAAGACCGTGTTATCTTGAAGTCTTGAGTTTGAGTTATAAAGATTTAGTGTATGGAAAACATCCGGTCGGACAAGTAGGACGATCTTAATGCGCCCATGTGAGTCACGAATCGTGTTAAAGAACTCAGTGTTTAGTTGCCAAATTGCTTCTGCGAGTCCCTTTATGCACTCAATATATTCCGGGTATGGTACGGATTCTGGTCGATAATCAATTCCATCGACAAAGAGTACGTGAGAATCAGAAAGCGTGAGCGTGGAGATGGATTCCTTGAGCGCGTTTTCCGTCTCAAGAAGGTAGTGACGAAGTCGCGGAGTGTTTTCCTTTTCTTGCGTTTTCGCTTCACCAGAAAGTTGTGCCTTTTCTTTTTGGCCCAAGTTTGCGGCGAAGTTGGCACTGGTAATCGCCTCGAAGGCACTCTCAATCTCAGGATTAAGTGCATTCTTTGTCCACCTGGCTAACTCTCGCTCGACAGATTTGAACTTGCCTGTGAGCTTTTGAAAGAAGCCTTTAGACTTTAGTACTAACATTCGACCCACCAAGAACAATAACATGGAGCGCCAGATGTTGGCATAGTCGCTGTAGTTGAGTCGGCCTTGCCGCTTTAGTTCGATAAATCGCTTGTACTGTGTTTCGGTCATCGTCGTTAGTTGGCATTTGTGGCCATCAACGATGTTGTTCTCGAGGTAGACGGCGTAAGCGGTTTTTCCTGCGCCTTTCTCTCCCATTAAGAAGTAGGTTGATGGCGAAAGGCACTGCTTAAGCTCTGCTGTCTCGAAAAACAGCTTATTGAAGAAATCCTTCTGACCGCGCGATCGGTAGTTCAGCGCATCATTGAAAGGTTCCTGTAGAAGATTAATTGCTTTCCAAGAAGTTTCATGTGGCATGGTGATTACGTCAAGATGTAGGCGTAACTGATAAAACTATAGAATTCTCTATAAATCTCTTTTAAATCAGGGCTTGTATTTTTACCTTTTGACGTTGTTTTTATTGTCTTTCTGCGTGATGTGCTTGATCGG
>JBJOKY010000401.1:0-4170 GCA_046045865.1 Pseudomonadota bacterium | reverse complement strand
CCTCGGCCGATGGGGGTTACCGCCAGACGCAGTGCCTGGCCTGGAGCCGGGATCGCGGCCGCACGTGGACCAAACATCCCGCCAACCCCGTGCTGGACCTGGGCTCCAACAGCTTCCGCGACCCCAAGGTGTTCTGGCATGCCGCCACCCGGCGCTGGGTGATGCTGGTGTCCCTGGCCGACGAGGGTTGCCTGCGCTTCTACACAGCCACGGACCTGCTGCATTGGTCGCAGACCAGCGAGTTCTGCCCTGAACTGCCTGGCTGCAAGGTGTGGGAATGTCCCGACCTGATCCCACTGCCGGTGCCGGGCGAGCCGGGCGCGCTGGCCTGGCTGCTCAAGGTCGATGTGTTCGAAGGCCACCCTTCGGGCGGCTCGGGTGCGCTCGGCTGGATCGGTGATTTCGATGGCCAGTGCTTCGTGCCCCGCCAGGCGCGGCGCTGGCTCGACGGCGGTCGTGACTTCTACGCCGCGCTCAGCTTTGGCGCCATGCCACCCGGTGACGAACGGCGCGTGTGGCTGGCCTGGATGAACGACCACCGCTACGCGAAACACACACCCACCGCGCCGTGGCGCGGTGCGATGACCTTGCCCCGCGAATTGGCCTTGCAGCGCGCGGCCGATGGGGCCTTGAGGCTGCTGCAGCAACCACTGGGCGCACTGGCCGCGCGGCGCGACGCGGCGCTGCCCTTGAACCTGCCTACTGCGCTGCCCGCCATCGGGGTCGGTCTTTACACGCTGGCGCCGGCGCAGCTCATGCCTGCGGCCTACGAACTGGACATCCAGTTGACCTTCGACACGACGCCTGCCGCGCCACCCGATGCACCGCCCGCGGCGGGCTGGTCGCTGCAGCTGCTGGCCAGCGCCGACGAGGCCACCGTGCTGGCGGTGGACCCGGTGCGCGGTGAACTCGCGATCGATCGGCGGCGCAGCGGCTGGACAACGGTCGAGGGCGCTTATGCCGGCCGCCATGCCCTGCCCTGGCCTGGGGCGCAACAGCGCGTGCAGCGCCTGCGCGTGATCGTCGATACCTGCAGCGTCGAGGTCTTCGCAGGCGAGGGCGAAGCCGTGATCACCGAACTGGTCTTTCCCGCTCGCGAGGCGCGGGCGCTGCGCCTGCAGGTGGATGCGCCGCTGCGGGCGCTCAGCGCCACGCTGTGGCCGCTGCAGGTGGACTGATCAGAACGCAGGCTTGCGCTTGGTTGCCGCAGCAGGTGCCCACGGCGGACCTGCGCAAATGGCCCCGATGGGTGACTCACGCCATGGCCGCCTTGCAGTAGCGCTCGATGTAGGCCTCGTGGCGTGGCATGGTCTCGGCCGTCTGGGCCATGGCGCTGCGCTGGCGTTCGATCATGGCTTCGCCGCCTTCGGGGCGCAGGTCGACCAGCGGGTCGTGGCGCTGCGGCCAGTTGAGCTGGCCCAGGTGCACCGAGAGCCAGCTCTGGTTGCCGAACAGGTCGTCGTTGGCCAGCACCAGGCGGCCGTAGCGGCGGAAGTGGTCGATCTTGTGCTGCAGCGTGTCGGGGATGCTCATGGCGGCGCAGTAGCGCCACAGCGGGCTGTCGTCGCGCTCGGTGAGCTTGTAGTGCAGGATCAGGAAGTCGCGGATGCGCTCGAACTCGTTGATGCCGATGCGGTTGTATTCGGCCGTCACCAGCGGGTCGAAGTCGCGGTCGGGGAACAGCGCCAGCAGGCGCGAGATGCCCGACTGCACCAGGTGCAGGCTGGTGGATTCGAGCGGCTCCATGAAGCCGCTGGCCAGGCCCAGGGCGACGACGTTCTTGTGCCAGAACTGCTTGCGCCGGCCGGTGGTGAAGCGCAGCGGTCGCGGCTGGGCCAGGGCCTTGCCGTCCAGGCGCTGCAGCAGCAGGCTGGCGGCCTCGTCCTCGCCCATGAACTCGCTGCAGAAGACGTAGCCGTTGCCGATGCGATGCTGCAGCGGGATGCGCCACTGCCAGCCGGCCTCGCGCGCGGTCGAGCGGGTGTAGGGCGTCAGATCTCCCGCGCTTTCACACGGCACGGCCATGGCGCGGTTGCAGGGCAGCCAGTGAGTCCAGTCCTCGTAGCCGGTGTGCAGGGCCTCCTCGATGAGCAGGCCGCGGAAGCCCGAGCAGTCGATGAAGAGGTCACCCTCGATGCGCCGGCCATCGGCCAGCTGCACATGCTCGACGAAGCCGTCGCCCGCGCGCAGGCCCACGTCGACGATCTTCCCTTCGATGCGCTGCACGCCGCGGCCTTCCGACACCTCGCGCAGGAAGCGCGCGTAGAGGCCGGCATCGAAGTGGTAGGCGTAGTCGAAGCTCGACATCACCGAGCGCGGGTTGGCCTCGGGCGGGCTGAAGCGGTTGCGCTTGGCCAGGGCCCAGGCCATCGAATATTCATCGATGGCCGGCAGGGCCGCACCCTGCTGCTGCGCCTTGTGGTGGGCGCGCAGCCAGTGCTGGTGCAGTGGCGCCAGGTCGAAGCCGATGCCGTGCGGGCCGAAGGGGTGGAAGTAGCGCCGGCCCTGGCGCGCCCAGTCGACGAACTCGATGCCCAGCTTGAAGCTGCCCTGGGTGCGCTTGAGGAACTCAGCTTCGTCCAGGCCCAGCATCTGGTTGAAGAGGCGGATGGGCGGGATGGTGGCCTCGCCCACGCCCACGGTGCCGATCTCGTCGGACTCGATCAGGCTGATGGCGCAGCCCGTGCCCACCGCGCGGACGAGGGCTGCGGCGGCCATCCAGCCGGCCGAGCCGCCACCCACCACCACGATGCGGCGCAGCCGGCGGTCATTGCTTTCCATGGGGGACTCCTACATTGGTGGGGGCGGGGCCGTGATCCTCGCAGCCGGCGCGGGGCGGTGCCTGCGTTGCGTCAGCAGCCCGCATTTGCGCACATGGGTTCAGGCCGGCAGCGTCACGGTGCGGCGGCAGGCGCGGCCATCGGCGTCGAAGAGGTGCAAGGCCTCGGGCCGCAGGCCCAGGGGCACGCGCTGGCCCACGGCCTGGTCGGCATGGCCTTCCACGCGCAGGGCCAGCGGCGCGGGCTGGCCGGCGTCGAGGTAGAGGATGGAGCTTTCGCCCAGGCGTTCGACGTGCGCCACCGGCGCTTCCAGCGTCGCCAGGGCGGCGTTGTCCGACCCCGCCATGCCACCGGCCAGCAGCAGGTGCTCGGGCCGCACCGCCAGGCTCACCGCGCTGCCGACCGCCAGGTGGCGGGCATCGACGGCCACACGCACCGGCACATCGGCCCAGGCGGGCGCAACGGCGCCAGTTGCAGCACCGGCGGCACCGGCCCCGAGGGTCACGGTGGCATGGTCGGCCTCGGCCGCGAGCAGGCGGGCGGGCAGTACGTTGATGCGCGGCGAGCCGATGAACTCGGCCACGAAGAGGCTGGCCGGCCGGTGGTACAGCGCCATCGGGCTGCCGACCTGGGCCACGCTGCCGTGGCGGGCGATGTCCTCGCCGGCGTGCAGCAGCACGATCTTCTGCGCCAGGGTCATGGCCTCGATCTGGTCGTGCGTCACGTAGATCATGCTGGCCGAGCCCATCTCGCGGTGCAGACGGGCGATCTCGATGCGCGTCTGCGCACGCAGCGCGGCGTCGAGGTTGCTGAGCGGCTCGTCGAAGAGGAAGACCTGCGGCTGCTTGACGATGGCGCGGCCGATGGCCACGCGCTGGCGCTGGCCGCCCGAGAGGGCGCGCGGCATGCGGTCCAGCAGGTGGCCGAGTTGCAGGATGGCGGCGGCCTCGCGCACCTTGCGGTCGGTCTCGGCCTTGGCCACGCCCTGCACCTGCAGGCCGAAGGCCATGTTGTCGTAGACCGTCATGTGCGGGTAGAGCGCGTAGCTCTGGAACACCATGGCCACGCCCCGTTCGGCCGGCGGCAGCTCGTTCATGCGCCGGCCGGCGATGCTGAGCTCGCCCTCGGTGATGGTCTCGAGGCCGGCCACCATGCGCAGCAGCGTGCTCTTGCCGCAGCCCGAGGGGCCGACGAAGACGCAGAACTCGCCGGCCTCGATCTCGAGGTCGACATGGGCCACCGCCAGCGGCAGCCCGGGGGCATAGCGCGGGCCGCCGTCGCGCCGCTGGCGGTGGGCCAGGGTTCGACGGCGACGGGGGGTGCGAACGGGTCGGTGCGGGGGCGATGCGGGGGCGATGCGGGGGCGAGGGGGCCGGCGCTACTGCACGCG
>JBJOKY010000400.1:0-4642 GCA_046045865.1 Pseudomonadota bacterium | reverse complement strand
CTGCTGGACGCCGCGCCGCCCGGCGCCGGCGAACTGCCCATCCGCATGGCCGACCTGGCGCGCATGGACTGCCGCGCCGGCCTGGCCGCCGCGCCGCTGCAGGCCTATCTGCAGCAGCTCCGTCGCACGGGGGCAGGAGCGGGAGCCGCCGGTGTTTGAGCTGCTCCCGGTCGAGCGCCCCTACCCGGGCCTGCGCGCCTTCGAGCCGCACGAAGCCGAAATCTTCTTCGGCCGCGAGGCCCACACCGACCGCCTGCTGGCCATCCTGCAGCGCGAGCGTTTCCTGGCCGTCATCGGTCCCTCGGGCTCGGGCAAGTCCAGCCTGGTCCGCGCCGGCCTGCTGCCCGGCCTGGCCATGGGCAGCCTGGGCACGGGCAGCGACTGGCGCGTGGCCCTGCTGCGCCCCGGCGACCGCCCCATGCGCAGCCTGGCCGCGGCGCTGCTGCAACCCGCGGTGCTGGGCCCCGACGACGCCGACATCGCCGCCCTCGAAGCCGAACTGCGCCGCGGCCCGCTGAGCCTGGCCCGCGTGGTGGCCGAGGCGCAGCAGCGCCACCAACACCCTGACCCCGCCCCAGACGGTGCCGGCCCGGGTGCGTCGCCACCGGCCGTGCGCCCCGCCTTCAACCTGCTGGTGCTGGTCGACCAGTTCGAGGAGATCTTCACGTATGCCGAAGCCGGTGGCCGCCAGGCCGCCGACGAGAGCGAGGCCTTCGTCAGCCTGCTGCTGGCCGCCCGCGACGCCGCCAAGGCCCAGGCGCGCGAACCCGGCCTGCACGTGGCGCTGACCATGCGCACCGACTTCCTCGGCAACTGCGTGCGCTTCGACGAGCTGCCCGATGCCATCACGAAAGCGCAGTACCTCACCCCGCGCCTGAGGCGGGACGAGATCGAACGCGCCATCCGCGGCCCGGCCGAACTCTGGGGCGGCCGCATCGACGACAGCCTGGTCGCCGAACTCATCAACGCCACCGGCGAGAGCGCCGACCAGTTGCCGCTGGTGCAGCACGCGCTGGCGCGGATGTGGGCCGAAGCCAGCCGCCGCCAGCCCGAGGCACCGCTGCTCGACTGGCCCGTGGCCGATGCCATCGGCGGCGTGGCCGGCGCCGTGGCCAAACACGCGCAGGAGATCTGGGACACGCTGAACCCGGTCGAGCACGCCATCGTCACCGGCATCTTCAGCGCCATCACCGAGCGCCGCTCCGCCGAAGCCGGCGGCCAGGCCGTGCGCCGCCCGCAGACCCTGGCCCGCATCGCCTCGTGGCTGGGCCGGCCCACGGCCGAACTGGCGCCGCTGGTGGAGCGCTATGCGGCGGCAGATGTCTGCTTCCTGCAGTTCCGCGCCCCGCTCGCCGGTGCAAGCGTCGTCGACATCAGCCATGAAGCTGTGATCCGACAGTGGCCCGCACTCACCAGTTGGGTCGACCTAGAAGCTGCGCGAGGCAGCGCGCTGGTGGATTACCACCACCGCAACCGCCAGTACCGTGCCGGCGAAACCACCCTGCTGGTCGGGACGGACTTGGTGCGTGCCTGGGAGTGGAGCGCGTTCGGAGCCGTCGGATCCGCAGACGACGGAGATCACTCACAAATGGCCAGCGATGGCTGGGCGCCGCACCCTGCCTGGGCACAGCGATATCTGGGCGATGAACCGTTTACCGATCCGGAGGCGAAAGAGCTCATGGACTCGGTTCGCGCCGTCACCGATCCACTGGCCCTGGCTTCCACGCGGCTGGCTGGCATCCAGAACTTCATCCGAGCAAGCCACAAAGCGATTGAGCAAGCCCAACGCGCCGAGGCCGAACGCCTGGAGCGCGAAGCCAGCTACCAGCGGCAACTGGCCGAGGCGGCGCAGACCCAGGCCCTGCGTGCCCGGCGCCAGACGGTGTTCTTTGCGCTCTTCGGCGTGGTGGCGCTGCTGCTGGCCTTGTTCGGTGGCTGGTCCTGGCAACGAGCGAGTGAAAACGCCAAGGCAGCAGAGACAGCCACGGCCATCGCCCAGCAGAAAGCCCAGGAAGCCGAAACCAGCGCCAGCGCAGCCACGGTGGCCAAGGCCGAAGCATTGGCCGCAGCGGCGAGCCAGGCCGAAGCGGCCTACGCAGCAGAAGCCAGCCGCCGCCGCGCGGATGCAGAAGCGGGTCGTGCCAACACGGCACTGGCAACGGCCAAAGTGGCCTTGCGCGAAGCCACCGGCCGGCGCTTGATCACCACGCTTGAAGCCGTGGCCAGTGGGCGGAAATCAGGCGACATGATGATCGCGCGCTGGCAGGCCTTGAGCGCCTACCGGCTGTTCGACCATCCTGAAGGCTTGGCCCTGCTCCAGTCGCTGGCCGGCCATCCGCTAGTCAGGACACTCGATGCCGGGTCGTTCACACGTTTCGGGATACACGATGCCGGGTCGTTCATACGTATCGCCTTCAGCCCCGACGGACATAAGATCGCAGCCGGCACGGTTGCCGGCGAGGTGCGCCTGTGGGACGCCCGCACCGGCCAGCCCATCGGCCAGCCGATCAAGGGTCATGAGGGCAGGGTCTTGAGCGTGGCTTTCAGCCCCGACGGCCAGCGCCTGGCCAGCGCGAGCTGGGACAAGACCCTGCGCCTGTGGGACGCCCTTACAGGCCAGCCCATCGGTCAGCCGATCAAGGGGCATGAGGAAATGATCTACAGCGTGGCTTTCAGCCCCGACGGCTCAAGGATCGCGACAGGCAGTCAGGATCGCAGCATCCTCATCCACCTGAGCCCCAAGGGCTGGGTCGAGGACGCCTGCAGCAAGCTCTGGCGCAACATGTCGCCAGAGGAATGGGACGTCTACGTCGGCAAGGCCGTCGACTACGTGGTGCAGTGCCCGAAGCTGCCGGTGCCCAAGCGGGGTGAATATCCGGTGGAGGGGGCGAAGGCGGAGCGGTGAGGTTGCAGATGCGAAAAGCACTGCGTGGGGTTTGTGTGGCGCGATGGCCAGTGAGGTCAGTGCAATCGTGCAAGCACTTCTTGTACAAGAGTGGACTCTGGTGGCGCCAGCGCTGACCGGCCTGAGCCCCGCTGCTAGGATCACCTCGCAGTCACATCACCGCATGCCATGGAGCCGACCATGTTCGTCACCGAGAAGGGCCAGGTCACGCTTCCCAAGCCGATCCGGGACGCGGCGGGCGTGCTGCCGGGCAGCGAGGTGGCGGTGAGCCTGGAAGCCGGGCGCATCGTCATCACACCGGTGGCCGCTGCTGCTGCTGCTGCTCGTGGTGACCGGCGTGTGCGCCTGCAGGCGGCGGCGGCACGCGTGCGGGCGAGCATGAGCCCGGAGTTCCGCCAGCTGGGGGCAGACGAGATCTTGGCCTTCCTGCGTCGTTGACGGTATCTCGGTGCCTGCCAGGTTGCGCTGCCGCCATGCCGGCGACTCATCCGTGATGTGAACCAACCCGCAGGCAGGCTGGCAAGCAGTGCAGCCCGATGAATTGATCGCCCAGCCCACGGGTGAGATCATTCCGCCCAATCACGATCCGAACGACCTTCAAGTTCTTCAACACCATGCGCACCACGCTCGATATCGATGACGACGTGTTGGCTGCTGCGAACGAGATCTCGCAGCTGCAGGGCGTCTCGCCCGGCGTCGTGGTGTCCACGCTGCTGCGGCAGGCGCTGGGTGGGGGAATCGCTGACGCTCAGCAAGTTGAGTCGGCACAGATGCATCGGCCATCGGCCGCGACTGCAGCCAACGCCGCGGGCTTCCGGCCCTTTGCCAGCGGCGGACGGCTCGTGAGCAACGGCCAGATCGACGCACTGCGCGACGCCGAAGGGGTGTGAGTTGGCTGCCGCGGCCCTGCGCGCGCTGCTGGACGTGAACGTCCTCATCGCGCTGCTCGATGCCGGCCACATGGGGCATGCCCGGGCCACCACCTGGCTGGCCGATCACCTTGACCAAGGCTGGGCCTCCTGCCCACTGACGCAGAACGGGTGCATCCGCATCATGTGCCAGCCGGCCTACGGCGGTGGCCTGAGCGCAGAGGCGGTGGCCACGCGGCTGGCCGAGGCCACGCGCGGGCCGGCCCACAGCTTCTGGCCGGATGACCTGAGCCTGTTGGACGACGGCGTGGTCGATTGGGGCCGGGTCCAGGGGCATCGCCAGGTCACCGACAACTACCTGCTGGCGCTGGCCGTGCGCCACGGCGGGCGCTTCGTCAGCTTCGATGCACGCATCGACCGCAGCGCCGTGCCGGGCTGCGCGGCCGAGCATCTGGTGGTCCTGAACTGAGTCTCGCCGCGTGAGGCGGCGAGCTTGGTGCAGGCTTCATGTGCCAGGTCGATCAGCAGGTGGCGCAGCCGCCCGCATGGGGCCGACGTTCAGGCGGCCACCTCGAACTCCACCAGCGCCACCCCCTCGCCCACCTGCTCGCCAGGCGCGAACTTGTAGCCCTTCACCACACCGGCGCTGGGCGCGGCCAGGGTGTGTTCCATCTTCATGGCTTCGAGCACCAGCAGGGGCGTGCCCTTGGCGACGGTGGTGCCAGGTTCAACCAGCCAGGCGATGACCTTGCCGGGCATGGGCGCCACCAGGCCGCCGTGGCTGTCGTCGCCGGCGCCGCCGTGCTGGTGCAGGGCGTCGATGCAGGCCAGGGGCCAGGCGCGGCCGGCGTGGAAGACGACGCGGCGT
>JBJOKY010000088.1:0-30763 GCA_046045865.1 Pseudomonadota bacterium | reverse complement strand
GGCCTGGACCCCGAACGCGTCACCTTCTACCGCCAGAGCGACATCCCCGAGACGCCCGAGCTGACCTGGCTGCTCACCTGCGTCACCGCCAAGGGCCAGATGAACCGCGCGCACGCCTACAAGGCCGCGGCCGATGCCAACCTGGCCGCGGGCGAGGACGTGGACGCCGGCGTGAGCATGGGCCTGTACAGCTACCCCATCCTGATGGCGGCGGACATCCTGCTGTTCAACGCCCACAAAGTGCCGGTCGGGCGTGACCAGGTGCAGCACATCGAGATGGCGCGCGACGTCGCCCAGCGCTTCAACCACCTCTACGGTCAGGGCCGGGACTTCTTCGTGCTGCCCGAGGCGCAGATCGACGACGCCGTGGCCGTGCTGCCGGGCCTGGACGGTCGCAAGATGTCCAAGAGCTACGACAACACCATCCCGCTCTTCGAAGGCGGCGCCAGGGGGCTGAAGGACGCGGTGGCACGCATCGTCACCGACTCGCGCCTGCCCGGCGAACCCAAGGAGCCCGAAGGTTCAGCCCTGGTCACCCTCTTCGACGCCTTCGCCAGCGCCGACGACCGCGCCGCCTTCCGCGCCGACCTGCGCGCCGGCCTGGCCTGGGGCGAGGCCAAGCAGCGCCTGGTGAACCTGATCGAAGGCCAGATCGCGCCCATGCGCGAACGCTACGCCGAGCTGATGGCCCACCCCGAGCACATCGAGGAGGCGCTGCAGCTCGGCGCCGCCAAGGCCCGCGCTGTCGCCGGCCCGCTGCTGGCCGAACTGCGCCACGCCGTCGGCCTGCGCCGCATGGTGGCCGTGCCGCAGGCCGCCCGCGCAGCGGCCAGCACCGCCAGGGTCGAGCTGCCGGTCTTCAAGCAGTACCGCGAGGCCGACGGCCGGTTCTACTTCAAGCTGACCTCGGCCCACGGCGCCGCGCTGCTGCAAAGCACCGGGCTGAAGGAAGGCCGCGAGGCCGGCGCCTGGGTCAAGCGACTGAAGACCGAGGGCAAGAGCGCGCTGGGCGCCGCGCTCGCCGAAGGCATCGTCACCCTGGCCGAGGGCGTCGAGCACGCTGCCGTCGTGGCGGGCCTGGACGCCCTGATCACCGAGGCCGCCGCTGCGGCCAAGGCCTGAGCGGCACCCACGGGCAACCCATCCCCATGGCCGGCATCCACATCACCGACATCGAGGCCGCCATCAACTGGTGGCGCGAGCGCTCACCCTCGCCCGACGGCGTGAGCGCGTGCGCCGAGGTGCGCGCCCTGGCCGAGATCTACGCCCTGCTCGTCTACTTCCACGAAAGCGAGTGCGACGAAGCCACCATGCCGGCCAAGGCGCGCGAAGCCTGGCTGGGCTGGTACGCCAGCACGCCGGACGCGCCCTGCATCGCCATCTGCTCGACCTCGCAGGGTGACGACGTGTGCAAGGGCTGCGGCCGCAGCAGCGACGAAGTGCGCGACTGGCCCGTCCTCAGCCCGGCCGAGAAGCGCGTGGTGTGGCACCGCATCACCCAGCAGGCCAGCGCCTGGCGCTTCAACCGCTACGCCGAACGCGCGCGGCTGAGCAAGGGCGTCGACCACCCTGCACCCGAGGCATTTGCCGAGGCCGGCACGGCCGCCGGCGCAGGCAGCGCCGGGCCGGCGCAGCGCTGAAGCAACGCGCACAGGTGTCTGCCCCCGCACCCGGCGCCGCAGGCGACCGCAGCGCCGACGTCCCCACCCAAGCGTCCGCCTGGCAGGCCTGGCTGGCGAGCGGCCGACGCATCGTGCCGCTGGCCTGGCCCGTCATGGTCGGGCAGCTCGCCGTGCTGGCCTTCTCCACCCTGGACACGCTGCTGGTGGCGCGCCACGGCTCGGCCGACCTGGCGGCGCTGGCCATCGGCTCGGCCGCCTACATCACCATCTTTGTCGGCCTGCTGGGCGTGATCATGGCGATCGGGCCGATCGCCGGGCGCCACTACGGCGCCGGGCGGCTGGTGGACGCGGGCGACCAGCTGCACCAGGCTGTCTGGCTTGCCCTGGCACTGGCTGTGCCAGGCTGCGGCCTGCTGGCCTTCCCGGAACCCTTCCTGCGCCTGGCCCATGCGCCGCCGGATGTCGCCGACAAGGTCGGCGGCTACCTGCTCGGCCTGGCCGTGGCGCTGCCGGGCTCGCTGCTGTTCACCGCCTACCGCGGCTTCAACACCGCCATCTCGCAGCCGCGCCGGCCCATGCAATTGCAACTGCTGGGCCTGGCACTCAAACTGCCGCTGTCCATCCTGCTGGTGCAGGGGCTGGCGCTGCCGGGCGGTCTGGCCATTGCGCCGCTGGGCGTGGTCGGCTGCGGGATCGCCACGGCCGCGGCGATGTGGCTGCAGGCGCTGCTGGCCTGGCGCTCGGTCCGGCGCGATCCGCTGTACGCGCGCTTCGGCCTGCAGCGTGGTGGCCTGCATCCGCCGCGCCGTGCCGCGCTGCTGGAGCAGCTGCGCCTGGGTGCGCCCATGGGCCTGGCCATCCTGGTGGAGGTGACGGGTTTCACCTTCATGGCCATCTTCATCGCCCGGCTGGGCAATGTGGCGGTGGCTGGCCACCAGATCACGGCCAATCTGGTCGCGCTGCTGTTCATGGCCTCGCTGGGCATCGCCAACGCCACCGGCGCGCTGGTGGCGCAGGACATCGGTGCCGGGCACACGCAGCGCGCGCACACCCTGGGCTGGCACGGCGTGCTGCTGGGCTGCGCCGTGGCGCTGGTGCTGGGTGGCGCGGTGACGCTGGGCCGCGCCCCGATCGTTGGCCTGTACACGGGTGATCCGGCGGTGATCGCCGCCGCCCTGCCGCTGGTGGTGTGGGCACTGCTGTTCCACATGGCCGACGCGGCGCAGACCGTCGCCGCCTTCGTGCTGCGGGCCTGGCATCTGGCAACCTGGCCGCTCATCGTCTATGCCCTGGCGGTGTGGGGCCTGGGCCTGGGTGGGGGCTATGTGCTGGCCTTCGACGTGGGTGGCGGGGTGCCGGCAGCGCTGCATGGCGCCCGCGGCTTCTGGATCGCCGCCACCGCCGGCCTGCTGGCCGCCGCGCTGGCCATGGGCCTGCTGCTGGCGTGGGCACCGGTGCACCTGGGCAGACAGCTGGCGCACAACGAACGCGCCGCTTCCTGAACGACCAGGACAGCGCGGCGTACACCCGACCGGCGCAGCCCGCTCAGGGCGACGAACTGGCCAGCAGGTCGCCCGGCTGCGAACGCGCGAAGGCGTCGGTGGTGGTGATGTCCGGCGCCGGCAGCTCGAGATAGAAGCAGCTGCCGCCACCATCGCGGCCCGTGCAGCCGACCCGGCCGCCATGACGTTCGGCGATCTGGCGCACCAGGCTCAGGCCCAGGCCCACGCCGCCGGCCTGCTCGCTGTGGCCGGGCAGGCGGTAGAAAGGCTCGAAAATGCGCTGGCGTTCGGCCTCGGGCACACCGGGGCCGCGGTCGCAGACCTCGACCCGCCAGCCACCACCGGCCAGCGGCGCCAGGCGCAGCAGCACGTCGCTGCCACCGTAGCGACGCGCGTTCTCGAGCAGGTTGCGCAAGGCGCGGCGCAGCAGCCGTTCGTCGCCGCGCAGCTCGACCGCCCCCACGGCGCCTTGGGTCAGCTCCACCGCGGCGGCGACCCGCGCACCCTCGTCGGCCGCGAGGTCGAGCAGGTCGACCCGGTCATGCGCGATGTTGAGGTGGGCATCGAGCCGGCTGGCCAGCAGCACCTCCTCGACCAGGGCGTCGAGTTCGCGGATGTCGCGCTCGATCTCGGCCTTGAGGCGCGCGCGCTGTGCGGCGTTGACGGATTCGAACATCGCCACCGCCATCTTCATGCGCGCCAGCGGCGAGCGCAGTTCGTGGCTGGCGTTGGCCAGCAGCGAGCGGTTGGCGCGCACCAGGGCCTCGACCCGTTCGGCTGCGCGGTTGAAGCTGCTGGCCACCGCGGCGACCTCGTCGCGCCCTTCCTCGACCACGCGGTGATCGAGCTTGCCGGCGCCGAAGATCTCGACGCCTCGCTGCAGTGCCTCGAGCCGGCGTGTGAGCCGGCGCACCACCGGGTAGGAGCCCGCCGCGATGGCGATGAAGAGCACCATCAAGAGGGCCAGCAGGCGCGTGCCCTCGTCGCGCCAGCCACCGGCAGGACCGGGCGCGAGCAGCGCCGCCAGGCGACCCACCCAGTCGTCGGCAGCGGCCGCATTGGCGTCGCGCGGCACGGCCCGGTCGGTCGCGGGCGGCAGTCCGGCGCCCAGGTCGCTGCCGCTGTCGATGAAGGCCGGGCGCGAGGGCGGGCTGTCGAGCCGGTCGGCCGCCAGGGCTGCACGCAGATGCTGGCGCGGGCGCACCAGCCACAGCGCACGACCGTCGGAGAGTTCCACCCGCGTCGGTCGGGCGACGACGGCGCCCTCGTGCGCCTCGACGTCGGCGTACAGGTCGGAGGTGGCGATGCGGTGGCCGTCGCGGCCGTCCATGGCGATGGCGATGCGCAGGCGCCGAGCCCAGTCGAGCAGGGCGGCGCGCTGCTGCGCCTCGTCGGCAGTGACAGGCGGCAGGCTGTGCTCGAGCAGTTCGCCCCAGGCCGCCGTGCGCTGGTTGACGGCGACCTCGATGCGGCTGCGTTCGGCTTCCGCGTGGCGCTGCACCAGGCTGCCCGCAACCAGGGCGAACACCAGCAGCACGACCACGACCGTGAGGTAGATGCTGAGGTAGAGATTGCGGACCGGCATGACCTGGGGGCGCAGTCGGATGCGGCAGGCCGTCGCGGGCTGAGGTGGGCGTTGGATGACGAGGTGTATCGGGCGTCCGGCGCCTGGCACATCGCGGCGCCGCGGCGTTGGCCGTCGTCAGCCGCCGTCGCCGTCCTGCTTGCGCGCAAACACGTAGCCGGCGCCGCGCACGGTGAGGATGCGGCGCGGCGCCTTGGGGTCGTCCTCGATCGCGGCGCGGATGCGCGAGATGTGCACGTCGATGCTGCGGTCGAAGGCGTCCAGGGCGTGGCCCTTGAGCGCATCCATGATCTGGTCTCGGCTGAGCACCCGGCCCGGGCTTTGCGCCAGCACGTAGAGCAGGTCGAACTGGTAGCTGGTGAGTTCGCAGGTCGTGCCACCCACGCGCGCCTGGCGCGCACCGGCATCGATCTCCAGGCGACCGAAGCGCAGTACGCCGTCGTCGGTCTGCGGCTGGGTGCGGCGCAGCAGCGCGCGCAGCCGGGCAAGCAGTTCGCGCGGCTCGAAGGGCTTGGGCAGGTAGTCGTCGGCGCCGATTTCCAGGCCGACGATGCGGTCCATGGGCTCGCCGCGCGCAGTGAGCATGAGCAGCGGCAGGCTCTTGAGCCGACCGGCGGCGCGCAGCTCGCGGGTCAGGTCCAGACCGTCGCCGTCCGGCAGCATGAGGTCGAGCACGAGCACGTCATAGTGCTCGCGCGCCAGCAGGGCTCGGCCTTGCGCCAGGTCGGGCGCGCAGAACACCGCCAGGCCATGTGCCTGGAGGTAGTCGCGCACCATCGCCGAGAGGCGCTGGTCGTCGTCGATGACAAGTACGCGTGCGCTCGTGCTCAAGCCGGCCTCGGGTTGCTGTCCATGCTCCACATGATGCCGCAAGGCGCTGCCGTCGATGGCGGAAAGGGGAGGGATTTCGGTAAGGTCAGGCGTGTGCTGGGCAATCATGGGCGCTCCGGAACAACAATGCCCCTGCGCCGCAGGCGGCGCTGCGCAGGAGCTGCGAGCTGCGCCCGGCGGGCCGGCCGGGCGTTGCCGGCGCGATGTTGGCGGCGCGGGATTGAGACCCTGTGCGGGAATTGCAAAGAAGCATGTCGTCCGGCCTACCCTGCCCCCAGCCGGGCGATGCAGCCCGGCGGGCCGGCTCAGGCGACCGGCTCGGCCACGCGACGGCCCAGGCGCTGCAGCTCGGCGCCGACCCATTCGCGCACCACGCCCAGATCGACCGGGTGATGCATGACCTTGACGCGTTCGGGCACGCCGCCACGCTCGGCGATGCTGCGCGGCGTCAGCCCGGTCATGGCCAGCACATGCAGGCGGGCGTATTCGGGCAGGCTGGACAGCGTGCGCAGCATGGCGTAGCCGTCCACGTCGGGCATCACCAGATCGGTGATGAGCAGGTCGGGCGCCTTGCGCCCCAACTGCAGCATGCCGGTGTAGCCGTTGTCGGCGCCGCGCAGCGTGATGTTGCGGCCGAAGGGCGACAGCAGCTGCTGCCACTGGTGCAGCTGGTCGGACGTGGCGGCGATGAGCAGCACGTCGGCCGGCTGTTCGGCTGCCAGGGCCGGGCCGATGGCCGACATCGCCGGGCGCAGGCCGCTGCGCTGCGCCAGGGCCTCGACGGCCGACAGTCGGATGCGGCGGTGACCGCCAGGCGTGCGGCCGGCCGGCAGGGTGCCGGCCTCGACCCACAGCTGCACCGTGCGCAGGGAGACCCCCAGTCGCAGGGCTGCCTCACGCGTGGTCAGCAAGGGGTCGACGGGGTCCGGAGCGAAATAGGGACGGGACATGGCGCGGGCCTCATTAGGGTTCGGTTCAAGCGCATCGGCCTGTAAGGCCTGCCGCCGCGGCGCTGTTTGTTCAGATGTGCGGCTTGTTGCATTCATCGGCAATTCGGGGCCCTGGCTGTAATCGGTAAACGTGAGCTGCATCACATCGCAACTGAACGCAATCGCAAATCCCCTGAAGCAAGGGATATCACCCCATTTACG
The DNA here is from genome assembly GCA_046045865.1 of Pseudomonadota bacterium. Classification (GTDB taxonomy): domain Bacteria; phylum Pseudomonadota; class Gammaproteobacteria; order Burkholderiales; family Burkholderiaceae_C; genus Sphaerotilus. The sequence goes on along the minus strand of JBJOKY010000088.1, from coordinate 24,072 downwards.
TGGAATCCCCCCGTTCACATCAGTGCTTCTCCCCCGACTGGGGGGAGTGGTCAGCTGCCGCAACCGGCAGCACCGCGCGGCAGCACAATGCCGACGCTGACGTGGCCATGCCGGCTGCTCGCCGCCTGGCCCGGCACCCGCCAGGGATGCAGTCCGAACCGCCACCCACCTGCCACGCCCATCATCTTCAAGCTTGAACGCCCCGGATTTCCGACCCATGAGCAAGGCCTTCACCAAGGACAACGACGCCGACGACGAGGACGACGACACCCCTGGCCTGCCGGCGCTGCCCAAGGGCGCGCCCAACTACATGACGTCGGCGGGCTGGCGCGCCCTGCGCGGCGAGCTGATGCAGTTGCTGGATGCCGAGCGCCCCAAGGTGGTGGAGATCGTCTCGTGGGCCGCCAAGAACGGTGACCGCTCGGAAAACGGCGACTACCTCTACGGCAAGAAGCGTCTGCGCGAGATCGACCGGCGCATCCGCTTCCTCACGCGCCGGCTGGACATCGCCGAGGTGGTCGACCCAAGCGCGCACCACGGCAGCGAACAGATTTTCTTCGGCGCCACCGTCACCTACGCCAACCACCGGGGCGAGGAACGCACGATCACGATCCGTGGCATCGACGAGGTCGACAACCTGGCCGGCGAGGTGAGCTGGGTGGCGCCCATCGCACGCGCGCTGCTGCGTGCCCGCGTGGGCGACGAGGTGACGCTGACGACGCCCGGCGGCGTGGAGAGGCTGGAGGTGCTGGAGGTGAGCTACCCGGCGCCGGCGCCCTGAGCTCAGCTGCGCCCGCGCGCCACCTTGATGACGCTGCCGCAGCGGCGCAGGGCACGCAGCACGTCGGCCAGGTGCTGGCGGTCGCGCACGGCCAGCAGCAGGCGCAGCTCGGTGGTGTTGGAACCATCGGACGATCCCACCGGCTCCATGTCGACATGGGCGATGTCGGCCTCGGCTGCGCTGACGGCCTGGGCGACCTCGGCCAGCACACCCTTGCCGTTGCGCACCAGGGTGGCGACCAGGGTCTCGAAGGCACGCTGCGGCTGCTCGGCCCATTCGACCGCCAGCCAGCGCTCGCTGTCGCGCTCGAGCAGGCGTTTGGCGACCGAGCAGTCGGCCGCGTGCACCACCAGGCCTTCGCCGCGACCCAGGTAGCCGACGATGGCATCGCCCGGGATGGGCCGGCAGCAGGGCGCGAGCTGCACGGTGGCGTTCTCGCTGCCGTCGATCACCACCGTGCCCTGCACAGGCACGTCGGCATCGGTGGCGTAACGGCCCATGCTCAGGGTGAGGGCATCGGGCTTGTGACCGCGTTCGATGAGTTCACGCGCCAGGCGCTTGGCCACGATGGAGGCGATCTTGCGACCCAGGCCGATCTCGACCATGAGTTCGCGGTGATTGCGGTTGCCGCTCCAGCGCACCAGGATCTGCCAGAGCTGCTGGTCGGAGTCGTTGGCCGTGTCGCCCGCCGGCGGCATCTGCAGGCCCTCGGCGCGCAGGGCCTGGGCGAGCAGCTTCAGGCCCAGGTCGTAGCTCTCGTCGGTCTCGAGATTCTTCAGGTAGTGGCGGATCTTGGAACGCGCCCGGCCGGTGCGCACGAAGTTCAGCCAGGCCGGATTCGGACGCGCTGCAGCGGCGGTGACGATCTCGACCACGTCACCCGAGCGCAGCTCGGTGCGCAGAGCCACCGGCTCGCCGTTCACGCGTGCGGCCACGCAGTGGTCACCCACGCGCGAGTGGATGGCGTAGGCGAAGTCGACCGGCGTGGCGCCGCGTGGCAGCGCCAGGATCTTGCTCTGTGGCGTGAAGACGTAGATCGACTCGGGGAACAGGTCGATCTTGACGTGTTCGAGGAACTCGGCCGAGTCGCGCGTCTCGTTCTGGATGTCGATGAGCGACTGCAGCCACAGCGCTCCCATGCCGGCGGCGTCGAGCTGCTCGCCGCCCGAGCGCACCTTGTACATCCAGTGCGCCGCGATGCCGGCCTCGGCCACGGCGTGCATGGCCTGGGTACGCACCTGGAACTCGATGGCCGTGCCGAGCGGGCTGACCAGTGTCGTGTGCAGCGACTGGTAACCGTTGGCCTTGGGGATGGCGATGTAGTCCTTGAAGCGCCCGGGCACCGGCTTGTAGAGCTGGTGCAGCACGCCCAGCGCCAGATAGCACTCGGGCAGGCTGGCCACGACGATGCGGAAACCGAAGATGTCGCTCACCTGGGCAAAGCTCAGGTGCTTCTCGCGCATCTTGCGGTAGATGGAGTGGATGGTCTTCTCGCGCCCGTAGATCTGTGCCGGCACGGCCGCGTCGCCGAAGGCCTGCTCGACCTCGGCCTGCACCTTCTCGACCACGTCGCGACGGTTGCCGCGCGCGCGCAGCACCGCCTTGGACAAGGCCGAGTGACGCCAGGGCTGCAAGTACTGGAACGACAGCTCCTGCAGTTCACGATAGGTCTGGTTGAGGCCCAGGCGGTGGGCGATCGGCGCGTAGATGTCGAGCGTCTCGCGCGCTATGCGCACGCTCTTGTTGGCCGCCATCGACTCCATCGTGCGCATGTTGTGCAGACGGTCGGCCAGCTTGATGAGGATGACACGCACGTCGCGCGCCATCGCCAGCAGCATCTTGCGGAAGGACTCGGCCTGCGTCTCCTCGCGCGTGCTGAACTGCAGCTTGTCGAGCTTGGTCAGGCCGTCGACCAGCTCGGCCGTGGCCACGCCGAAGCGCTCGACCAGTTCGGGCTTGGTGATGCCGCAGTCTTCCATCGCGTCGTGCATCAACGCAGCCATGATGGCCTGGGCGTCGAGCTTCCAGTCGGCACACAGGCCGGCTACCGCGATGGGATGGGTGATGTAGGGCTCGCCGCTGGCGCGGAACTGGCCCAGATGGGCTTCGTCCGCAAAGCGGTAGGCCTCGCGCACGCGCTTGATGTCCGCGGCGTCGAGGTAGTCGAGCTTGACAGTCAGCGCCGCGAACGACGCAGCACTCACGCCGTGGGCACCCGGCACCGCCAGGCGCGCGGGCGCTGACGGCGGCACATGGCCACCATCCCCCCCTGCGCCACCAACCGCACCCGCACGCAGGCCGGCATGGCTGTCGCCCTTGCCGCTCCGTTCGGTGATGGCTGGTGCCGCGGTACCGCTTTCGGGCAGGTCAAGCGCCGGCCCACCGGCCGTCGCGCCTTTCTGCACCCAAGGCACCAGGAACATCCGGCGCAATGCCGCAGCGGCGCGTGATGCCACGGCAGACCTCGTCAGCTGCGCCGGCGGTCGGCGGACCGGCTGACCTTCAGCGCTGCAGAGATCGCAGGCATGCCGTTCCCGTCAGCCCGGCACCTTGCGCAGCATCTCGATGCCGACCTGGCCGGCGGCGATTTCACGCAGCGCGGTGACGCCCGGCTTGTTCTTGGTCTCGATGCGCGGAGCGTGACCCTGGCTCAGCATGCGCGCGCGGTAGGTCGCAGCCAGTACCAGCTGGAAGCGGTTGGGGATCTTCTCGAGGCAGTCTTCAACGGTGATGCGGGCCATGGTCAACCTAAATTGCTATCGATGCGGGATGTCCGGCAGGCCCAAGGAGGGGACTGCCTGCTCATCCATACCGTGACACCTGCCCCGTCTGCATGTCGGACGGGTGCCAGTTGCACGGAAGAGTCTTGCCGGATCGTGCCGCGGGCCTGTGGCCAGCCTGCCGCACATTGCGCAACGCGCCTTGGTAGCACGAGAGCAACGTTCAATCCAGTGCCAGCGCCTCGAAGACAGCCGAGCGGCTGCGACGCTGCGTGCTGTATTTTAACCGCTGGGCATGAACGATGGTCTTGAGGTCGAACAGCGCGGTCTCGAACAGGGCGTTCACGACGATGTAGTCGAAGTGCCGGGCCTGTGCGACTTCCTGCCTGGCGTTCTCCATGCGCTGCTCGATCACGGCGGGAGCGTCCTCGCCGCGCCGTGTGAGGCGATGGCGCAGTTCCTCGTAGCTGGGCGGCAGGATGAAGATGAGCACCGCATTGGCAAACAAGCGCTTGATCTGGATCGCGCCTTGCCAGTCGATCTCCAGCACCACGTCGTCACCCGACGCCAGGCGTGCATCGATGGCCGAACGCGAGGTGCCGTACAGGTTGCCGTGCACCTCGGCCCACTCGAAGAACTCGCCGCGTTCGACCTTGCTGCGGAACTCGTCGGGCGTGACGAACCAGTACTCGCGCCCGTGCCGTTCCTGGCCACGCGGAGCACGCGTGGTGTGCGACACCGACACGGCCAGCCTCGCATCGAGTTCCAGCAAGGCCTTGACCAGACTGGACTTGCCTGCGCCGCTGGGGGCGGCCACGACATAGAGGCTGCCCGGATGATCCGGCTGGGCGCCTGGCTGGCGCGACGGTGAACTGCACGGCTGCGGGGCGTTGTCGCTCATGGGGGTAGGAAGCTCAATGGAAATCGACGGCACGCGTCGCGGTGCACGGACGATTCGACCCGCCCGCACACCGGCGCTGCAGCAGGTCATTCGATGTTCTGCACCTGCTCACGCATCTGCTCGATCAGCACCTTCATCTCCACCGAGATCTGGGTGAGTTCGAGTGCCGCGGACTTCGAGCCCAGGGTGTTGGCCTCGCGGTGCAGTTCCTGGATGAGGAAATCCAGCCGCTTGCCCAGTTCGCCGCCGGCCTTGAGCAGGCGGGTGATCTCGTCCAGATGCGCACCCAGACGGCCGAGCTCCTCGGCCACGTCGATGCGGATGGCGAACGCAGCGGCCTCGTTGAGCGCACGTTCGGCCACCTGTTCGGCACTGACCGCGCCGTTGCCCGCAGCCTCGACCGCGGCGTTCCACCGCTCGATGAAGCGTTGCTGCTGACGCGCCACCACCTGGGGCAGCAGCGGCTGGGCCTGGGCGACGAATTCGCGCAGCTTGAGGACACGTTCCATCAGGATGGCGACCAGGCGGTCACCTTCGCGTGCGCGGGCCTCGGCCAGCCCGCGCACCGCCGCCTGCGCGGCGGCGACCACCAGGGTGTCGTCCAGCGTCTTGCCGGTGCCGGAACGGCACCACGACAGCACCTCACCCACCGACATGGGCTCGGCCTTGGGCAGCCAGCTCTGCACGGTGTTCTCGAGCCTGGCCAGGTCGAGCAGCTGCTCGGGCGTGGGCTGCGGGAAGCTGCCGCCGGCGGGAAGGTCCACGCTCAGTCGCAGTTCGATCTTGCCGCGCTTGAACCCTGCGGTCAGGGTGTCGCGCAAGGCGGGTTCGAGTGCGCGGTATTCATCCGGCAGCCGCAGGGCGAGATCGAGAAAACGGCTGTTCACCGAGCGCAACTCGACGGTGACGGCGCCACCCCGTGCGGCTTCGGCAGGCGCCGCGGCCGTGCCTGACTGCGCACGCTCTGTTGCGCTGGCGTAGCCGGTCATGCTGTAAACTGCCATGGAGGATTTCGCTAGGTAAAAACCGATTATGTCAAAGCCAAAACCTGCCCCGCTGCCCCCGGGCACCGTGGTAGGCGGCTACCAGATCATCAAGAAACTAGCGGCGGGAGGCTTTGGGGTTGTTTACCTGGCCGAAGACGCCGAACGACGTCTGGTTGCCCTGAAGGAATATCTCCCGTCTTCGCTGGCCGAACGCTCGACCGGCGAACTCATTCCGCGTGTCAAGCCCGACAAGCAGCCGCTCTACCGGCTCGGCCTGAAGAGCTTCTTCGAGGAAGGCCGCTCGCTCGCCCAGATCTCGCACCCCAGCGTCGTGTCGGTGCTGAACTTCTTCCGCGAGAACGAGACCGTCTACATGGTGATGAACTACCTGCAGGGCGACACCCTCCGCAGCCTGTTCGACGAGATCCTGCGCGGCCTGCGCATCGTGCACCAGCACAAGATGCTGCACCTGGACATCAAGCCGGCCAACATCTTCGTCACCAATGACAACAAGGCGGTGATGCTCGACTTCGGCGCTGCGCGCGAGGTGCTGAGCAAGGAAGGCAACTTCACCCGGCCGATGTACACGCCAGGCTTTGCCGCACCCGAGATGTACCGGCGCGACGGCTCGCTGGGCCCCTGGACCGACATCTACGCCATCGGCGCCTGCATCTACGCCTGCATGCAGGGCTACCCGCCCAACGACGCCGTGCAGCGCAACGAGAAGGACCGCCTGAGCCTGTCGCTCTCGCGCCTGCGCAACGTCTATTCGGACAACCTCATCGAGGTCACCGAGTGGTGCATGGCACTGGACCCGCTGTCGCGCCCGCAAAGCGTGTTCGCCTTGCAGAAGGAACTGGCGCGTGAGACCGAAAGGCGCTACACCAAGCTCAGCTTCAGCGAACGACTGAAACTGCAGCTCGAAAACCTCAAGACCGGCGCCAAGGCCTGAAGACCTGTGCCGCCCGTCTGCTTCCCCGGGCCCTGATTTATGCGTTTTTCGGTCTACCAGATCAGCCGCAAGGGTGGCCGCGACAAGAACGAAGACCGCATGGGCTACTGCTACACGCGCGACTCGGGCCTGTTCGCCCTGGCTGACGGCATGGGTGGTCACCCCGAGGGCGAAGTCGCCTCGCAGATGGCGCTGCAGACCCTGGCCGTGATGTTCCAGCGCGACGCCAAGCCGCAGCTCAAAGATCCGCGCCGCTTCCTGCACGATGCCGTGCTGGCGGGTCACCACCAGCTGATCCGCTACGCCACCGAAAAAGCCCTGCTCGACACGCCACGCACCACCGTGGTGGCCTGCGTGATGCAGGGCAACGAGGCCTACTGGGCGCACTGCGGCGACTCGCGCCTGTACATGGTGCGCGGTGACAAGCTCATCGCCCGCACGCGCGACCATTCCTACAGCGAACTGCAGGAAACCCTCGCCGGCGTCGTGCCGCTGGGCGAACGCGTCAACCGCAACGTGCTCTTCACCTGCCTGGGCAGTCCCGGCAAGCCGGTGGTCGACACTGTCGGCCCGTTGCTGCTGCAAAAAGGCGACAAGATCATGCTGTGCTCCGACGGCCTGTGGGGCGCCGTCGACGACGAGACCATCACCCGCCAGATGGCGCGCCAGAACATCGTCGATGCCGTGCCCGAACTGGTCGAGCAGGCGTTGCGCACGGCCGGCGAGAAGAGCGACAACGTCACCGTCATCGCGGTCGAGTGGGAAGCCGCGGAGGACGACGAGCTCAACTCCGGCATCGAGACCGAGACCCTGGGCGACGAGGTGTTCGCCTCCACCATCCAGGCCAGCGTGGGCACCGGCGACCCGGATGACCTGCTGGACGAGGCCGAGATCGAGCGTTCGATCCGCGAGATCAACGAGGCCATCCAGCGCAGCAGCGCCCAGCGCAAGCTCTGACGCGACCTCGCGCGGGCACGGCCCGGCGCGACAGGCGCGGTGGCGAGCAGCCACAATCGCGCCCTTTCCAGCCAGAACAGGCCCCGCCATGACCCTGATCCGCAGCCACGGCCGCAGCGCCGACGCCCTGCGCCCGGTGACCATCACCCGCGCCTACACCTGCCATGCCGAAGGTTCGGTGCTGATCGAGTTCGGCGCCACCAAGGTGCTGTGCACCGCCTCGGTCGAGGACAGGGTGCCGCCGCACAAGCGCGGCAGCGGCGAAGGCTGGCTCACCGCCGAATACGGCATGCTGCCGCGCGCCACCCACACCCGCGGCGACCGCGAGGCCGCGCGCGGCAAGCAGAGCGGACGCACGCAGGAGATCCAGCGCCTCATCGGCCGCTCGCTGCGCTGCAGCGTCGACCTGGCCGCCCTGGGTGAACGCACCATCCACCTGGACTGCGACGTGCTGCAGGCCGACGGCGGAACGCGCACCGCGGCCATCACCGGCGCCTTCGTGGCCGCGCATGACGCCATCAGCTGGCTCATCGCCCAGGGCAAGCTCGCCGCCTCGCCCATCCGCGACCATGTGGCCGCGGTCTCGGTCGGCATCGTCAACGGCACGCCGGTGCTCGACCTCGACTACCCCGAGGACTCGGCCTGCGACACCGACATGAACGTGGTCATGACCGGCGCCGGCCATTACGTCGAGGTGCAGGGCACGGCCGAGGGCGCGGCCTTCACCCGCACCGAGATGAACGAGCTGCTGGCGCTGGCCGAAGCCGGCATCGCCAGTCTGGTCGCCGCTCAGAAGGCTGCGCTGGCGCGGCCGCTGCCTGCCTCGACGGCCAGCTCTGCCACCTGAACCGTCACCGCGTGCGCCGCGGTGCCGGGGCCTTGGCGCGCCACCCACCTGACTCCGTCCTGCCGACCTGACGCGATGCAACTCATCCTGGCCTCCAACAACGCCAAGAAGCTGGCCGAACTCGGCACGCTGTTCGAACCACTGGCCATCGAACTGCTGCCGCAGTCCGCCCTGGGCATCACCGAGGCCGAGGAACCGCACCACAGCTTCGTCGAGAACGCCCTGGCCAAGGCGCGCCATGCCGCCAGCGCCAGCGGCCTGCCGGCCATAGCCGACGACTCCGGCCTGGCCGTGGCGGCGCTGGGCGGCGCGCCCGGCGTCATCTCGGCGCATTACGCCGACCTGGGCGCGATGGCCGACGAGGCGGCCAATGACGCCGGCGTGCCCTTCGGCGGTGGCCACGTCGCGCCGGTGTCGGACCGCGAGGCCCTGCGCGCGCGCCAGGACAGCGCCAACAACCGCCGCCTGCTGGCCGAGCTCGCGGCCCTGCCACCCGGCACCCCGCGCTCGGCGCGTTTCGTGTGTGTGCTGGTCGCCATCCGCTCGGCCGACGACCCCGAGCCGCTCATCGCCTTCGGCCGCTGGGAGGGCGAGATCCTGCCGCAGCTGCGCGGCGTCGGTGGCTTCGGCTACGACCCGCTGATGTTCATCCCCGCCCTGGGGCTGACCGTGGCCGAACTGCCCGTCGCGACCAAGAACCGCCTGAGCCACCGCGCCCTGGCCTGCGAGCAGATGCTGGCGCTGATGCGCTCGGTCTGGCAACTCGGCTGACGGACGGATCCACACGCCGTGACGAACACCATCCCCATCCAGTCTGACACTCAAGCTGATCTCCAGCCCGGCGTGGCCATGGACGGCCTGGTCGAGCGCTACCTGCCCCCCGGCACGCTGCAACTGGCCGGCCAGCCGCCACTGGCCCTGTACATCCACCTGCCTTGGTGCCTGAAGAAGTGCCCCTATTGCGACTTCAACTCGCACGCCCACGGCGTGGATGGCCTGCCCGAGGCGCGTTACCTCGACGCCCTGCGCGCCGACCTCGAAGCTGCCCTGCCGCTGGTCTGGGGCCGCCCGGTCGTGAGTGTCTTCATCGGCGGCGGCACGCCCAGCCTGTTCTCGCCCGCCGGCATCGAGCGCCTGCTGGGCGAGGTGCGCGCCCTGCTGCCCCTGGTGCCGACGGCCGAGATCACGCTCGAGGCCAACCCCGGCACCTTCGAGCGCGAGCGCTTCAAGGCCTACCGCGGCGCGGGCGTCACCCGCCTGTCCATCGGCGTGCAGAGCTTCGACGACGCCAAGCTGGCCGCCCTGGGCCGGGTGCACGACCGCGCCCAGGCCATCGCCGCGGCCGAGGAAGCGGCCCAGGCCTTCGACACCTTCAACCTCGACCTGATGTACGCCCTGCCCGGCCAGAGCCTGGCCGAGTGTGAACAGGACCTGCACACCGCCCTGGCACTGGCGCCCACCCACCTGTCGCTCTATCACCTGACGATCGAGCCCAACACGGTCTTCGCCAGCCGCCAGCCGCCCGCCCTGCCGGACGACGACGCCGGTTTTGCCATGCTCGACCGCCTGATCGACCTGACCGGTGCGGCCGGCCTGCAGCGCTACGAGGTCTCGGCCTACGCCCGCGCCGGCCACCGCTGCCTGCACAACCTCAACTACTGGCTGTTCGGCGACTACCTGGGCATCGGCGCGGGTGCGCACAGCAAGCTGAGCTTTCCGCACCGCGTGGTGCGCCAGACGCGCTGGCGCGAGCCCGAGGCCTATATGCGCCAGGCGCTGGCGGGCCGGGCGGTCTCGAACGATGAGGAGGTGAGCCGCAAGGCCCTGCCCTTCGAGTTCATGCTCAACACCCTGCGCCTGCGCGAGGGCTTCGACCTGGGGCTGTTCGGCGAGCGCACCGGGCTGCCCATGTCCGCGGTCAACGCCAGACTGGCCGAGGCCGAGTCACGCGGCCTGGTCACGCGTGACGGCGTGCATGTGGTGCCTACGGCACGCGGTTTCGATTTCCTCAGCGACCTGCAGGAACTGTTTCTCTGACCCGGCGTGGGCCGGCCGTGCGCTGCGGGTTACCGTAACCCGCAGCCTGTGACGCCCGCCGCCGCAGCCGCTCACACCCGGTGCAGCATGGCCCCGGCGGTCTCGCGCAGATAGCTCATGAGGTGGCCGGCGATCTGCTTGAGCGGCAGCACCTGCTCGCAGGCACCGGCGGCAATCGCCTCGCGCGGCATGCCGAACACCACGCAGCTGTCCTCGTCCTGCGCCACGTTGTAGGCGCCGGCGTCCTTCATCTCGCGCATGGCGCGTGCGCCGTCCGCGCCCATGCCGGTCAGCATGATGCCGATGGCGTTGCGGCCCACCACCCGGGCGGCCGAACCGAACAGCACCTCCACGCTGGGCTTGTGGCGGTTCACCGCCTCGCCGTCGCGCACCCGGGCGATGTAGTTGGCGCCGGAACGTTCGACCGACAGGTGCATGCCGCCCGGCGCGATGTAGGCGTGGCCGGGCAGCACGCGCTCGCCGTCGCCGGCCTCGCTCACGCGGATCCTGCACAGGCTGTTGAGCCGCGTGGCGTAGCTGCGCGTGAAGCCCGGCGGCATGTGCTGGGTGATCATCACCGCCGGCGCGTCCGCCGGCAGGGCGGTGAGCACCTCGCGCGTGGCCTCGGTGCCGCCGGTCGAGGCGCCGATGAAGATGATCTTCTCGGTCGACACCCGGCCCAGGCCGCTGGACACTCCGGCCAGCCTGGGTGCCGGGCTGCCGTCAGCCCGCGGCGCCGATGCCGCCGCAGCCACCGTCGCCGGTGCGCCGGCCGCCGGCACCACCAGCTTGTGCACCCGCGCCCGTGCGGCAATGCGGATCTTGTCGGTGATCTCGGCGCCAAGCTGGCGCATGCCGTCGCTGATGCCCACGCGCGGCTTGGCGACGAAGTCGACCGCCCCCAGCTCCAGCGCCTTGAGCGTGACCTCGGCGCCGCGCTCGGTCAACGTGGACACCATCACAACCGGCATGGGCCGCAGCCGCATCAGCTTGGCCAGGAAGTCGATGCCGTCCATGCGCGGCATCTCCACATCGAGCGTGATCACGTCCGGGTTGAGGTTGCGGATCATCTCGCGCGCCACATAGGGGTCGGCGGCCGCGCCGATGCATTCCATGTCGGGCTGGCGGTTGATGATCTCGCCCAGGAGGCTGCGCACCAGGGCCGAGTCGTCCACCACCACCACACGAGTCTTGCTGGCCATGCGAGGCCTCCTGGATCTTGTTGTTGCGCCCCGCTCGACGTGCCGCGCGGGGCGCGAGGGTCAGAACAGGTCGACCGATCCTGCGGCGTCGCTGCGGGCACGCTGCGCGGCATCGCGGTCCTGCGCGGCCACGGCGTCCAGCTGCGTGCTGGCCAGGCGCTTGACCATGGCCTTGCCGCTGGCGGGGAAGAAGCAGACCTTGCGCGGGTAGATGTCCAGCACGTCCTTGGACACCACCGGGATGTGTTCGGTGCGCAGGTAGTCGAACACGAAGTTCGTGTTGCGTTCGCCCACGTTGATGCTGTTCATGCCGCTGATCACCGCCGCGCCGCCGAAGACCTTGGCCTCCAGACTGCCGCGCGTGGCGCCGCGCTTCTGCAACTCGTTGATCAGCAGTTCCATCGCATAGCTGCCATAGCGTCCGCCGTCGGCCATGCCGGCGCCCACGTCCGGCAGCATGAAGTGGTTCATGCCACCCACGCGCGCCACGCGGTCCCACAGACACGCGGCGATGCACGAGCCCAGCGTGGTCATGATGATCACGTCCTCGTCGTGCACGAAGTATTCGCCCGGCAGCACCTTCACGGCGTCGGCCTTGAAGAAGGCGTCGTAGAAGAAGAACGAGGCCTCGTGCGGCTTGCGTGGCTGGGCACGCAGGCGCTCGATGCGTGCCGTGCGCGGCGCCGAAGTGGCCAGCAGCGGCGCCGGCACCGGCGCGTTCGACGCGATCGGCGGGCGGCCGGCGGGCACGGGCGGGGAGTAGGCAGGACCAGCCATCTCAGACCTTCTGGTAGACCGTCTTGCCGCGCAGCTGGAAGATGTCGCGCGAGTCGGTGAAGTTCTCGGAGTGGCCGACGAAGAGCAGGCCGCGGGGACGCATCACGCCATGGATGCCCTGCAGCACGCGGCGCTGGGTGGCGGCGTCGAAATAGATCATGACGTTGCGGCAGAACACGATGTCGAAGGGCTCGCCCAGCGACCACTGGCCGCCGATCAGGTTGAAGCTGCGGAACTCGACGAGCTTGTGCAGTTCGGGGCGCACCCGCATCTGTCCGGCGTTGGCGCCCGTGCCACGCAGGAAGTGGCGCTTCAGGCGCTCGGGCGTCAGGCCGCGCGCCTGCACGTCGTACACGCCGCGCCGCGCCTTGGCCAGCACGTTGGTGTCGATGTCGCTGGCGACGATGCGCGCCTGGCTGCGCTCGCCCAGGGTCTCGGCCACGCACATGGCGATGGAATAGGGCTCCTCGCCGGTCGAGGCGGCGTTGCACCAGATGCGCGGCGCGCGTTCGCCGCCCAGTTCCTTGAGCGCCTGGGTCAGCAGCGGGAAGTGGTGCTCCTCGCGGAAGAAGGCGGTCAGGTTGGTGGTCAGGCAGTTGATGAACTCCTGCCACTCGATCTCGGCCGATTCACCGCGCCCCTGCTCCAGCGCCTGCAGATAGCTGCCGAAGCTGCGGTGGCCGGTCTCGCGCAGGCGGCGCGACAGCCGGCTGTAGACCATGGCCTGCTTGTGCTCGTGCAGGCTGATGCCGGCACGGTGGTAGATGAGTTCGCGCACCCGGGCGAAGTCGCGTGCATCGAAGCTGAATTCGCGCGACTGGGCGTCGTCGGTCGAGGCGATCAGGGCGCTGTGCATGCTGGCGGCAGGTGGTCGGCAAGGGTGTGGCGCGGGATGCGGCACGCTCCATGACCGGGTTATCGGTTCGCAGTGTGTGCCGCTTGATGCCTGCGCAAGGCGCGAAGCAGGCCCCGCTAAGCAGCGCTTTTCCACGCCGCGGCCGTGCAGGCGTGCCGGTTAGACTCGTCCACGGCCGGCGTTCCAGATCCGGCCAGCCGCAACCGCCGCCCATGCCCCACCCGCCGCCGCCCCCGGACCGCCCTGTCGCCCCTGCGGTACCGATCCAGGCTGGCAGCCTGCAGCTGCAAGCCGCACTGCAGTTGCTGCAGCGCGCTGGCCAGGCGCCCGGCGGTGTGCCCGGGTCGCCCGAGTGGCTGCAGCAGCTCGTCGACGGGCTGTGCACGTTGTCGAGCCGCGACCCGCTCACCGGCCTGGTGAACCGCCGCCAGTTCGAGTCGGCGCTGGACCGCGAGATCGACCGCGTCGCACGCGCCGGCGAATCGGCCCTGCTGCTCATCCTGGACATCGATTTCTTCAAGCGCATCAATGACACGCACGGCCACGCCACGGGTGACATCGTGATCCAGTCCACCGGCCGGGCGCTGCAGGACTGCGTGCGCCCCATGGACACCGTGGCGCGCATCGGCGGCGAGGAATTCGCCGTCGTGCTGCCCAACTGCATGCCCGCGTTCGGCCAGACCGTGGCCGAACGCGTGCGCAAGCGCATCGAGGCTGCGCGCGTGAGTCTGCCCGGCCAGGAACCCATCGGCGTGACCGTGAGCATCGGCGGGGCCTTCGCGCCGCAGTGGGTGCGCTCCTCGCGCGACCTGTGGCTGGAACGGGCCGATCGCCAGCTCTACCGTGCCAAGACCGAGGGCCGCAACCGCGCCTGCCTGGAAGCGCCCACCCAGTCCGAGGTGAGCGCCGAGGAACGCGGCCTGCTGCTCGGCACCCTGGCCCCGACGCCGCTGCCGGCCGAACCTGCCCGGCCCTCCAACGCGTCCCCACCATGAACACCCCGCCTCCCAAGCCACCGGCCGCGGCCGGTGCCTCGTCCGCCGGGCAACCGGCGCCCCCGGTCAGCGTGCCACCCGCTGGCCGCAGGCGCGGCCGCGTACTGGCCGTCACCAGCGGCAAGGGCGGCGTGGGCAAGACCCTGGTCAGCGCCAACCTGGCCGCCGCGCTGGCGCGCCAGGGCGAACGCGTGCTCGTCATCGATGCCGACCTGGGCCTGGCCAACCTCGACGTGGTGCTCAACCTGCAGCCCAAGGTCACCCTGCACGAGGTCTTCAGCGGCAAGGCGACGTGGGAGCAGGCGCTGCTCGATGCCCCAGGCGGCTTCCAGGTGCTGCTGGCCGGCTCCGGGCTGATCGAGTATTCGCGCCTGACGCCGCAGGTGCGCGAGCAGCTGCTGGCGCTGGTGGACGAGGTGGCGCCGCGCTTCGACCACGTGCTGCTCGACACCGGTGCAGGCATCTCCGATGTCGTGCTGCACGCCGTGTCGCTGGCCGACGAGGTGCTCATCGTGGCCACGCCCGAACCCACGGCCATGACAGACGCCTACGCCACCATCAAGGTGCTGGCGCTGCAGCAGCAGCGCCGCCAGCTGCTGCTGCTGGTCAACCAGACGCGCCGCAGCGGCGAGGGCCGCGCCGTGGCGCAGCAGTTGCAGACCGTGGTCGACCGCTTCGTCACCCTGCCCGACGGCCAGCGCCCGCGGCTGCGCTACCTGGGCGAGGTGGCGCTGGACAACGCCGTGCGCGAGGCCGTGCAGCGCCGCCAGCTGCTGCTGGCCACCTACCCGGGCAGCGCCGCCAGCCTGGCGCTGCTGCAGTTCGCCACCCGGCTGCGCGAGCTGGTCTGACATCCCCGCACCCAGCATGACCGACGACGACGCGCCGCAGGCCGGCTCCACCCCTTTCGATCTCATCGGCGGCGAGGCGCGCGTGCGCGCCCTGGTCGAGCGTTTCTACGACCTGATGGACCTCGAGCCTGCCTACCGCGAGCTGCGTGCCGTGCACGGCGCCACGCTGGAGCAGGCGCGCGCCAAGCTGTTCTGGTTCCTGTGCGGCTGGCTGGGCGGGCCGCAGCACTACGTGGAACGCTATGGCCACCCGCGCCTGCGCATGCGCCACATGCCTTTTGCCATCGGCATCCTGGAGCGCGACCAGTGGATGGCCTGCATGCACCAGGCCATGGTCGAACTGGAGGTCGAGCCTGCGCTGACCGAAAGGCTCACCGCCAGCTTCTTCAACACCGCCGACTGGATGCGCAACCGCTGAGCCTAGCCGGGCGGCACGACACGGCAGCCCGGGTTCACGGCGGCGCGGCCGCGGCCGCGATCGAGGTGCGCCGGCTCGAATCCAGCAGCACGATCAGCGCACCGGCGCCGCCATCCGGGCCACGGGCCTGGGTGAAGGCCAGCACCTCGTCGCGCTGCACCAGCCACGAGCGCACCTTGCCCTTGAGCACCGGCTGGCGCCCGGGCGACCCCAGGCCCTTGCCGTGCACCACGCGCACGCAGCGCCAGCCCTGCCTGGCCGCGTGCAGCAGGAAGGCCGCCAGCTCCAGCCGTGCCTCGGCGCGCGTGCGCCCGTGCAGGTCGACCTGCCCCTGCACCACCCAGGCACCGCCACGCAGCTTGGCCATCACCTCCACGCCGATGCCGTCGCGCCGCCAGGCCAGCTCGTCGTCGGTCTCCAGCAGCGTCATCGGATCGAACTCGTCGGACAGCGCGTCGCGCAGCACCTGCGCCTCGTCCAGCAGGCGCTGGCGCGGTTCGGGCTGTGGCGGCGGGCGGCGGGTCAGGGCGCGCTGCTCGGCCGCCAGGGCGACGACCGGACCGACGCTGCGGGCGAACAGCTCGCGGTCGGCGTCGCTCAGTTCGCGCCGCACGGCGGCCAGGCGGGCGCGTTCGGCGGCTTCGGCCTGGGCGCGCTCCTGCGCCAGCCTGGCCAGGCGCAGCTGCTCCTGGTGGTGCTTGCGCCACAGCTTCTTCAGCTCGGCAAGGTCGTGCGTGCTGAAGGCATGGGGGCGACGGCTCACAGCAGGCCCCGCTCGGCAAAGGACACGACCGCCTCGCGCCCGACCACCATGTGGTCGAGCACACGCACGTCGACGAAGGCCAGCGCGTTCTTGAGCTGCTGGGTCAGGAACTCGTCGGCGCGTGACGGTTCGGCCACGCCCGAGGGGTGGTTGTGCGCCAGCACCACGGCCGCCGCGCCCAGGTCGAGCGCGCGCTTGAGCACCTCGCGCGGGTAGACCGAGGTCTGGGTCAGCGTGCCACGGAACATCTGCTCGTAGGCCAGCAGCCGGTGCTGCGCGTCCAGGAACATCACGGCGAAGACCTCGTGGCCCAGCTCGGCCAGCTGCAGCCTGAGGTAGTCGCGCACCGCGTCGGGCGTCTCGAACACCGGGCGCTCGGCCAGCCGGGCGGCCAGGGCGCGGCGTGCCAGCTCCAGCACAGCCAGCAGCTCGGCGCGCTTGGCCGAGCCGCCCAGGCCCTTGACGGCCAGCAGCGCCTTGGCGTCGGCGCGCAGCAGGCCGGCGATGCCGCCGAAGTGGTCCAGCACGTGCTGCGCCATGGTCAGCACGTGCACGCCCTGGTAGCCCGTGCGCAGCAGCAGGGCCAGCAGTTCGGCATCGGCCAGGGCGCCCGCGCCGTGGGCCAGCAGCTTTTCTCTGGGGCGCAGGGCGGCAGGCAGGTCTTTCATGGGGGCGGCCGCAACTAAAATCGCGGCAGTCTAGCGATAACAGGATCCATCCGTGCCCCAGGTTCAAGCGGCTTCCTTTCTGACCTTGCACTACCGTCTGGCCGGGCCCGACGGCAAGGACATCGTCAACACCTTCGCCGACCAGCCGGCCACGCTCACACTCGGCTCGGGCGAGCTCGCGCCCGCCATCGAGGCACGCCTGATCGGGCTGGAGGAAGGCACACACACCACCATCGCCCTGCCCGCCGGTGCGGCCTTCGGCGAGCGCAACCCCGAGCTGGTGCAGCGCGTCAAGCTCGGGCTGCTGCGTGAACACGGCGATCCGCACGAGCAGTACAGCGTGGGCGACGTGGTGCAGTTCCCGACGCCCGACGGGCGCGGCAGCTTTGCCGGCGTGGTACGCGAGCTCGGCCCCGCCGACGAGGACTGGGCGGTGTTCGACTTCAACCACCCCCTGGCCGGCCAGCCGCTGAGCTTCGAGGTGCAGCTGATCGGGGTGTTGTGATGGCCGGTGCCGACATCGCTGCGGCCACGCCCGGCACGGCCGCTACCCGCATCGACGAGGTGCTGCTTGCCCAGCCACGCGGCTTCTGCGCCGGGGTGGATCGCGCCATCGAGATCGTCGAGCGCGCCATCGCGCGTTTCGGCGCACCCATCTACGTGCGCCACGAGATCGTGCACAACACCTTCGTGGTGAACGACCTTAAGGCCAAGGGCGCGATCTTCATCGAGGATCTGGCCGAGGTGCCGCCCGGCGCGACCCTGGTGTTCAGCGCCCACGGCGTGAGCAAGGCGGTGCGCGTCGAGGCCGCCGAGCGCGGCTTCCAGATCTTCGACGCCACCTGCCCGCTGGTCACCAAGGTGCACATCGAGGTGGCCAAGCTGGCGCGCGAGGGTTTCGAGTTCATCATGATCGGTCACAAGGGGCACCCTGAGGTCGAGGGCACGATGGGCCAGCTGAGCGAGGGCATCCACCTGGTCGAGGAAGAGGCCGATGTCGGGCGCGTCGCCCTGCGCGACCCGGCCCGCGTGGCCGTGGTGACGCAGACCACGCTGTCGGTGGACGACACGCGCGCCATGCTGGCGGCCATCAAGCAGCGCTTCCCGCTGGTGCGCGAGCCCAAGCAGCAGGACATCTGCTACGCCACGCAGAATCGCCAGGACGCGGTCAAGGTGCTGGCCGGCGAGGTCGACGTGGTCATCGTCGTCGGCAGCCCGACCAGCTCCAACAGCAACCGCCTGCGCGAGGTCGCCCAGCGCCTGGGCACGCCGGCCTACATGATCGACAACGCCGGCGAGCTGCAGCCCGAGTGGCTGACCGGCGAGCGCCGCGTCGGCCTGACGGCCGGCGCCTCGGCGCCCGAGCTGCTGGTCGACCAGGTGATCACGCGGCTGCGCGAGCTCGGCGCCCTGGCCGTGCGCAAGATGGCCGGTGTGGAGGAGCACATCGAGTTCCCCCTGCCCAAGGGTCTGGGCGACCGCGCCATGGCCGAGGTCGGCCTGGCCGACCCCGGCACCGACGTCCGAAGTTGACGCCCGTGCGGTCGAGCGCCCGCACGGGCGCTCGCCGCTGACCTCACCCTGCATGCCGGTGCCGCAGCGCCGGCCCTGTGCCGATCGCCACGCGGGCCCGCGCCATGTGCCGCCCAGCTCTGCCCGCCCACCAGACCATCACGGACACCTTTCACCATGCTCGACATCAACACCCTGCGCAAGGACCTCGACGGCGTCGTCGCCAAGCTGGAGCGCCGCAAGTCGCCGCAGCCCTACCTCGACGTGGCGCGCTTCCGCGCGCTGGAGGATGAACGCAAGACCATCCAGACCCGCACCGAGGAGTTGCAGGCCCGGCGCAACCAGATCAGCAGGCAGGTCGGCCAGGCCAAGTCGAAAGGCGAGGATGCCAGCGCCCTGATGGCCGAGGTCGGCGGCCTGGCCGACGAGCTCAAGCGCAGCGCCGAGCGGCTCGATGCGCTGCAGGGCGAGCTTGGCACGCTGTTGATGCAGCTGCCCAACCTGCCGCAGGACGACGTGCCGGTGGGCTCGGACGAGACCGGCAACGTCGAGGTCAGGCGCTGGGGTAAGCCCAGGAGCTACGAATTCAAGGTCAAGGACCACGTCGACCTGGGCGCGAAGCTGGGCCTGGATTTCGAGGTCGGCACCAAGCTCGCGGGCTCGCGCTTCGCCCACGGCTACACCGAGTGCTACACGCCCTACATCGTCAACCGCGAGGTGCTGGAAGGCACGGGCCAGCTGCCCAAGTTCAAGGAGGACATGTTCTGGGTCACGCGCGGCGGCGACGAGACGCAGCCCGAGCAGTACCTCATCTCGACGTCGGAGATCTCGCTCACCAACAGCGTGCGCGAATCGGTGCTGGCGGCCGACCAGCTGCCCATCAGGCTCACCGCACACAGCCCGTGCTTCCGTTCCGAGGCCGGCTCGGCCGGACGCGACACGCGCGGCATGATCCGCCAGCACCAGTTCGACAAGGTCGAGATGGTGCAGGTCACCATGCCCGAGCAGAGCAATGCAGCGCTGCAGGACATGGTCGGCCATGCCGAGGCCATCCTGCAAAAGCTCGAGCTACCCTACCGCGTGGTGCTGTTGTGCAGCGGCGACATGGGCTTCGGCGCCACGAAGACCTACGATCTGGAGGTCTGGCTGCCGGCACAGGACACCTACCGCGAGATCAGCTCGTGCAGCAACTGCGAGGCCTTCCAGGCCCGGCGCATGCAGACGCGCTACAAGAACGCGCAGGGCAGGAACGAGCTGGTGCACACGCTCAACGGCTCGGGTCTGGCGGTGGGTCGCGCCCTGGTGGCAGTGCTCGAGAACCACCAGAACGCCGACGGCAGCATCAACGTGCCGGTGGCCCTGCGACCGTACCTGAACGGGAAATCTGTGCTCGGCGCCTGATCGGGCTCGGAAAACGCGCTGCGAGCCGCTATAATGCATGGCTCGCGACCACAGCGCGACACATCAGGAAAGGTGGCAGAGTGGTCGAATGCGCGGGACTCGAAATCCCGTGTACATTTTTAATGTACCGTGGGTTCGAATCCCACCCTTTCCGCCAAGATCAAGCCCGGATGCCTGCTGCATCTGGGCTTTTTTCTGCCCGAACGGTCACGGCAGCAACCGCTGCCCTTACCACCTGTGGTTGTGCAGTGCAGTCATGAACTCGCCGACCGCATGGTCGAGCTCCGCCAGTGCACCAGCCGCGCGCGGCAGGTCCGGGGCGAGCTTCTCGAGCGCCGCGGCGGCGCGCTCGGTACGGTCGGCACCGAACATGCTGACCATGCCCTTGATGGCGTGGGCCGCCTCGCGCAAGGCCAGCGGGTCGGCCTGCGCCAGGCTGTCGTGCGCCAGTGCCAGCTGCGCCGGCACGTCGCGCAGGCACATCTGCGCCAGCTCGTCGAACAGCGCCAGATCGCCGTCCATGGTCTGGCGCGCACGGGCGAAGTCGGCCACGACGGCAGGCGGCGTGTCCTGCGCCAGCTCGGGTGGCATGACGGGCCGTTGCTCGGACGCAACGGCCTGCCCATCCTGCGCCAGGCCGTCCAGCTCCTGCCACAAGGCATCGGTGTCGATGGGCTTGGTCAGGTAGGCGTCCATGCCGTGGCGCAGGCACTCCTCGCGCGCGCCGCGCATGGCGTGGGCCGTCATCGCGATGATGGGGATGCGCGCGCCCGCGCCGGCCTGCTGCTCGAGCTGGCGGATGCGCGCGCTGGCCTCGAAGCCGTTCATCTGCGGCATGTCGACGTCCATCAGGATGGCGTCGTAGCCGTCCCCGTCCTGCCACAGCCGCACGGCGTCGACACCGTCGTCGGCCACGCTGACGGCATGCCCCAGGTTGGTCAGCAGCCGTACGGCCAGGGTCTGGTTGACCGCGTTGTCCTCGGCCAGCAGCAGCCTCAGCCGGCGCCGCGCCTCGCGCAGCGGGTGCCGCTGGACCGGCCGTGTGCCGGAGACCGGAGCCATGCCGAGCGCATGCAGGATGCTGTCGAGCAGTTCGCTGCGCACGACGGGCTTCAGCAGGTAGCTCGCAACGCCCAGTTCACGGCAGCGTGCGGCGTGACCGCGCTGGCCTTCCGAGGTGAGCATCATGATCGTGGCCACCTGGTCGGGGTGATCGCGGCGGATGCGTTCGGCCAGCTCGAAGCCGTCCATGCCGGGCATCTGCAGGTCCAGCAGCGCCAGCGCGTAGGGCGCGGCGGCGGCGCGGGCGCCCTGCAGCTCGTGCAGGGCGGCGCTGGCGTGGGCCACCGTGGTCGGCAGCATCTGCCACTGGCTCAGCATCTGCCCGAGCAGGTGCCGCTTGGTGACGTTGTCGTCCACCACCAGCACGCGCAGCCCGGCCAGGCCTGCGGACAGGTCGGCGCAGCGCGGTGCGTCGCCCTGGCGCGGCGCACCGGCCGGCAGGTCAAGCGCGAAGTGGAAGGTGCTGCCCGCGCCCACCTCGCTGGCCAGGTCGATGCGCCCGCCCATCAGCCGCACCAGCTGCGACGAGATCGTCAGCCCCAGGCCGGTGCCGCCGTAATGGCGCGTGGTCGAGCTGTCGGCCTGGGTGAAGGATTCGAACACCGCCTGGCGCTTGTCGGCGGCAATGCCGATGCCGGTGTCGCGCACGCTGAAATGCAGCGTGCCGGTGCTGCTCGCGCCAGCGGGCGGCGGTGCGACACACAGCTCGACCTCGCCGGTCTCGGTGAACTTGATCGCGTTGCCGACCAGGTTGACCAGCACCTGGCGCAGTCGGCCCGGGTCGCCCACGACCAGCCGCGGCACGGCCGGATCGACCTGCAGCAGCAGCTCGAGGTTCTTCTCGTGCGCGCGGATGGCCAGCGCCTTGATCGTCTCGCGCAGCAACTGCTCGAGGTCGAACTCGATGCGCTCGATGTCCATGCGGCCGGCCTCGATCTTGGAGAAGTCGAGGATGTCGTTGACGATGTCCAGCAGCGCGTCGGCCGAGGTCTTCACCAGGCCCAGGTATTCGCGCTGCTCGTCGGTCAGCTCGGTGTCCAGCGCGAGGTCGGTCATGCCGATGATGCCGTTCATGGGTGTGCGGATCTCGTGGCTCATGTTGGCCAGGAAGTCGCTCTTGACGCGGCTGGCCTGCTCGGCGGCCTCCTTGGCCTGCAGGATGGCGGCCTGGGCCTCCTTGCGCACGGTGATGTCCTGGAACGCAACTACCGTGCCGTCGGGCTGGCCGTCAGGCGTATAGATCGTCTTGGACACCAGCACGACCGGAAAGGTGCTGCCGTCGCGGCGCTGGAACACCTGGTCGTCCAGGTGCGCCTCGCCGTCGCGCTGCACGGCCTGCACGATGGGGCAGTCCTGCGCCGAGACGAGTTCGCCGCTGGCCGAACGCGGGTAGATCGCCTCGCGCACCGAGCGGCCCAGGAACTCGGCGCGCGGCCAGCCCAGCAGCCGCTCGGCTTCGGCATTCATGTAGGTGCAGCGACCCTCGCGGTCCTGCACGTACAGGCCTTCGCCCAGGGCCTCGCTGATGCGCTCGAAGAAGGCACGCTGCGCGGCCAGTTGCTGCTCGACGAGCTTGCGGTCGGTGATGTCGGTGCGGATGGCGATGTACTGCTGCGGCCGGCCGTCCTCGCCCAGCAGCGGCACGATGGTGGCATTGACCCAGAACAGCGCGCCCGAACGGCGCCGGTTGCACATCTCGCCGTTCCAGACCCGCCCGGCGGTGACCGTGCGCCACAGGTCGTCGAAGAACTCGCGCGGGTGGTAGCTGGCGTTGACCAGGGCGTGGTCGCGCCCCACCAGTTCCTCGCGGCTGTAGCCGCTGATGCGGCAGAAGTGGTCGTTGGCGTAGGTGATCACGCCCTGCGGATCGGTGATGCTGACGATGGCGTGCTGGTCCAGGGCGAACTTCTGGTCGTCCAGGGCGCGCCGGCTGGCCTCGCGCTCCTGCAGCAGCACGGTGGTGCGGTTGAACATCTCGACGACGCGGCGGATCTCGCTGGGCGCATCGTCCAGCACCAGCGTGCCGGCGTGCATGCGCCCGGTGCCCAGACCCTCGACCAGGTCGCGCAGACGGTCCAGGCCGCCCAGCCAGCGCGTGAGCAGGATGCGGATGACCAGCAAACCGGCGACCAGGCTGGCCGCGCCCACGCCGGCCACCATCTTCGACATGACCCAGATCTCGTTGGCCACGCCCAGGGTGTCGAAATGCAGCCGCAGCACGCCGTAGTCGTGCCCGCCCACACTGACCGGACGGTTGATGTCGTCCAGCTGCGTCTGCACCCAGTGCTGCAGCCATTGCGGTGGCGCACCCTGCGCCGGGACGCGCGCGCCGACGTCGATGCGTCCGCCCGACAGGTCGATGAAGGAGGCGGAGCGGAAGACCGACCCGTTCACGCCCTTTTCCAGGATCTTGCGCACGGTGTCGTAGTCGCCGATCACCACGCTGTCCTGCACCGCCTGGGCCGCGACCTCGATCAGCATGACCGACGCGGCCTCGGTGTCCTCGATCTGGCCGAGCACCTGGTACTGGACGAAGAAGCCCAGCGCGCCGGCCACGAAACCCAGCAGGGTCAGGCCGTACAGCGCATAGACCCGGTTGGTGAGCGAGGACGGCAGCAGCCGGGTCAGCGCACGGATCAGGGTGGACACGACAGCCCTCGCTGCAAAACGCCGCTGCTCAGCGCAGGCTGGCCGGCGCGGTCTGGTAGAAGTTGCGGTAGCCGGCGTATTCGGCGCTGGTGGCCGGCACGAAGGCCGTGCCGGCAGGCAGCTTGACCATCTCGGCCGCAGCGGCCAGCACGCGCCGGCCATCCGGGTCGCGGGCCATCTCGAAGAAGGCGCGGCTGACGGCCTGCAGGTCCTTGTCCGGCACGTTGCGCGACGCCATGAGCGCCAGGTCCAGCAAGGGCTCGGACTGCCACAGCACCCTGAGCGCCTTGCCCTCGCGCTTCATCCAGCCTTCCGAAAGCTGCGAGGTCGTGCCGGTGGCCTTGACCTTGCCGCTGGTCAGCTGCGCCATGGCGCCGTCGGCGTTGCCGCCGAACACCACCTGCACCGGGATGTTGCGCCCCAGCAACTGGGCGTAGGAGAACTTGTAGGCCACGGTCGCCTCCGGCCCCGGGAAGCTCACTACCAGGTTGGCCAGCTGGTCCAGCTTCTGGATGGGCGAATCGGCCGGCACCACGATCTGGCTGCGGATGGGCGGCGCGTCGCGCCGGCCGAACACCCGCCAGCCCAGATGGTCGCGCTCGGGGCTGAACAGGTGGTTGGAGAACACGAATTCCACTTCGTTGGCCAGCACGTAGGCCGTGGTGTCCGCCGAGGTGCGGCCGATCTTGAGCTGCAGCTTCACGCCGCTGCGGCTGGAGACGTGGTCGATGATCGGA
>JBJOKY010000399.1:0-4200 GCA_046045865.1 Pseudomonadota bacterium | reverse complement strand
TGCCAGGCCCTGGCCGACAGCGGCTGCATCGCCATCAGCGGCGGCCTGGAAGTGGCCAGCGACCGCCTGCTCGACCTGATGAAGAAGGGCGTCAGCGTGGACCAGGTGGCGCGCGTGACGAAAGCCTTCAGCGACGCCGGCATCCTGGTGCACGCCTACCTGATGTACGGCTTCCCCACCCAGACGTTGCAGGACACGGTCGACGCACTGGAGTACGTGCGTCAGCTCTTCGCCGCCGGCTGCATCCAGAGCGGCTTCTTCCACCGCTTCGCCTGCACCGTGCACAGCCCCGTCGGCCAGAACCCGCAGGACTACGGCGTGCAGCTCGTCCCCCTGCCCGAGCTGCCGCCCGGGCGCACCTTCGCGAAGAACGACATCGGCTTCATCGACCCCACCGGCACCGACCACGACGCCCTGGGCACGGGCCTCAAGAAGGCCATCTACAACTACATGCACGGCATCGGGCTGGAGGAGAACGTGCGGCAGTGGTTCGATGTCAACGTGCCCAAGCCCAGGGTGGACAGGCACCGCATCGCCAAGGCGCTGGCCAGCTGACGCCGGGCACGACCCCGGCGGCCGCCCGCGTCAAGCAAGTATCAGACCGCCAGCGAGTACACATCGGCCTCGCGGCGCTCCAGCTCGCTGTGCCCGACCAGCGCGTGATCCCACTCGGGCGCCTGGGCGCCGCGCACCGGCACCAGGCCGAAGGTCATCTGCGCGGCTTCCTCGGTGCCGGCGTCGAACTCGGCCACCTGCTCGCGCGTGGCCTTGAACAGGCGTGCCACCATGTAGCCGCCCGACTCGATGACCACCAGATACCGCGCAGGCGGTCGATGCGGTACCGCGTGGCTGTGGGCGCGGGGCATTTCGCTGCCGAAGTCCTGGCTCATGGCGAGATCCTGACTTGTTGTTCGGGGGTGGCGAGGCCGTGGTATTCCAATCCCTCCCACCGACAACGTCAAGTCGCCAGGCTCGCAGCCGCTCCCGGCACGCCCAGACACGACAGAACCGGACCGACACATCCATGCACACCGAGATCATCACGCGCTACACCCCTGGCTGCATCGGCCGCGTCACCGAGCTGCACGCCAGCTACTACGCCCGCCACGCCGGCTTCGGCCTGCCCTTCGAGGCCCGGATGGCGCGCGAGCTGACGGACTTCTGCGAGCACCTGGACACCACCCGCGACGGCCTGTGGCTGGTGACGCAGTGCGACGGGCGCATCGAGGGCTCGATCGCCATCGACGGCCTGCACGGCCATGACGAGGCCGGCGCGCACCTGCGCTGGTTCATCGTGTCGGACGCGCTGCGCGGCCAGGGCGCCGGGCGAGCGCTGCTGCAGGCGGCGATGGACTTCGTCGACGCACAAGGCTACGGCCGCACGGTGCTCCACACCTTCGCGGGGCTGGACGCGGCGCGGCACCTGTACGAGGCCGCCGGCTTCCGTCTGACGCACCAGGGCGCTGGTGCGCAGTGGGGCCGGGTGGTGAACGAGCAGCGTTTCGAGCGGGTGCGGCCGGGGGCATGACGCTGTGCCCGGCGTTGACATGCGGCACATCCATCACGCCCTGCTGCCTGGCGGCCCGTGGCGCCGCGCTGCCTGATACCGCCTCGCGCCTCCGGGCGCGCCGCTCACTCGTCCAGGAAACCGCCGCGGTAGAAGCTCCAGGCCGTGCCGTCGTGCAGGTAGAAATGGCCGTCGGCACAGAAGTCCTTGCCGGGAAAGAACTCGCGGTAGGCCTTGGGCACGAGGCGCAGCAGCTGCTCGTCGCTGAGCTCGTCGAACTGGTCGGGCGTGATGGGCTGGCCGACACGCAGCCTGGGCAGGTGGTTCATGGCGGCATACATTACGACATGACCGACCTGTCCGCCTACCCCATCACCCGCAAGTGGCCGCCGGCCCGGCCCGATCGCCTGCAGCTGTATTCGCTGCCCACACCCAACGGCGTGAAGGTGTCCATCCTGCTCGAGGAGTCCGACCTGCCCTACGAGGCGCATCTGGTGCGCTTCGACAGCAACGACCAGCTCACGCCCGAGTTCCTGTCGCTCAACCCGAACAACAAGATCCCGGCCATCCTCGACCCCGACGGCCCGGGCGGGCGACCGCTGGCGCTGTTCGAGTCGGGCGCCATCCTGGTCTACCTGGCCGAGAAGACCGGCCGCTTCCTCAGCGCCGACCCGGCCACGCGCTACGAGACGCTGCAGTGGCTGATGTTCCAGATGGGCGGTGTCGGGCCCATGTTCGGCCAGCTGGGTTTCTTCCACAAGTTCGCCGGCAAGGACTACGAGGACAAGCGCCCGCGCGACCGCTACGTGGCCGAATCGCGCCGCCTGCTCAAGGTGCTGGACCAGCGCCTGGCCGGGCGCGACTGGCTGATGGGCGCCGACTACTCGATCGCCGACATCGCGATCTGGCCCTGGGTGAACAATCTGGTGGCTTTCTACGGCGCGGGCGAACTGGTCGGCTACGCCGACTTCGCCGAGGTGGCGCGCGTGGTCGCCGCCTTCAAGGCGCGCCCGGCGGTGCAGCGCGGCCTGGCCATCCCGCCGCGCGCCTGACACGGGGGCGGCAGCGCGCAGCGCGCCACGGCAGTGCGGCAGGCAATATGTCGCACCCGCCGGCGCGCTGCGACCGGCGCGGTGTTGTACCGGCAGCTGTCTGGATGGCCGACACCGGCCGAACCTGATAACTTCGTCGCATGTCCACGAACCCCACCACCGGCACGCTGCCGCGCCAGCGTCCGCTGATCGAGAACCCGGTCATGGCCCAGCGGGCCGCCGAGCTGCTGCGTACCCCCCAGGCCGTGCGCCAGCTCGAACCGGCCGAATGTGCCGTGGTCGTGTCGCAGATGCAGCTGGTCTACTACCCCGACGGCAGCACGCTGTTCCGCGAGGGTGACGAGAGCCATTCCAGCTACATGCTGCTGGTGCTGGACGGCTGGGTCTCGGTCGACACCGGTCTGCCCAACGGGCCGGACTCGATCGCCGTGGCCGTGCTCGGACCGGGCAGCATCATCGGCGAGATGGCGTTGCTCGACGGTGCGCCGCGCTCGGCCAGCTGCACCGCCAACTCGCCGGTGCAGGCTGCCGGCCTGTCGCGCGTGGGGCTGGAGCGCCTGCTCGACGAGAACCCGCGCGTGGCCGCCCGGCTGATGGTGGCGCTGGCCACGCGCATCTCCGACCGGCTGCGCGCCATGAGCAAGCAGTTGCAGATGTACGGCCAGATCACCGGCTCCATGCAGGGCGAGCTCGACCGCCTGCGCGCCGACAGCCGCTGAACAGGCCCCCTGCCAGGCGCGGCAGGCCAGAATCGGCCCATGCCGAGCCCACTCCGCCCTGACGCCCCCCCCGACAACGACACCGCAGGTATCCGCCCGGCCGGTGCCACGCCCGCCGCCACCGCACCACCACCGCCCGCCCAGCCACGCAACCCGCTGCACGGCGTGACGCTGCAGGCCATGCTCGAGGCCCTGGTCGAGCACTTCGGCTGGCACGAGCTGGGCGTGCAGGTGCCGCTGCGCTGCTTCACGCACGACCCCAGCATCAGCTCCAGCCTGAAGCTGCTGCGCAGGACACCCTGGGCACGCGAGAAGGTCGAGAGCCTGTACCTGTACATGCTGCGCGAGCAGCGCCGCGACACCAACGCGGCCGCCAGCCGGGCGCGTCGCGACGCCTGAGAGGCGTGTCCCCGAAATGTTTTACCGAGCCAGTCTGGTTGCGAGGATACGCGCTTCGGTAAGCCAGACCCATGCGACTGGGGCCCAAGTGGACCGATCATGGTGAGCGATAAGCCTGCGCGCGCATTCGTTCCAGGCGTGGGTGCGTTCGACCACCCAGCGCTTGGCTTGCACGACAAAGCCGCTGGGCACGTTGTCGGACCACAGGGGTTGCTGTGCGCTTTGCCAGGTGCCCGTGCTGCGGTTGCCGGGATGGCGTACCACTTCCACGCTCAGGCCGTGCGTCTTGTCGATAGTCAAGGCGCATTGCCCGCCATAGGCGGCGTCGGTGTACAGCTTCTTGAGTCCGGGCACCTTGGCGCAGGCCCGCGCCACGACGTCGACTGCGCCGTCGCGATCCTGCACACTGGCCGCGGTGACGCTCACTGAACCGCCCCGGTTTTTGAGGAGGCTCCTTCGATTGAGAATGGAGCCAACATGAGGAAGTCCCCGAAGTTTTCCCCCGAGGTGATCGAGCGTGCGG